>NZ_CP138214.1:5567500-5867500 GCF_034043515.1 Pseudomonas sp. MUP55 | reverse complement strand
GTACGGGTGGCCGGTTCATTGCCGCCGCTGTTCGGTTCCTATCGGCCGGATCTGTTCGAGGCTGGGCGAGTGAGTGAATTGCTGACGCCGCTGGTGAACGGCCTGGCACCCCATGTCGACCTGTGGCTGGCGGAAACCCAGAGCTCCATCGCCGAGGCGCGAGCGATTAAGGCTGGGCTGCCGGAGGACGGCAAACCGCTTTGGCTGTCTTTTACCTTGAAGGATGAGGACACGGACGAAGTGCCACGCCTGCGCTCAGGCGAACCGGTGGCGGACGCGGCCGAAGCGGCGGCGCAGTTGGGGGTTGAGGTACTGCTGTTCAACTGCAGCCAGCCCGAAGTGATCGGCGCGGCGATTGACGCTGCTCGCCAGACCTTCGAGCGCCTTGGCGTGGCGATCCAGATCGGTGCCTACGCCAACGCGTTCCCGCCGCAGCCCAAGGAAGCCACGGCCAACGATGGCCTCGACCCGCTGCGCGACGACCTCGACCCGCCCGGCTATCTGCACTGGGCGGCCGATTGGCAGGCCCGCGGTGCCAGCCACCTGGGCGGCTGCTGCGGGATCGGGCCGGAGCATATCGCGGTGCTGGCCAAACACCTGATCCCAGTCAGCTAAGGCTTTATGTAGGAGCGAGCTTGCTCGCGAAGAACCCGGGCCTCACGTTTTATCCAGAGTGAACGTGTTGCCTGGGCTTTTTTTCGCGAGCAAGCTCGCTCCTACAGCGGCATCGCGCACGTCCCTCCCTGTCAGCGTTTCAATGTCTGCACTCGGCCAGGGTTTTCAGCTGTCCGGAGCCGGTCTGGTTAGCGTCCGATAGCCACTGTTCAAACCCTGCATCAATCGCCGGCCATTCCGAATCCAGCATTGAGAACCACGCCGTATCGCGGTTCTGGCCCTTGACCACCATGTGCTGACGGAACACCCCCTCAAAACTGAAACCCAGGCGCTCGGCGGCGTAGCGAGAGCGGGCATTGTCGTTGTTGCACTTCCACTCCAGGCGGCGGTAGCCCAGGTCGAACGCATATTTGGCCAGCAGGTAGACCGCCTCGGTGCTTTTCGGCGAGCGCTGCATCGGCGCGCCAAAGGTGACATGGCCGATCTCGATACGGCCCTGGGCTGGGACGATGGACATCAAACTGAGGATGCCCTGCACCTGATCGTTGGCGCGGTCGACCACACTGAACAAATACGGGTCGGTGTTGGCGGCGTGTCTGTTCAGCCAGGCACCGAATGCGGCGCGATCGGCAAACGGGCCGTAAGGCAGGTAGTCCCACAATTTAGGGTCGGCGCCGGGACCTGCCAGGGCCTGCCACAGTTGATCGGCGTCGCGCGTGGGATCGAGTTTCACCAGGCGGATAAAGCGCCCTTCGAGCACTTGAGCCGTGGGCGCCGGAACGCCGTTCCAATCAGCGAGGGAGGTGGTCATGCTGCGCTCCTTAAAGGGCTTTGCGAAATTGAATGAAACCTGGGCGTTCGGCGATGCGCTCATAGAGTTGGATCGCGGTGGCGTTGGTTTCATGGGTCAGCCAGTGCACTTTGCCGCAACCGTCTGCCTTGGCGGTGGCGTAGACGAATTCGATCAGTTTACGACCGACACCGGTACCGCGTTGGGCCGGGTCCACCAGCAGGTCCTGCAAGTAGCAGGAGTTCTCGATGCTCCAGTTGGAGCGATGGTAGATGAAGTTGACCATGCCCACCGCCTTGCCGTCCTGCCAGGCCAAGGCGGAATGGGTCGGCTCGCTGGCATCGATCAGGCGTTGCCACGTGCTTTGGCTGACCGCGTCCGGCAATTGGGTGTTGTAGAACGTCAGGTACGCTTGCCACAGCGGCAACCATGCGGTGTGGTCGGCGGCGCTGACGGGGCGGATATCGATCGGGCTCATTCTGGGGCTCCTTGGGGAATAAAACGGGCGAGGGTCTGGTCACGAACATCCGCGCTGGTGGCCAGACCATTGCGTACGCCAGCGATGTCGGCCGGGCTGCGGTTCTGGCTGAGCTTGCGTTTGCCGATCAAGCGATCGATAGGCAATGCAAAACCGACGATGGCCTTGAGCATGCCGTCAATATAGTCGGCCGGCGCGTCACTGACTTTCCACGGCCGGTCGCGACCGTGTTCATGGCGATCGGTCAGCGCACTGACCACCCCAAGCAGGCGCTCGGCGTCGGTGAACACCTCGGCCTTGCCGTAGGCGTGCACCGCCAGGTAGTTCCAGGTCGGCACCACTTTGCCGTGCTCGGCCTTGGTCGGGTAGTACGTCGGGCTGATATAGGCCTCGGCGCCCGCGAAGATCACCAGGGCATCGCTGCCGTTGCGCAAGTCCTGCCACTGCCGATTGGCCTTGGCCAGGTGCCCGTAGAGCGTGCCGTTCGGGCCTTCGTCCGGGTTGAGCAGCAGGGGCAGGTGGCTGGCTTGCAAGCCCTGATCACCCATGGTCACCAGCTGCGCCAGGCGAGTGTGCTGGATCAGCTGCTGCAGTTCGGGCAAATCGTCGAGGGCAAAGGCGCTGGGTGTGTACATGAATATTTTCCTTGGCGAATGCCAGCATCCTAGGCAGGCTAATGGCCCGATGTAAGAGCCATCTAGGGTCAATTTCATAGGTCCAATGTTCATGTCGCCGATAGAACCACCGCTGTCTTTCAACCCCGCCGGCATTGAACTGGATCGCCGCCAGGGACTGACACGCCAGCTGTACCAGGCATTGCGCGAGCGTGTGCTGGACGGGCGACTGGTCGGTGGCACGCGGTTGCCCGCCAGTCGCGACCTGGCCGCCGCCCTGGCGATTTCCCGCAACAGCGTGGTGCGGGCCTATGACCAACTGTACGCCGAGGGGTTTATCGAAGCGCGCGTAGGTGACGGCACTTACGTTGCGCACTTGCCGCAGAACCCGGCACGTGGAGGAAAATTATCCACAAAACCATCCACAGGCTTATCAACAGGCTTATCCCCAGGTTTATCCACAAAATCGCCAGACTCAGCCGGCTTTTCAAACGGTAAAGTTATCCACAGCTCGGCGCTGGAGCGCCTGGACCAGCACCATTTGTCCACTCCTCCCAGCGGCCCGCCACGGGCGTTCAGGGTGGGCGTGCCGGCCTTCGATCTGTTTCCCTTTGCGCTGTGGGCCAAGCTGAATGCGGCATTCTGGCGCCGGCCAGACCTGCAGCACCTCTGTTACGGCGACCCGGCCGGTGACTGGCGTCTGCGCGGGTTGATCGCTGCTTACTTGCGCAGCGCCCGGGGCTTGCAGTGCGGCGCTGAGCAAATTGTGATCACCAGTGGCGCGCAGCAGGCCATCAGCCTTTGTGCACAGCTGTTGGTGGAGCCGGGCGACGACGTGGCGGTTGAAGACCCAGGTTATCGCGCAGCCGGACACGCCTTCGCCATCGCCGGGGCAAACCTGCAGGGCGTGTCGGTGAATGCCGAGGGCCTCGATTGCGATGCGCTGTCCCAATTGAAGGGCTGCCGCCTGGCCTATGTCACGCCATCCCACCAATACCCGACCGGAGTGGTGATGAGCCTGGCTCGGCGCCTGGAGCTGCTGGCGTGGGCCGAGCGTAACGATGGGTGGATCGTCGAAGATGATTACGATGGCGAGTACCGCTACAGCGGCGCGCCGTTGTCCCCTTTGGCCGCGTTGGACCGCAGTGGGCGCGTGCTGTATGTGGGCACGTTCGGCAAGGTGGTGTTCCCGGCCCTGCGTCTGGGTTACCTGGTGCTGCCAGCGGGCCTGATGCAGGCCTTTGCCCAGCGGCGGGCAGTGGATGTGCGGCATTCGGAGATCAGCACCCAGGCGGTAATGGCCGAGTTCATGGCGGCCGGGCATTTCCAGCGGCATATCCGGCGCATGCGCCGCGCGGCATCGACTCGCCGGGACGCGGTGCTGGCGGGCTGGCCGCAGAACGTAGCTGGCCTTGGGAGCTTGCCGGCAATGACGGCGGGGCTGCATTTGATGGTCAAGGTCGACAGCCTCGAGCGCGAGCAGGCCTTGGTGGCCAAGGCTGAGGCGGTGGGCGTTGAGGTCAACGCCCTGAGCCGCTACTGGTTGCCCGGCCCCACCGGCCCGACGGACGCCCAGGCAGGCCTGGTGTTGGGCTTCGCCGCCGTGCCGCCTGCGGCTATCGCTCAAGCGTTGGCGCGTCTACGCCAGGCCTGGGCGGACTGAGCGCTGCGTCTCAGCGTCCCGATTTGATCTTGCTCCACGCCCGCGTCCTGGCCCGCTCCGCTTCCCGGCCGAGGGGGTTGAGGGTGTAGAGCGTGGCCATGGCTGCGTCGGTGGGGTACAGGTTCGGGTTGTTGCGAATCGCCGGGTCCACGTGTTCGGTCGCGTCTTTGTTCGGGTTGGGGTAGCCGACAAAGTCGCTGATGGGGGCGATCACCTGGGGTTGCAGCAGGTAGTTGATAAAGGTGTAGGCGTCCTGCGGATTCTGCGCGCCTTTAGGGATGGCGAGCATATCGAACCAGATCGGCGCGCCTTCCTTGGGCAGGCGCATGTCGACGGTCACGCCATTCTTGGCTTCCTTGGCCCGGTTGGCAGCCTGGGAGAAACTGCCCGAATAGCCCACCGCCACACAGATGTCACCGTTGGCGATATCGGCCATGTACTTGGACGAATGGAAATAGGTGATGTATGGACGGATCTTCATCAGCAACGCTTCGGCCTTGGCGTAGTCCTTGGGGTTGCTGCTGTTGGGGTCCAGGCCCAGGTGCTGCAGGGCCAGCGGCAGGATTTCCGAGGGCGAGTCCAATAGCGCCACGCCGCACTGCTTGAGCTTGCTGATGTTCTCTTCCTTGAAGATCAGGTCCCAGCTGTCCACGGGCGCATTGTCGCCCAGCGCGGCCTTGACCTTGGCCGGGTTGAAGCCAATGAGAATGGTGCCGTACATGTAAGGCACGGCGAATTTATTGCCGGGATCGTTGGCTTCGATCAGCTTCATCAATTTGGGATCGAGGTGGTTCCAATTGGGCAGTTGGCTGCGATCCAGCGGTTGGAAGACGCCAGCCTCGATTTGCTTGGCGAGGAACACGTTGGACGGCACCACAACGTCATAGCCGGCGTTGCCGGTCAGCAGCTTGGCTTCCAGGGCTTCGTTGGTGTCGAAGATGTCGTAGACCAGTTTGATGGCCGGGTTCTGCGCCTTGAAATCCTCAAGCGCCTTGGGCGTGATGTAGTCGAACCAGTTGTAGACCTTCAGGGTTTTTTCTTCGGCCTGCACGGCACCGGCCAGCAGGGCCGTGCACAAGGCCAGGGATGTGAGCGCTTTCATTGGGCCGCTACCTCTTGTTCGAAGCCTTCGAGTACGTTGACGGCATTGATGCCGATTTCTTCCACCGCGTAGCCGCCTTCCATCACGAACAGCGTGGGCTTGCCCAGGCGTGCGATGCGGCGGCCCATGGCCAGGTAATCCGGGCTGTCGAGCTTGAACTGCGAGATCGGGTCGTCTTTGAACGTGTCGACGCCCAGCGACACCACGATGACGTCGGCGCCATAGCTGTGGATTTCTTGGCAGGCCTCTTCCAGCGCGGCGCTCCAGGTGTCCCAGCCGGAGCCGGCGGGCAGTGGGTAGTTGAAATTGAACCCTTGGCCATCTCCCTCGCCGGGCTCATCGGCATAGCCGAGAAAGAACGGAAACTCCGCTTCCGGATGGCCATGGATCGACGTGAACAGCACATCGCTGCGCGCGTAGAAAATCGACTGGGTGCCGTTACCGTGGTGATAGTCGACATCGAGGATCGCGACCTTGCGCTGGCCCTGGTCGAGAAACGCCTGTGCAGCGATGGCGGCGTTGTTGAGGTAGCAATAGCCGCCCATCAAGTCGCTGGCGGCGTGATGCCCCGGTGGCCGGCACAGCGCAAAGGCACTGTGGGCGCCATGCTGGATCGCCGCTTGAGCGGTCAGCGCCACTTGCGCGGCACTGTAGGCGGCCTGCCAGGTGCCGGCGGTGATCGGCGCGCCGCCGTCGAAGCTGTAGTAGCCCAGCTGGCCGTGCAGACTGGTGGGCAGGATCTGGCGCAAGGTGCGGGCGGGCCAGGTGTAGGGCAGCAGGTCGCCGTCCTCACCGAAGGCGGTCCAGCGCTCCCAGGCACCCTTGAAGAACGCCAGGTAGTCCGAGCTGTGGACGCGTTCCAGCGGCCCCAGGCCAAAGTCGCGAGGCGGCTGCACCGGACCCAGTGCGCGATCGTTGACCCGTTGCAGCACGTGGTCTGCGCGCGACGGCATTTCGAAGCAGGGCATCAGTCGCCCGTCCATCAGCTCACAACGGCCGTGGTGCAGGTGGTGATCGTGCGAATAGATTGTCAGCATCAGTGTTCTCCGCAGGCTCATGAATGCCTTGCAGTGTCGAGGCAGACGCGGCGCGGGAGAACGGTCGCAGCGGCCAAAAGGGGATCGATATGGCCAAAGAGTCTGTCCATTATTCGCTCATCAGGCGCGGAACTGACTCGGCGTCACGCCGCTCCAGCGCACGAAGGCGTGGCGAAAGCTTGCGGTTTCGCTGAAGCCCAGTTGCTCGGCTATCCGGTGAATCGCCAGCCCGTCTTGCCCGAGCAACTGTTTGGCCCGGTCGAAGCGCAGTTCGTCGAGCATTTCCTGGTAGCTGCAGCCTAGGTCATGCAGGTGGCGGCGCAAGGTGCGCGCCGAACAGTTCATTTGCTCGGCCAACCCTTCCAGGCCCGGTGCGGCATGCAGTTGCGCGGCGAGCAACTGGCGCACCCGGCCCAGCCATGCCTGGCGGCCGGTGAACTCCAGGTTCTGTTTGCGGCAGCGCTCGGCCATGGCGCGGTGGGTGACCGGGTCGGCCAGGGGCAAGGGGCGGTCGAGCCAGTGCTTGTCGAACGCGAAGGCGTTGCTGCGCCCGTTGAATTGCAGCGGGCAATCGAAGGGGTCGGCATAGCGCCGCCAATAGTCGGGCGCGGCGTGTTCGAAACGCGCGCCGAGCAACGGCAGCGCGCACCCTAAAAGGTCGTCGCAGATGACTTTCAGCGACACCAGGCAAAACTCGACATTGAACCCCGCCAGTGCCGGATTCTCCCGATAATCGCTGGCGGTGAACCAGATCCGTTCGCCATCTTCCTCAAGGCTCAGCTCGAAAAGTGTTCCCAGCAGCGCCGGATAACGCAGCGCCAGGCGCAAAGCGTCACCAAAGGTGGCACTGGTGAGCAGCGCATAGCCGAGCAAACCGTAGGACGAAACATGCATGCGCCGGCCCAGTTCCAGGCCGATGTCCTGGCGCAAGGCCACGGCATTGGCGCACACCTGCATCTCCTGATGGGTCGTGATACGGGTGTCGGCGCGGCTAAGGTCCGCCGCGCAGATGCCGCTGCCCGCCAGCAGGTTTTCGCCGACCAGCCCCTGGGCCTCGAAGGTGGTGAGGATCAGGGACACGGCATTGAGGGTGGTCAGGTGTGAATGGAGCATGGCAATTTCCACGACAGAGACCCAGGCCAGGCAGCAAGTTGTGTGCCGTTGCCCGTCCAGATCAGCTTATGGGAAAAACACCCGCTGGGCTTGCGCCAGACTGATCTCGCTGCTGTAGAAGGCCACCCTTTGTGTCTCATCCAGGCCCTTGACGGAGTCAGCCGCCGCCCCCAGCCGCTGTTCCGCTACAGTTTTCAGGCGAGCGCTGATGAATGATTTATTCGGCGTCCAGTGGGTGCTGTAGTGAAAATGCGCATACCAGAGGACTTCGTGGGAGCCGCGCTCACTGATGGCGTATTCATCCAGATAGTCAGGGGTTTGGCCTTTGATGCGGCGACGGTTGACGGTTTTCTTTATCGTGAATTGCCCGTTGCGCATCAGCCACTCCAGAGCTGTCATTGTGGGAGGGCTGAGTTTGCTGATTCTTAGTCGATGCTCCTTGGCCTGTCGATTGAGGCTACTGACTTCGTCATTGAGTGCCTTGTTGACCGTGGCGGCAGACGGCATGTTGCTTTCGGTGGCGTTGCCGGCGGTGAGCGCCTCGTCAATATCAGCACTGGCCTGTTCCAGCCGCCTGGCATGTTGATGAAACATCTGCTCCACACCGATGGCGCTGCGCGATGGCTTGTTGGCCTGGGCCGTGGCACGCAGCTCGAAGGCGGGCAACTGGTCGATAAGCGTCTGGCCGGCATTGATGCTCGTCTGCAAATCGACGACGGGGGCGGACGTTGAGGTGCTGGGCAGGTGTTCAATCCACACGCCGGGGGTTTTCTCGTGGAAGGTGGCGACGATTTTTTCCGTCAAGGGTGAGCGGATATCCACCAGGTCGGTTTCCAGGCCAATCGGTGTCAGGCGCTGCTCCCCGATCAGGACCCCGTAGTAGCGGGTATTGATGAATATCTTCTTCGGTCGCGGCGGGGTTGGCGGTGGCGTCGCACGGGTTCGCAGCATAGTGCGTTCGGCCGTGAGCAGGGCCAGGTGGTGGCTGCTCTGTTTGTTGTACGCCTCGATTTGCTGGCGCAGGCGCTCAATCGGCGCGCTAAGCGCTTCGTCACTGAACTCCTCGGGAAAATCCTGCAGGCGCTCGTCTACGAGCTTGAACTGCTCGATCAGGCTGATCAGGCTGTCGATCCGTTCGTCCAGGCGGGATTCGCTGCGTTCTTCCAGGGTGTCCTGCAAGCATTGGATCGCCAGCACCGCGTGGTCGACGATACTGTCGATCGTCGCCCAGGCCATCGGCGTGGTGGCGATGGTTCGCGGATCCAGGCACAAGTCGCGGGCGACTGTGACGTTCAATGCCTTGAGCATATCGCTGGTGTAGGCGGGCAGCAGGCGCCTGGTGCTCCGGATCAGCTCCAACCCCTCGATGGACAGCTTACGCAATTGGCTGAAGCGAGTGTCGATGTAGTCCAGGTGCTGGATGATGCTCGGGGTGAGGTCCGTTATCTTCTGGGCTGTTTCAACCTGTCGCTCCTGGGGCGAAGCGGCCTCTTGCTCGATATGCCTCAGAAACTCCTTGTACACGGGGCTGAATTCGGCCTGGGCTTCTCGAAGACTGGCCGCCTCGAGGTCCAGTTGGGCTTTGACGTAGCCGATGGCCCTTGGCGCATAGTCAGGAGTCGGCGCATGGATGTGCAGTTCCTTGAGACGCTGCAGCGCGGTTTCATAGTCCTGGCGTTGGCTTTCCAGGGTTTGCAGGTAGTCCTGTCGCCGCGCTTGGGCGGAGGTTGAAGCGGCCTCGTCCATCTGCTGGCGGGCTTTCTGCAGCTCGCCCTGTGCGGTCTTTTTGGCCTTCTCGAATTCGCTCAGCTGCTTGCGCAATGTCTCGGCGCGCTGTTGCGCGAGCGTCTGCGCCTTACGGGCCAGGCTCTTGGGGCCGCCGCCGCGCAGGCGCAGGCGGGTATCGACGAACCAGCTGCCCTGGCGATTGGCAACCAACGGTGGCCCGGTACGTCGGGGTTGATGCGGGTCGACAATGATGACGCTGTCATTATCGTCCACCTTCACCTCGAACCAGCGCGTGCCCACCGGGGCGTAGTATTTCCCGTCGGCCGGGTAGAGGTCCCTGTAGGGGCCGGCCTCACTGATGGGCTCACCCAGGTCGGCCGGTTTGCTGAGCTTGAACCTGTCCAGCACGGCGCCAAGGCGCGTCGGGGCCTGATTCAATGCACCGCTGGTATGCAAGGATAGAGCGTGATCGAGGGGCCATTGCCCATCGCGGATGTCGGCCACCTTGCTCACTACCGGCGGCGCTTTGGGAGGGATGGCCTCGGGCGGCGAGACCTGCTCTGGCTCGGTCTTCTTCTCTGCCGGGCCGCGTGATGTGCTGCGGGTGAGGCTGTGCAGCGCCATGGCCAGACCCAGATTCATCAGCAGGTCAGCGAGGCGTTCCCAGGTGGCCTGGGTGTCGGCGTGATCCTGGGCTTCAACGAGTGCTTGCAGTTGATCCATCAATTGCCAGATCCACGCCCCGGCGCCGATGGCACTGCCAAGAAACGGCAGGGCCGCATTGAAGATCAGCCAGCCGGCGTGCTTGAGCGTCGCCCACCGCGCTTCGGCGTTCGACACGGACTGGCGGTCCGCCAGCGTTACCAGTGCATTGGCGTTGGCCTTGAACAAGGCCTCGAACGGGTCCCCAGTCAAGGTGCCCTCACCCAGCGACATGGGCCCGCTCAAGGTCAGCAGTTTGCCTGGGTCCACCAGAAATTCGACGACCGCCCAGGGCGATGGCAGCGTCCCCGGGAATACGTAACGGGCATAGTCATCACGTGCGCCATCGGGCAGCCAGGCCAGCACCGAGTCCCGCAGGCTCGCGGACTGCTGGATCGAATACAGCAGGTTCGCCGGCGAAGGGTATTGTGCCAGCGGCTGGTCGAGCAGGGGGCGGTACAGCAGGCAGGGACCGGCGCTCATGTCCCGGGGACCGATGACAAACATATTGGCCACCACATCCATGGACGCGTCGGTGCGGCGCTTGGGGACGAACGCCAACGGCCGGATCACAATGGCTTGCCCCTCGACTTGCCGATCGTTTTCCTCTCGCGCCATTACTGCAGCGACATACCGGTAGCCGCGCTCATCCAGGCCGGCCTCGTTGCGTATCTTGAGCTGCAGCGCCAGCAATGGCAGCTGAATGCGCAGGTGGCTGGCGTACAGTTGCTGGCGCCGGGCTGACTCCTGTTGGTCGCCAAGCAGTGTGCTCTTGACCAGGGCAGGGTAGGTACTGCCGATATCGATGCGGGTAATCAGCTCTTCCACATAGCTGACTGTCAGCCAGTCGGGAATGGTGCGGCCGTTGCGTTGACGCAGGATCTTGTTGCCCAGGGGCAGGGCAATCAGGTTTTGCAGCGCCAATTGCGCCAGGCTGAAGGTAGTGGTTTCGACCTGACCCGGCACCGTGAAGGTGCCCCAGATCACTTGGCTCCGTACCTCTATCTCGTAGGTGTCGAGCGCCAGGCTGACGGCATTGGTGTGACCGTCATAGAGCATTTCGGTCTTCAGCTTGTCGAGGGCGAACTGTTCAATGGTGGCGATGCCGTCCTGGTAGGACTTGCCGGCGTTGAGGCTGTGCAGTGCGGAAAGGTCTTTGAGGTGCCGGGAATAGGCGTCGAGGTCAGCAGCGCTGGCTTTTTGCAGCCAGTCGGGCAACGCCTGTTCAAGCCAGGCCATGTTGGGTGACTCACCTGTGGTCTCGCCGCGTGGACGAGTGGGCAGCGGCGCCTGGGTGCCTCGGATATCCGAGAAATCGAGGGTGCCGATGGCTTCGATCTGCATCGAAATCAACTCGCAGGCTTGCCAATCGAAAAAGTTCCCCTCGGGCTCGAACAGGCGCCACTGGAGTTTCCTGCGCTCGACGGAAGGAGCCAGCAGTGCGGGTACAGCCTGGTCGAATTGCTCGCGGGAGGTATATCGGTCGTAGCCCTGGAGCGGTGAGTAGGTGAGCACGACTTCGCTGCCGTTCTGTTTGCCGATCAGCACCGCGACGATGGTGTCAATGACGTGGGTTTTGGTGTCGTCGTCACCGACCTCATCGATATCCAGCACGTACGCGTGGGTGTCGTGGCTGTCGTTGAGACGGCGATCCTTCAGGTCGGCCGCGCGGAACAGCTTGCGTGCCATGACGCAATCGTCATGGCTCCAGCCAGGGATCGTGTCCACGTTCCAGGCGTCGCGCAGGATGTTGGACAGCCCACGCCAATGCGGGCCGGTGTGGCCGTTGGGCTGATTCCAGAACTCCAGCTGCAGGGCCTGATAGCCTCGCAGCATCACTGGCGCCAGATGGTTGATGATGCTGGCAATCTCATCGACGCGCACCGGTAAATGCACAGGTGGTTCGGTGATGGGCTGCTGGGTGAGGAAGTGTTCACCCTCGATATACAGGGCCGGGATGGCCAGCACCGCCTGCCTGGCCAGGATACCGGCCAGTGTCCCGTACTCGACGGCTTTGGTGACAATTCGGTCCCCGACGATGTCGCGTTGGGGCGTGCCGATCATGGCGATGCCTGGGTCGATGTCCACGTTGGGATAACGCACTTGCAGTTGCTCACGCAACAGGACGGCCGCGACTTCGCGAAACGAGGGGCCAAGGGACAGCTGGTTCAGCAGAGCGACCGTAGGATCGCGGGTGGTTTTTACTGCGGTAGTCGAAGTCATGGTGGATCCTGATGGGCGCGGCGAGGGAAACAACCCGGGGTCATGCCTCGGGCGTCACCATGCTAGAAAGCGCTTCATCAGGAGGGGCGGTGCTTATGTATGCGCCGGCGTCAGTCCAGTTCGCCACACAGGTTGACGGCCAGCAGCTGGCGGATCACGTCCGCCGCAAGACCTGCGCCGACCAGCGCGTTGAGTTTGCCCAGCGCGGTTTCCCGGGTCATGCCCGCACCCGAGACAACCCCTGCGCTGCGCAGGCGACTGCCCGCTTCGTACACGTCCAGCTCCACGCCGCCTTCATGGCACTGGGTGACGGCCACCACCACAATGCCGGCATCCCGTGCCCGTTCGAGACTGGCGAGAAACTCGGGGTTGTCGCTCGGCCCGGTGCCGCTGCCGAAACACTCAAGCACCAGCGCCTGAATGCCGCTGCCGAGCAAGCCGTCGAGTTGCGCGGGCGTGATGCCCGGCACCAGCGGCAGCACGCCGATGCAGGCTGGCGCCTTGTTCTGGCGATAATCCAGCGCGTCCGGCACCGATTCGGCACGGGCCACGCCGCCCTGGCGTTGCAGGTTGGCGAAAGGCTTGCGGCCGAAGCTGCGGATCTTTGCGCAACGGGTCGGCGCCAGCAGTTCACCGTGGAAGTACAGGTGCACACCTGTCGACAAGCCCTCACCGAGTGCCACGAGGGCGCCGCTCAGGTTTTCCCAGGCGTCGCTGTCCGGTACGCCGGCCGGCAGCATCGAGCCGGTAAACACGACTGGCGCCGGCACGCCCAGCAGCTGAAAGCTCATGGCGGCAGCGCTGTAGGCCAGGGTGTCGGTACCGTGCAGGATCAGCACCGCATCGCAGCCGGCCTCGACCGCTCCGACCACCGCCACACGCAAGCGTTGCCAGTAAGCCGGGGTCATGTTGGCGCTGTCGATCAGCGGCGCCATTTCGCGAAAGCGCCACGCTGGCACGCGCAGTTGTGGTTGGCTGGCGAGGTAGTCGCTCATCCGCGCTTGAAAACCCGAAGCGGGCGCCAGGCCGTTGGCGCTGGCCTGCATGCCGATGGTGCCGCCGGTGTAGAGCACCATGACGTTCTGGGCGGGTTGGGTCATTTGATTCTCCTGAACGAAAAACGCCGCGAGGCCCTGAGCATGCCCAAGGCCTCGCGGCGTGTCATCTGCTTAGCGTTGCGCTTGGGCTTCGAGTTCAGCAGCAACCTGCACGGCAGGGTCCGGCTTTACCGGATTCGCCGGCCAGGCCTTGCGGTCCAGGTCCAGGTCAGGGAACTGGCTGGAGTCGAATACCGGGGTCTTGATGCCTGCGGCGCGCTGGTTGTCGTAGTCATTCAGGATGCGCATGGCGATCTTGAACAGGAACGCCAGGGCGAACAGGTTGACGAACGCCAGCAGGGTCATGGTGATGTCGGCGAAGGCGAACACGGTGCTCAGGTTCTCGATGGAACCCCAGAAAATCAGCACCAGCACCAGTGCGCGGTAGCCCATCAGCACCTTGCGGTTGTTGCCGACCAAAAAGCGCAGGTTGCTCTCGCCCAGGTAGTAGTTGTACATGATCGAGGTAAACACGAACAACGCCAGGGCCACCGAGATAAACATGCGGCCCCAGTCACCGACCACCGCCGCCAGGGAGTTCTGGGTCAGGGCAATGCCGTCGCCTTCAAAGCCTGGGGTGTAGAAACCGGAGAGCAGGATCAGCAAGGCGGTGCAGGTGCAGATCACGAAGGTGTCGAGGAACACGCTGAACGCCTGCACCACGCCTTGGGCGATCGGGTGTTCCACCGACGCCACGGCTGCCACGTTAGGCGCACTGCCAAGGCCGGCTTCGTTGGCGAACACGCCGCGTTTGACGCCCATGATGATCGCGCTGCCCACCAGGCCACCGAAGGCCTGGTCGAGGCCGAACGCGCTCTTGACGATGGTTGCGAGCATGGCCGGAACATGGTCGAACTGCAGCACGATCACGTACAGGGTCACTGCGATGTAGACCAGGGTCTTGACCGGTACCAGCAGGTCGGCGATCGAGGCGATACGCTTGATCCCGCCGATGAACACCAGGCCCAGCAACACGGCCAGCGCAAGGCCGGTGTAGGTGGTGTCGAGGCCGAAGGCGTTATTGAGCGAGTGCGTCACTGCGTGGGCTTGCAGGCCGTTGAAGGCAAAGCCGAAGGTCACCAGCAGCAGGAACGCCATGACCATGCCCAGCCAGCGCTTGTGCAGGCCGTGCTGGATGTAATACGCCGGGCCGCCACGGTAGGTGCCTTCGGCATCGGTACGCTTGTACAACTGGCCGAGGGAGCATTCGATGAAGCTCGAAGACATGCCCACCAGCGCAGTGACCCACATCCAGAACACGGCACCCGGGCCACCCAGGGTCACGGCAATGCCGACGCCTGCGATGTTACCGGCGCCGACGCGGCCCGCCAGGCTGAGCATCAGCGCCTGGAACGAACTGAGTTGGCCGGAGCTGCTCTTGAGGCTGTCTTTAAACACCGAGAACATGTGGAAAAAGTGACGCAATTGCACGAAACGCGAGCGAATCGTGAAATAACCGCCGAGCCCGACAATGAGCACGATCAGTACTTTCCCTGAGAGGAAGTCGTTGATGACTTCGAGCATGGAGTGTTCCTCGCTGATTTTTCTAATGGCAAACGCAGGACGGTCCGACGCGTCGTATGGCACCAGGCAGTGCACAACGTTTCGACCCCGATCCTTTTGCGGGTGTTGTTATTCATGCGGTTTCGCGTGGTTCCCGGGCCTCGTTACCGACGGCCGCAGACGCGAGAGGGGCGGCACTATACCTAGGCGAACGTGATCCGTCTGCTCGGGCTGATTAAAGGTTTGTAGGAGCGAGCTTGCTCGCGAAGGTCTTGAACGGTGATGTGTTCCTCCTGATGAACGCGGTGCCCAGTAGTTTTTCGCGAGCAAGCTCGCTCCTACAGGTAAAAAAAGGGCCTGAAGAACGAGCCTTCAGGCCCTCAAAAGGTGAGAGGTGTCTAGTCCCTCAACCTGGTGAGCGGTGCAACAAACGCTTAGGCCTTCAACGGGACCAAACGTGGAGCGATCATGTTTTCGGGGCGCAGGATGTCATCGAGCATGGCGTCGTCGAGCAAGCCTTCCTCACGCACCAGTTCCAGCACGCCGCGGCCGCTTTCAAGCGCGATGCGCGCGATGCGGGTGGCGTTTTCATAGCCGATGTAAGGGTTCAGCGCGGTAACCAGGCCGATGGAGTGCTCCACCAGTTCGCGGCAGCGCGCTTCGTTGGCGGTGATGCCGACGATGCAATGTTCGCGCAACATGTCCATGGCGCGTTGCAGCAGGCGGATCGAGTCGAAGATCTTGAAAGCGATCAGCGGCTCCATCACGTTCAGTTGCAGCTGGCCGCCTTCGGCTGCCATGGTCAGGGCCAGGTCGTTGCCGATGACCTGGAACGCGACCTGGTTAACTGCTTCGGGAATTACCGGGTTGACCTTGCCGGGCATGATCGAGCTGCCTGGCTGGCGTGCCGGCAGGTTGATCTCGTTGATGCCGGTGCGTGGGCCGCTGGACAGCAGGCGCAGGTCGTTGCAGATCTTCGACAGCTTCACCGCGGTACGCTTGAGCATGCCGGAGAACAGCACGAAGGCGCCCATGTCGGAGGTGGCTTCGATCAGGTCGGCAGCCGGTACCAGCGGCTGGCCGCTGATCAGGGCCAGACGCTGCACGGCCAGGGCCTGGTAGCGCGGGTCGGCATTGATGCCGGTGCCGATGGCGGTGCCGCCCAGGTTCACTTCGGTCAACAGTTCCGGCGCCAGCGTTTTCAGGCGGGCCAGGTCTTCACCGAGGGTGGTGGCGAAGGCGCGAAATTCCTGGCCGAGGGTCATCGGCACGGCATCTTGCAATTGGGTGCGGCCCATTTTCAGTACATGCCCGAACTCGACGCCTTTGGCGGCGAATGCCTGGATCAGGCTGTCGAGGCTGGCCAGCAGCGCGTCATGGCCCAGCAGCAGACCCAAACGGATCGCGGTCGGGTAGGCGTCGTTGGTCGACTGCGCCATGTTCACGTCGTTGTTGGGGTGCAGGTACTGGTATTCGCCCTTGTTGTGGCCCATGGCCTCCAACGCGATGTTGGCGATGACTTCGTTGGCATTCATGTTGGTTGAAGTGCCGGCGCCGCCTTGAATCATGTCCACCACGAACTCTTCGTGGAAATCGCCGCGGATCAGGCGGGCACAGGCTTCGCTGATAGCAGCGTGCTTGGCTTCGCTGAGCTGGCCCAACTCGCGGTTGGCATCAGCAGCGGCTTGCTTGACCATTGCCAGGCCGACCACCAATTTCGGGTAATGCGAAATCGGAACGCCCGAGAGGCGGAAGTTGTTCACCGCTCGCAGGGTCTGGATGCCGTAATACGCTTGAGCCGGTACTTCGAGTACGCCAAGCAGGTCTTTTTCTGTGCGGAACGATGCAGCGGAGGACATGACGGAAATCATCTCGATATGGACCCGGAACTGGCCGGAACGCTGCGAATGCTAGGCTTGTGGAAGTTTTTGGGCCAATGCTGTTAAACACTGGCCTATGCACAAACGGCATAATGTTGATGTGACCCGGTTACCATGACGGGCGTGTGTGCCAAAATGGTGCATTCGGCGTGGGAGGCAGTGATGAACCTTGAAAGCAAATGGCTGGAAGACTTCAGCGCCCTGGCGGCGACGCGCAGTTTTTCCCAGGCGGCGGAGCGGCGCTTTGTCACGCAGCCGGCGTTCAGCCGACGTATTCGCAGCCTGGAAGCGGCGCTGGGGCTGACCTTGGTCAATCGCTCGCGCACGCCGGTGGAGCTGACGGCGGCGGGTCAGTTGTTCCTGGTCACCGCACGCACGGTGGTTGAACAGCTCGGCGAAGTATTGCGCCATTTGCATCATCTGGAAGGCGGGCAGGGCGAGGTCATGCAGGTGGCGGCCGCTCACTCGCTGGCGCTGGGCTTCTTCCCGCGCTGGATCGCACAGCTGCGCAACGAGGGCCTGAACATCGCCACGCGGCTGGTCGCCACCAACGTGGGTGACGCCGTGCATGCCCTGCGCGAAGGCGGCTGCGACCTGATGCTGGCGTTCTACGACCCGGACGCGGCGATGCAGATGGACGCCGAGATTTTCCCTTCGCTGCACCTGGGCAACACCGAAATGCTCCCGGTGTGCGCCGCCGATGCCGACGGCAAGCCGCTGTTCGACCTGGAAGGCGAGGGCAGCGTGCCGTTGCTGGCCTACAGTGCGGGGGCGTTCCTGGGGCGTTCGGTGAACCTCTTGCTGCGTCAGCGCGCCTTGCGCTTCACCACCGTGTACGAAACGGCCATGGCCGACAGCCTCAAGAGCATGGCGCTGGAAGGGCTGGGCATTGCGTGGGTACCACAGTTGAGCGTGCGGGCGGAACTGGCGCGGGGCGAGTTGGTGGTGTGTGGCGGACCGCAGTGGCACGTGCCGCTGGAGATTCGGCTGTATCGCTGCGCACTGGTGCGCAAGGCGAACGTGCGCTTGTTGTGGCGCAAGCTGGAAGGTGCAGCGGTAAACCCTTCCGCCTGACTTGGCCTGGTGTGCGCGGCCCGCACACGATCCGACCGTTACGGGAAACGCTCACTCCACCGGCGAATATTTTCCCTGTTCGCATCGCTGAAAGTGTAGCTGTTGCCCCTGAGCGCTGAAAAAAGATCACTTTTCATGTTCGTATCGAACCACCAGCCATCCTTGTAAACCACTTCGCTATCTTCATGGGTTGCGCCCAGCATGTGACCGATTTCATGGGCGGGTGTGGTATAGAAATTGTTAGATGCTATGCCGTAGTCACCTTTGTAAAGGGCCACGCCCTCAATAGAATCAACCACACCATCGGTTATGGTGCTCTCGGTAAATAGCAAGTGTTTCGGGGGCGGGCCGGCTTGGGCACTGCTCTGGTTTTCGCCGAGGTGTTCTTTCACTCTTTTTTCCCAGCCCTGGTTGGCGACGTTGAAGTCGCTGTGTTTGTAATCGTAGTTGGTGAGTTCCGGTGCCTGTCTTTTATCTTTCATTTCAATGATGACATCACGGCTTGTAATGAACTCAAGTTCCTTTTCCAGCCAACTGAAATAATCCCCATAGAATGAATAAGGTTGATGTTCCTGATAGAGGTCGTCATGTATGTATACGTTTATGACGAGCGGCTTTTTCGGATCAGTCCCATCGCCTGCTTCTGCCACGCTGGGTGTGTTCTGCAGCCGGGGCGTCGGCTGGTCTTCAAGGGATTCGTCATCTTCGTTCTGGTGCCTGCGATCTGCTCTCCTAGGTGCAAGGACTACCGTATGCTCCTCAATGTCCAAGGTCAGTGGGGGTGGTGTGGGAGCGAAGCCAGGTTCTTCCATGCGACTGAGGTCGGCACGGCGACGGGAAAGAATGACCGGGTTGCCGCTGGGATTGAGGGTTATGGATGGCGTATTTTCCGACCCTGGGGGGATGGGAAGTGTCGCTGGCGATACGGGTGAGGGATTGATTGCGCGCATGGGAATCTCCTTGATGAAACTGAAGATTAGAGCGGCTATCAGAAACTGAAAACGCAAAAGATGTTTATGAATATATGTAAATTGGTTTTTAACGAATTTTGATATGTCGGGATAATAGAGTGGCCAATAAAACCCGATGCGGATGCAGTGCAGGCGGTGTATTAACTTGGCTGACTTCTGGGTCAGTAAACGCCTTTTCCACGTCTCAAGACAGATGGTCATCCAAGGGGCTGTTTATCTGGATTATTACGGTATACTGCGCGGCCTTCGGCCGGTCCAACCGGCCTAAATTCGTACACCAAGCCACGCCGGATTTCCTGCGTGGCTTGTTGTTTTTTGACGCGCCTGCGGGCGCCCAGAGAGAAGAGGCACGACGATGAGTGCATTGGTTGGCGTGATCATGGGCTCCAAGTCCGATTGGTCCACCCTTAGCCACACCGCCGATATGCTGGAAAAACTCGGCATTCCGTACGAAGTGAAGGTGGTCTCCGCCCACCGCACCCCGGACCTGCTGTTCCAGTATGCCGATGAAGCAGAATCCCGTGGCATCGAGGTGATCATCGCCGGTGCCGGCGGCGCGGCGCATTTGCCGGGCATGTGCGCGGCCAAGACTCACCTGCCGGTGCTGGGTGTGCCGGTGCAGTCTTCAATGCTCTCGGGCGTGGATTCGCTGTTGTCCATCGTGCAGATGCCGGCCGGCATTCCGGTGGCGACCCTGGCGATCGGCAAGGCCGGCGCGATCAACGCCGCATTGCTGTCCGCCAGCATCCTGGGCGCCAAGCATCCGCAGTTCCATGCGGTGCTGAAAAAATTCCGTGCTGAGCAGACAGACAGCGT
Source organism: Pseudomonas sp. MUP55 (assembly GCF_034043515.1). NCBI lineage: Bacteria > Pseudomonadati > Pseudomonadota > Gammaproteobacteria > Pseudomonadales > Pseudomonadaceae > Pseudomonas > Pseudomonas sp. MUP55. The sequence goes on along the minus strand of NZ_CP138214.1, from coordinate 5,848,094 downwards.
GCTGGACAATCCAGACCCACGTATCGCCTGAGGTTGTTGACGATGAAAATCGGTGTAATCGGTGGCGGCCAGTTGGGCCGCATGCTGGCGCTGGCGGGAACCCCGCTGGGTATGAATTTCGCTTTTCTGGACCCCGCGCCGGACGCTTGCGCGGCGGCTTTGGGTGAACACCTGCGCGCTGACTACAGCGACCCGGACCACCTGCGCCAATTGGCCGACGAAGTCGACCTGGTGACCTTCGAATTCGAAAGCGTCCCGGCTGAAACCGTGGCTTTCCTGTCGCAGTTCGTACCGGTGTACCCGAGTGCCGAAGCCCTGCGCATCGCCCGCGATCGCTGGTTCGAAAAGAGCATGTTCAAGGACCTGGGCATCCCGACGCCGGCCTTCGCCGATATCCAGTCCCAGGCGGACCTTGACGCCGCCGTCGCCAGCATCGGCCTGCCGGCCGTGCTGAAAACCCGCACCCTGGGCTATGACGGCAAGGGCCAGAAAGTGCTGCGTACCGCTGCCGATGTGGCGGGTACCTTCGCCGAACTCGGCAGCGTCGCCTGCCTGCTCGAAGGCTTTGTGCCGTTCACCGGCGAAGTCTCGCTGATTGCCGTGCGTGCCCGCGATGGCGAAACCCGCTTCTATCCGTTGGTGCACAACACCCACGTCAATGGCATCCTCAAGCTCTCCGTGGCCAGTACCGATCACCCGCTTCAGGCGCTGGCCGAAGACTATTCCAGCCGCGTGCTCAAGCAGCTCGATTACGTCGGCGTGATGGCGTTCGAGTTCTTTGAAGTCGATGGCGGCCTCAAGGCCAACGAAATCGCCCCGCGCGTACACAACTCCGGGCACTGGACCACTGAAGGCGCCGAGTGCAGTCAGTTCGAAAACCACCTGCGGGCGGTGGCGGGCTTGCCGCTGGGCTCCACGGCCAAGGTTGGCGAGAGCGCCATGCTCAACTTCATCGGTGTGGTGCCGCCGGTTGAGCGGGTAATGGCGATCGACGATTGCCATGTGCATCACTACGGCAAGGCCTTCAAGGCCGGGCGCAAGGTGGGTCACGCCAACCTGCGTTGCAAGGATCGCGCGACGCTTCAGGCACAGATCCTCAAGGTCGAAGCCCTGATCGCCGAGCAATAAGCCTGATCGCCGCGGGAACCATTGAGGCCCCATGTCCCTCTGATTGCAGGATGCCAAAGTCTGACTAGGCTTTGGCATGACTCACACCAATCAGAGGGAAATGCCATGGGTATCATCGGAACCATCTTTATCGGCTTGATCGTCGGCCTGCTGGCGCGTTTCCTCAAGCCCGGCGACGACAGCATGGGCTGGATCATGACCATCCTGCTGGGTATCGCCGGCTCCCTGGCTGCGACCTACGGTGGCCAGGCCCTGGGTATCTACCAGGCCGGTCAAGGCGCAGGCTTCATCGGTGCGCTGGTCGGTGCCATTGTGCTGCTGGTGATCTACGGCCTGATCAAAAAGAAGTAATCAGCCGACAAAGTCCTCTGCGCTGCGCAGGCGCAGAGGGCTAGAATGCTCGCCACTTGAACTTGCCGAGCCTTAGCATGCGCCGTCTTTTATTGACTCTCCTCTTGCTGGGCTCAGGCCTGGCCCACGCTGGCGAACTGCCGGAAACCGACTGGCTCGAGCTGATGCCACTGTCGGATCAGAAAGCCCTCGAGGCCATGCCCGAGATCGATCACAACTCCCCCGAAGCCCAAGGCACCTTTACCGACAAAGGCGGCCTGAAGCAGAGCAAAGGCTTGCCGGCGGTGATGTACTCCACCAAGACCGTGGCAGCCATGAACGGCAGGAGCATCCGCATCGGCGGCTATCCGGTGCCGCTGGAAACCGACGCCAAGGGCCGCAGCACGCTGTTTTTCCTGGTGCCCTACCCAGGCGCCTGCATCCATGTGCCGCCACCGCCGCCCAACCAGTTGGTGCTGGTGCGTTATCCCAAGGGGTTGAAGCTGGATGATATCTACACGCCGCTGTGGGTCACCGGCACGTTGAAGGTGGAGAAGGTCAACAATGACCTGGCCGATGCAGCGTATGCGCTGGATGCGGGGAAGGTGAGGGTGGTGAAAGAGTCCGACCTTTAACCCATTTTCTACCCGCATCCGTGCGCAGACATACGCCTTGAGTCATCCTGCCAACTCTGGGTAAAACACCCGCCGGGCCTGTGGCCAATCGATCTCTGCGCGGTGGATATCCAAGCGGCGGCCTTCGCGAGCGGCGCTGGTCTGAGCGTTTGCGTACAGCGCTCGCTGTCCCGGTGGTTTGAGATAGATTTTGGCGGGGACGGTGTGGGAGGCTTGTTCAAAGTGCATGTGACCGTAAGCCCACACGGTGTCTGCGATTTTAATTTCGAACTCGTCCAGGAAGTCCGGGACTTTTACCCAACGGCTGGTGCCAGGCTTTGGTATCTGCCGAGTGCCTGCCAATCGGTCAAGGGTTTTGCGAATGCGCAGGATGCCTGGTTGGCTTTGCAGGAACTCCAGAGCATTACCAGTGGGGGCTTGTTTGGAAATCAGCTCCCGACGCACCAGTTTCGCCATTGTGTTAATGCGCGCAGCGTTCTCCCTGAAATGGCGAACTTGCGCAACTAGACGTTGCCGGGTTGCCTCGTCGGTGACGGCGCTGCAGGCGGCCTCAAGGTCATCGGCTCCCTGGTTGAGTTTGATCGCGCCGGACCTGATAAGCGCTTCGGCACCCGCAGGTTCGCCAGACGGTTTGTTTCTATAAAACACGATAAGGTCATCATATTCCTTGATCGCGTCCTGCATTTTTTCGGCGGCGGCTTTGAGCTCCCTGGTGATATTCGTCTGGTTGGGAGTGGCAGTCGTACCGGGCTCTTTGATTTGGATGGAGGATTTGATCCAGAGCTTGTCCTCGCCGGGGTTGTAATAGGTGTCGATGCGCTGACCCTGGCTGTCAACGACGTCTGCGACATCGCTGTTCCCGGCTCTGGGCTTGGCGAGTACGGTTCTGATGCTGCGGGGCTGGTCGCCGGCGATCTGTATGGAAATGCGATCTTTTGGAACAGGTTTTGGACCGGCCGATGGCGGGGGTTTGATGGGCGGTACTTGCGACGTGCCAGGTTGTGATGGTCCGGGTGATGGCCCCGCTTTTTCCACCGGAAGTGTTTCCAAGTGGCCCAACATCCTTTCCAGTTCATCGTCCAGTAACGACTTCAGTACCTTGGTCTGTTCAATGACGGTGTTAACGGCTCTTCGTTTAGCGTCTAGAAAGGACTTCAACGTTCCAGCGGTGAGGTCGCTCTGATTCAGGGGCAGACCAGGCCCTGTCAGCCGTTCAATAGTTTTTTGCTGAGCCTCCAAATAGCCTTCCAGGTTATCAACGACTGCCGCGTAACGCGGGCTGAGGTTGTCAGCCACTTCAATGCCTTTGATCAGCCGCGCCCTGCCGAAGTCTGGTGTGGTATTGAAATGTGCCGGGTTGAATATTGGCGAGTCCATGTGCGTTGTGTGTATCAGGCCCAGTTCGTTGGCGGCCTCTTTGTGCAGCAAAGATTTATCAAATATCAGGTTTCTCGTGTTGAATTCGGAGGATTGAGTGGCCTGATCCAGCAGGGCTGTGGCGCTATTCAACTTCTGTTGCGTCTGTTCCAAATGTTCAGCCTGTTTCGCCTTGGCTTTTTTAAGCTCTTCGAGCCTTTTTCCGCCCGCATGTCCGCCTTCGCCCACGGGCGTCCAACCCCTCTCGCTATCGACAATACGGTGAGCAGGGCGTGTTTTGTCGCGGGGGTGAACGATATGGAACTCAGTGTCGCCGGTGAGGCTGTAGCGGGTTTCGATGGCGTACCATTGGCCGCGGGCACGCACATAGCTCTGCTGATTCTTTCCATCATAGACGCCGTTGGCCCGACGGCTGAATTCCAGGGTTTGCTCATACGTGACTGGCGCAATGTAGTCGTCAAGATCAGGCATGCGTTGCAGACCCCCATCGCCCAATGGGATATACCGGGGGCCGAACACAGTATTGGTCAGTGGATCGATCAGGCGATACTCAGGCAACAGATCGGTGCCGACACTGCGCATGGGAACGTGGTCGATGCCTGCTACGGTAAACAGACTGTCCTGCGTTTGAAGGGGTTTCCAGATTTGTGGGTCTACCGATCCTAGCGTCCGGCCAGTGGGTACAAGGGTTGGTTTGTTAAGCGCTTTCCTGAACAGCTCCAGGCCAGCGTCCACCTGGCGCATGGTGGCAACGCTGAGCCGCAATAGACTTAAGCCGCCGAGCTTGAGCAGAGCTGGCACAGCTTCCAGCGGGTTTAACTCTTTAAGAGCGCCCAGCACAAACGTTTTGGTGAGTGTTGCGAACCTCGGCAACGCTGCCTGAAAACTGATTTTTCCGGCCTGTGCAAGTAAGCGTCCCGAACCGCCGATGTATTTACCGATGGGAGCGGCGAAGGAGATCAGGTCGGTGAACAACGACAACCCTGCGCGCTCCACGCGTTGCGGATCTCCCGAGGCGATGTCCTCGACACCGCCCCAAAAAGGCACCAGCATTTTGGCGTAGAAGAGAAAGTCATCAATCGTTTCCTTCACCACCTCGTACATGGAAGTGTTGCGCAGAGCGGCCGATTTGAGCTGGGATTCATCCGTGTGAAATAGCTCATCGGCAACGATAGCCGCCAACTGTTGACTGCGTACTGAAGACCATGAGCGTGCGGCCCGCATGGACTCTGAAGGGGTCGGTGCCGTGGCGGGTAAAACGTGACCGATCTGCTCGGCGATCACCAGGCTGGACACGCCGTCCCGAGGGCGGTGGCCGTGTTGATACGCTTGCCAGTCGAACGGCATGGACGTCGCCAGTCGAAAGGTTCCTTTGCTCGGACGGCTTGTGCTGCCTGTGTTTCTTACAACAACATCGCCATCGATCTTCAGCGTTTGAATATCTGGACGCGCGCGGATGATTGCGGCCCGAGGGAACACCTCATAATAGCTTGTGCTCTGCTCCACTTGGGCCTGAATGATGAAGCCCTGGCGCCCTCTGGCGGCAGCGGTGTTCTGCGGGGTTTCTTGTCCGACCTGCAGGTCGCGAAGCTCCTGACGCAGGGCATACAGCGTTACCTGGCCGTTTTCGATGGCGCGACGATCAGCTACCGGAAGGTTGGGCAGCAAGGCTCGGATCAAGGTTGGGTAGGCGGCTTTGACACCGCTCAGGTAATCACTGAACCCCCGGTTGAATTCATCATCCGTGGTGAAGCGCCAACGGCCGGGTGGTGCTTTGGACAGTGTTTCGGTTGCCTGGATGATGTCGCGTTCTTGCTGCTCCAAGGCTTCCACGGCCAATTGAATTTCTTCAGGCAGGAACTCGGTTTTTTCAGTCGTCAGTACACCGTTGGCTGTGGCCCATTCCAGCGTGGGCCCCAATCTGGCCAACGAGAGGACCAGTTGTTGTTCGGGTGTCGCTGCCTGGCTTGTTGTCGCCACTAACCCGAGCAATTGCTGGAAGGTCATGTGTTGCGCAGCGTCGGGTGCTATGGCTTGCGCAAGTATCACGCCAGCCTTGAAATTCACCCAGGTGATGGAGCTGGCGTAATGCAGGTCGTCGGGAATGTCTTTCACCCAGATTTCCGCAGCAGAAGCCTGCTGCAGCAGGCGCATGACCATTTGCACACCGCCGGGGGTGAGTTGGTGGTTCTGGGCCAGGGAATTCTCGATTTGTTGGCGTATATAGCTATAGCGGCGGCCCCAGTGCAGTGGCGTCGCTATTTCTTTTCCCGCGACGGTCGATCGAGCATTGTCCGTCGGGCGCTCAAGATGTAGCCAAAGTGTGCGCCAGACCAAGTCGCGCAGCACTTTTACCGGTGGTGTTTCATCTTCGGTGGTATACCAGCCCAGTGCGTTGACCAGCTGTTTGCCAAACTCCAGGCATTGCCGGGTATTGAGCCATTCTTCGAGCACCACTGTCGGTGTCCTTAACGCCTTTGCTTCGCGCTCTGGCGTCAAAAAGTATTCGGTCAGTTGCGTGAATATCGAACGGTTACCGGGCAATTGACGTTGAGAAAGGCGACTTTGCAGGTTGGCATCTCCTTGCTTGTCGATGACGTCATCAAAAGGCAGCCTGCCTTCATCCATATCCAGCGATAGCGTGGCGGCGCGCTCTTGCAGCCGCTCAATGACGAGTGAGGGCAGGCTGTCGACGGCGATGTGGACACCATAGAACTTGAGTGCCAGATCAAGCCGAACCGTACCGTCTTCTCGAATACCATCACCCACGTCGCGCCGCGCCGCTATCAGCACTTGGACGTCATGGTGCCAGTACGCTGGTACCTCGCTCAGGGGGAGTAGCAAGCCTTGAATGGTAAAGCGGGTCAGCGGCGAATCCACAACAGCCGGCAGGGTACTGACGAGCTGCCCGAGCGTGTCCCAGAACGACCAGTCGCCCTGGGTTTCGTTCGACCGCTTACTCAGCCAGGCTGCGAAGTCCGTGTCATCCTTGAGTTTCTTCAACACGTCCACTGCCCGTACGCAGGCGTTGTACAGCGGTGATTGGTAATGAGGTGTGAAGAACTGGTGTGCCAGTGGCTGTGGTGCAGCCTGTGTTTGAAGGGTTTTCAACTGTGCCAGCAAGCCAGTGAAATCCTTTGAGCGGTCGGTGTTGAGCTGTATCAACCGTTGCTGAACAGCGGAGGCCGCCTTTCTGCGCTTTGCGCTGAGGGCCAAGAGTTTGCGGGCGTATCGCTTGATGGCCTCGTTGAAGTTCAGCAGCGGTGCAAGATCGACCGCCTGGTCGATTGTCTTGATTACGTCCACTGGTGTGTTACGGCTAACGGCCCAGTGGTGCTCTATATCCTGGCTTTGCTTGTCAATTAGCAGGTTGACCTGACGGTTGAAGAAATGCTCAACCGCAGTGACAGGCATCAGGTTGACACGCGTCCTGGGCGTCAAACGTTCAAACGCCGAATGTTGACGATGAGCAATGCAGGCCATTAGACGTTGACGCTTATGCGCCGTGTTTAAGAGATTCACCAGATCCGTCTCCAGTTCTGTCGGGCTGGTGAACTCGGCCAGGCGTTGGCCTGGCAGGTAGAGCACCGTGGGGTTGGGTGTGCGCTGTTCGTCCGGTGGCCAGGTGCTTATGGCGAATGCACCGACCAACGCCATTGCATCAGTGTGCGTTGGGTCTTGTAGGCTGAGATCAAAGACATTCAGCGTTTCTGGCGGCGGGTCTGAACTCAGTTGCCGGACCAGTGCGACGCTGGCGGGCTCGAGTGAAGCCGTTTCGAATCGCAATGACGCCTCGCACTGGATCAAAAGCGCGACGGCTTGCGCTATAAGGCTTCGACGAGGTTGCTGGGTTGCGCTGTGATTGGAGTCCCAGAACCGGTTGAGTTGGTTCAGATAGGACTCAGGCCCCAGCAATTTGCCTATCAGGGTTCTGATCGCTATATGGCTAGCGTCATCAAGTCGGGTAAACGCATTGTTTTTATAGCGATAGAGGTCGCTGCGCAGCGTGTAATACGCCGGAATCCGACAGGTGTGGAGAGCGTCGTTCACCAGTGTTATCAACGCCCTGTCCATTTCAGTGGGCGGACCGGCCAACGAGTCCTCTGGGTTCTTCAGGTAGATATGCAGCGTTGCATGCCGGTCAAACAATTCGGTAAATGTTTCCAACACCAGCTTATCTGCGCAAAAGGCCATTGAGGGCTGCTCACGAACGGTCTCACTGAGCGTGTCGTTCCACTGGGATGCGAGTTGGGCGATGTCGGAGGGTGTTTGCAGCGCGACTTCGTGGGGAGAGGGGGTCATGTTGATGCCTGCCATGGATGCGGTTTGGGCACCATAACGAGGCTGCTTAAGTATGAGGTCTTACATAAGTATGTCGTAACCCAACGTACCAACGGGTCAGCATGCCTGACCCGCACTCATCACTAGGGCCAACACCTTGAGGCTGGCTGCTTGAACGAATCAAGGAGGCCAGCCATCAAGTTCAGGAGGGTATGGCAGCGATACTGACCTTCAGCGTGTGGCTTTCACCCGGCGCCAACACCACTACATCATCCAGCACATTCGCCGTCTCGATGCACAGCATTCCCTGCCAGCCATCGTCGGCCATGTCGTCGAAAGCCTTGGCGCGTTCGGTCCAGGGGTTCCAGATCACGGTGGATTTGGAGCCCTCTGCAGTGAGCTGGATGCGGCGCTGCCAGTCTTGATCGACAATGCTCAGCTGAGCCGGCGTATCCAGGTAGATGCGATCGGTCTCGGCAGTGAAATGCAGAGGGCCGGATTGGGTCTTCTCGGCCCAGCCGTCGGCCGTGTCGATATAAGCCGACCCGTCCAGCCCTTCGACCTGCACGTTACGCACATCGCTGACGGCGAAGTAGGTGTGCAGTGCCTGGCTGAGCGTTACGGTGTCAGTGCCATGGTTATGGCTGGTCAAGCGGATGTGCAGCTGATCGTCCAGGAGCAGACTCAGTTTCAGTTCGACTTGATGAGGCCATCCAGGGAAACCACCCGGCGGTACCGGCAATACCAGGTCAACGCGCAACGCTTGGCCTTCGAGTGCGGTCGCGGCCAAGTCCCACAGCGCCGTACGCACAAAACCATGAGCCCCGGCCGGTTGATCGCTCTGACGCATCGCCTGGACACTGTGCGGGTTGCGGTCGAATACCCCAAACCATGGCCAGCAAATCGGTACGCCGGTACGGATGCCTTTGCCTTGTTTGAATACAGCTTCAGGGTTCGGCCAGATCAGCGGCTGCTCGCCGTCGCGCTGGTAACTGAAGATATGCGCGCCTTGTTGGGCCAGCATCAATTCGGCGCCGTTGTGGCGGATGCGCCAGCAGTCCAGCTCGTCGATTTTCACGGTTTCAACGTGGGGCGTCGGCATAACAAAGCACTCTCAATGGCAGGCAATGGGGCAATTGACCGTCAAAACGTCGCGATGTTTAACGCGCGCGCGACGGAACCGAGCGCGTGCGGCCGCTGCCATCGATGGCGACGAACACGAATACCGCCTCGGTCACCTTGCGCCATTCGCTGGACAGCGGGTCGTCGCTCCACACTTCGACCATCATCTGGATCGAGCTGCGGCCGATTTCCAGGGCCTGGGTATAGAAGGACAACTGCGCGCCCACCGCGACCGGTACCAGGAAGGCCATGCGATCAATGGCCACGGTGGCCACACGCCCGCCTGCAACCTTGCTGGCCATGGCCGTGCCGGCCAGGTCCATCTGCGCGACCAGCCAGCCACCGAATATATCGCCAAAGCCGTTGGTTTCACGCGGAAGCGCGGTGATTTGCAGGGCGAGATCGCCTTGCGGGATTGGATCTTCTTGTTCGAGTTCGATCATGCCGAGGGTGCCTCTGACCCGTAACGCTTCATGGGTATTTCAAGTGGATAGCCGTCTTCTGGAAAAACGTTTCAGCACCAACATACACCGCTCGATGCGTTTCTCGTAAGGCGAACTAAAGGGAAACTCTGCCAAATCGGCTGGATGGCGCCCAACAGCGTTTTGGCACAGCAGCCCCTCAAGCTTGGGGTTCTTGCGCTTGCACGGGCGAGTATATCGGGACGCTGGCGCGACGACGACCACCTGAGGCTCATTTGGTCGGTAAATAGAGGCTGTATCTGGGCTTTTGCGCGCAACTGTGCTCATGGCGCTGTGCTTTTTCAAACGATTTGCTATCTTGCCAAACCCGCCGCAAGTCACGGGCGTGCAGTCCTTTACGATGATTACTATAAGAGAAGCCTTGCCATGTCCTCCGTGCCCGCAAGCAGCGCGCAACCGTCGCGCCCGCTGACCCGCAACGACTACAAGACCCTGTCGCTGTCTGCCTTGGGCGGGGCGCTGGAATTCTACGACTTCATTATTTTCGTGTTTTTCGCCACCGTGGTCGGGAAACTGTTCTTCCCCGTCGACATGCCCGAATGGCTGCGCATGATGCAGACGTTCGGCATTTTCGCTGCCGGCTATCTGGCGCGCCCGCTGGGCGGCATCATCATGGCGCACTTCGGCGACCTGCTGGGCCGCAAGAAAATGTTCACCCTGAGCATCTTCATGATGGCCGTGCCGACCCTGATCATGGGCCTGCTGCCGACTTACGCGCAGATCGGCCTGTGGGCGCCGCTTTTGCTGCTGCTGATGCGCATCATCCAGGGCGCGGCGATTGGCGGCGAGGTGCCCGGCGCCTGGGTATTTGTTTCCGAACACGTACCGCCACGCCATATCGGCTATGCCTGCGGCACCCTGACCAGCGGCCTCACCGCCGGCATCCTGCTGGGTTCGCTGGTGGCCACCGCTATCAACTCGATCTACAGCCCGGAGCAGGTGTCGGATTTCGCCTGGCGGATTCCGTTCCTGCTGGGCGGTGTGTTCGGTTTGCTGTCTGTGTACCTGCGCCGCTGGCTGCATGAAACGCCGATCTTCGCCGAAATGCAGCAGCGCAAGACCCTGGCCGCCGAGCTGCCGTTGCGTGCAGTACTGCGTGATCACCGTGGCGCCATCGTGTTGTCGATGCTGCTGACCTGGCTGCTGTCGGCCGGCGTCGTGGTGGTCATCCTGATGACCCCGACCGTGCTGCAGACCGTCTACCACTTCAGCCCCACCGTTGCGTTGCAGGCCAACAGCCTGGCCATCGTCACCCTGAGCCTGGGGTGCATCGCCTCCGGCGCACTGGCTGACCGCTTCGGTGCCGGCCGGGTGCTCATCACCGGTTGCGCATTGCTGCTGGCGACGTCCTGGACGCTGTATCACAGTCTGATGGCCCATCCGGACTGGCTGTTCCCGCTGTACGCCCTGACCGGCCTGTTTGTCGGCACCATCGGTGTGGTGCCGTACGTGATGGTCAAGGCATTCCCGCCGGTGGTGCGCTTCAGTGGCTTGTCGTTTTCCTACAACGTGGCCTACGCCGTGTTCGGCGGACTGACGCCGCTGGCGGTGTCGCTGCTGATGAAGGAGAGCCCGATGGGGCCGGCCTACTATGTTGCCGTGCTTTGCGTGATGGGCATGGTGGTCGGTGGCTACCTGTGGAAACGCGGTCGGTAAACAGATCCGTTCGTGGCGAGGGAGCTTGCTCCCGCTGGGGCGCGCAGCGGCCCTGAAAAATGGGCCTGCTGCGCAGTCCAGCGGGAGCAAGCTCCCTCGCCACAACGAATGTGCTTAAGCAATGATTACAGTGTGTTTCTGAATTACCGTATTCCTGCGTGTCACCCCCGCGTTTGCAAGCCTTCCCCTGCTCATAAGCCTTCGCTGCCCATGCTGGCCTTTCATCTAATTGTCACATTCCAGACATAGAGTGTTCACACGGCCTACCGATACTTGGCCCCGATCCAACTATCCCTATCTGCTAGGAGTAAGGCATGAAACTGAAGCGTTTGATGGCGGCAATGACGTTTGTCGCTGCTGGCGTTGCAACTGCCAACGCGGTGGCTGCTGGTGTTGACCCGGCTATCCCGGCTTACGTGAAGACCACTGGTGTGTCGGGCAACTTGTCCAGCGTCGGTTCCGATACCCTGGCCAACCTGATGACCCTGTGGGCCGAGGGTTACAAAAAGGAATACCCGAACGTCAACATCCAGATTCAAGCTGCCGGCTCCGCCACCGCGCCACCTGCGCTGACTGAAGGCACCTCCAACCTGGGCCCGATGAGCCGCAAGATGAAGGACACGGAACTGGCGGCCTTCGAGCAGAAGTACGGTTACAAGCCAACCGCTATCCCGGTTGCCGTGGATGCCCTGGCGGTGTTCGTGCACAAGGACAACCCGATCCAGCACCTGACCATGGAACAGGTCGACGCGATCTTCTCCTCGACGCGCCTGTGCGGCAGCAAAGCCGACGTGAAAACCTGGGGCGACCTGGGCGTGACCGGCGACCTGGCCAACAAGCCAGTGCAACTGTTCGGTCGTAACTCGGTATCCGGCACCTACGGCTACTTCAAGGAAGAAGCCCTGTGCAAAGGCGACTACAAGCCTAACGTGAACGAACAGCCGGGCTCGGCGTCGGTCGTGCAGTCCATCAGCTCCTCGCTGAACGGCATCGGTTACTCGGGCATCGGTTACAAGACCGCCAGCGTGAAGACTGTGCCATTGGCCAAGAAAGGCAGCACTGACTTCATCGAAGACACCGAAGAAAACGCCCTGAACGGCAAGTACCCGCTGTCGCGTTTCCTCTACGTGTATGTCAACAAAGCCCCGAACAAGCCTCTGGCCCCGCTGGAAGCCGAGTTCGTGAAACTGGTGCTGTCTAAGCAGGGCCAGGAAGTTGTGGTCAAGGACGGCTACATCCCACTGCCAGCCAAAGTTGCCGCCAAGGCCCTGGCTGACCTGGGTTTGAAAGAAGGCAACTAAGCCTGGTGTAGCAGCGAGCCCTGTGGGAACACGCCAATTGGCGCCCACACGAGCTCCCTGCACCCCTCATTTTTTTGTCCGCTGCCAGCTTTGCTACGCGGCGGATTTCTTGCGTCACTGCATTGTCATCTTTCTGTCATACAGGATCGCTAGGGTGTGCGCATGAATGATCTGGCCAATTCCACCATGACGACGACTTCCCCTCCCAAGCGCATTGATTTCAATACGCCTGAGCTGCAACGCAAGCGCCGCATTCGCGCGCTCAAGGATCGCTTCACCCGTTGGTATGTGCTGGTCGGCGGCCTCGCCGTGCTGGCCGCCATTACCCTGATTTTCTTCTTCCTCGCCTATGTCGTCGCGCCGCTGTTCCAGGGCGCCTCGCTGACCAAGGAAGAGGCGCTGACGCCCGCCTGGATGCAGGACGCCGGCAAGCCGTTATTGATCTCGCTTGAAGAACAGAACCAGGTCGCCATGCGCGTTTCCGACAAGGGCCAGGCGCTGTTTTTTGAAGTCGACACTGGCGCTGAACTCAAGCGCGTCGACCTGCCACTGCCGGCCGGTACCCAGGTGGTGTCCATCGGTGAAGACCAGCCGGGCAGCCCGCTGGTGATCCTGGGCTTGTCCAACGGCCAGTCCATGGTGTTCCGTCACACCTACAAGGTGTCCTACCCGGACGGCAAGAAAACCATCAGCCCGGCGATCGAATACCCTTACGGCGAAACGCCGATCGCGTTGGATGAAGCCGGCCGCCCGTTGGAACACGTTGCGCTCAATGCCACCGATACATCCCTGGTGGTGGCCGGCTCGGCCGGTGCGCACTTGAATGTGCTGACCCTGAGCCGCGAAGAAAACATGATGACCGGCGAAGTCACCAGCGAGCAGAAGCGTGTCGAACTGCCGCAAATGACCGAACCGGTGAAGGCGATCTTCATCGACCCGCGCCAGCAATGGCTGTATGTGATCAACGGTCGCGCCCTGGCCGATGTGTTCAGCCTGCGCGACAAGAGCCTCAACGGTCGCTACAAACTGCTTGAAGACGGCAACGCCGAAGTCACCGCCAGCACTCAGCTGGTGGGCGGCATCTCGCTGATCGTCGGTAACTCCAAGGGTGGCCTGGCCCAGTGGTTCATGGCCCGCGACCCGGACGGCGAGCAGCGCCTCAAGCAAATCCGTACCTTCCAGATGGGCACCGCGCCGATTGTGGAAATCACCGCTGAGGAACGTCGCAAAGGCTTCACTGCCCTCGACGCTTCCGGCCAGTTCGGCGTGTTCCACAGCACCGCGCACCGCACCTTGCTGGTTGACCCGGTGGTCGACGGCCAAGGCGTGTTCGGCCTGTCGCCACGGGCCAACCGCGTGATTGTCGAGGCCGGTGGCAAGCTGCAGCCGTTGCTGCTCGACAACCCGCACCCGGAAGTGTCCTGGAGCGCGCTGTGGAGCAAGGTCTGGTACGAGAACTACGACGAGCCTAAGTACGTCTGGCAATCGACCGCCGCCAACACCGACTTCGAACCCAAGATGAGCCTGGCGCCGCTGACCTTCGGTACGCTCAAAGCTGCGTTCTACGCCATGCTGCTCGCCGCGCCACTGGCTGTCGCTGCCGCGATCTACACCGCTTACTTCATGGCCCCGAGCCTGCGCCGCAAGGTCAAGCCGGTGATCGAACTGATGGAAGCCATGCCGACGGTGATCCTCGGCTTCTTCGCGGGCCTGTTCCTGGCGCCCTATGTCGAAGGGCATCTGCCGGGGATCTTCAGCCTGCTGATGCTGCTGCCGATTGGCATCCTGGTGGCCGGTTTTGTGTTCAGCCGCCTGCCTGAGTCGATCCGCCTGCGCGTTCCCGATGGCTGGGAAAGCGCGATCCTGATTCCGGTGATCCTGTTCGTGGGCTGGCTCTCGCTGTACATGAGCCCGTACCTGGAAACCTGGTTCTTCGGCGGCGACATGCGCATGTGGATCTCCCACGACCTGGGCATCACCTACGACCAGCGCAACGCTCTGGTCGTCGGCCTGGCCATGGGTTTCGCGGTGATCCCGAACATCTACTCCATCGCCGAAGACGCCGTGTTCAGTGTGCCGCGCGGCCTGACCCTGGGTTCCCTGGCCCTGGGCGCCACGCCCTGGCAGACCATGACCCGCGTTGTGATCCTGACCGCCAGCCCGGGCATCTTCTCCGCGCTGATGATCGGCATGGGCCGCGCCGTGGGCGAGACCATGATCGTGCTGATGGCCACGGGTAACACGCCGGTGATGGAGATGAACCTGTTCGAAGGCCTGCGCACCCTGGCGGCTAACGTCGCGGTGGAAATGCCCGAGTCGGAGGTGGGCGGCAGTCATTACCGCGTGCTGTTCCTCTCGGCGCTGGTGCTGCTGCTGTTCACGTTCATCATGAACACCCTCGCCGAGCTGATTCGTCAGCGTCTGCGCAAGAAATACTCGTCGCTTTAAGAAAGGTAGAAGTCTGTGAAACAGAACTCCCTGAATGGATGGTTCAAGAGCGGCGCCCCCGGCGTCTGGATCAGCGGTGGCGCGGTGTCCATCGCGGTCATCATGACCATTGGCTTGCTGGCCGTGATTGCAGTGCGCGGCCTGGGCCACTTCTGGCCGGCTGACCTGATCCAGGCCAACTACAACGTACCGGGCCAGGCCAACCATATCGTCATCGGCGAAGTGGTGCAGAAGGAAGAAGTCCCCCGCGAGCGCCTGAAAAGCGCTGGCCTGCCGGTGCCCGATGAGGGCCCGGAGTTCATGACCCGCGAGCTGATCAAGGTCGGCAACCGCGACTTGAACGGCAATGACTTCACCTGGATCGTCGGCGAATGGTTGAAGGACCAGACCAAGCCGGTGCAGTTGATGGCCATCGAGCGGCGTGAGTGGGGCAACTTTTACGGCACCCTGGTCAACGTCAAGCAGGACGGCAAGATCATCGCCGAAGGCGAGGCCGCGTGGCCGGAGCTGCAGGCTCGCGTGGATCGCGTCAACAAGCTCGCCGCCCAGCTCAAGAGCCTGGAAAAAACCGATATCGGTGCGATCAACGCCGGGCTGGAGCGCATCCGCCTGCACGGTCGCAAGCTGGAACTGGAAGGCAAGCTCGACGCTGCCGCCCAAGCCGACATGGACGCCGACCGCGCCGAACTGAACGCCCGCTACCAGGACATCGAAGCGCGGCTGGCCGACCTGCATGCCCAGTTCAACCGCGACGCGCTGACCGCCCGCGACGGCAATGGCAAGGAAATCGAAATCGGCATCGGCAAGGTGGTGCACGCCTACCAGCCGAACGCCATGGGCACCCTGACCAAGATCGGCTTCTACTTCAGCAAGGTCTGGGAGTTCTTGAGCGACGACCCGCGGGAAGCCAACACCGAAGGCGGGATCTTCCCGGCGATCTTCGGCACCGTGATGATGACGTTGATCATGGCGATGATCGTGACGCCGTTTGGCGTGCTGGCGGCGGTGTACTTGCGTGAATACGCCAAGCAGAACGCCCTGACGCGGATTATCCGAATAGCGGTGAACAACCTGGCGGGCGTACCGGCCATCGTTTACGGCGTGTTTGGCCTGGGCTTCTTCGTGTATGTACTGGGCGGTTCGGTGGACCGGCTGTTCTTCGCCGAAGCCTTGCCGGCGCCGACCTTCGGCACCCCGGGCCTGCTCTGGGCCTCGCTGACGCTGGCGCTGCTGGCGGTGCCGGTGGTGATCGTGGCGACCGAAGAAGGCCTGGCGCGGATTCCTCGCACCGTGCGCGAAGGCTCACTGGCGTTGGGCGCGACCAAGGCGGAAACGCTGTGGAAGATCGTGCTGCCGATGGCCAGCCCAGCGATGATGACCGGCATGATCCTCGCGGTGGCCCGTGCCGCCGGTGAAGTGGCGCCGCTGATGCTGGTCGGCGTGGTCAAGCTGGCCCCGTCGCTGCCGCTGGACGGCAACTACCCGTACCTGCACCTTGACCAGAAGATCATGCACCTGGGCTTCCATATCTACGATGTCGGTTTCCAGAGCCCCAACGTCGAAGCGGCGCGCCCGCTGGTATACGCCACCGCGCTGCTGCTGGTACTGGTGATCGCCACGCTCAACCTGTCGGCGGTGTGGATACGTAACCATCTGCGCGAGAAGTACAAGGCGTTGGACAGCTAAAGCCATTAGCCACAAGCGGCAAGCTGCAAGCCGCTTTTGCTCAAATCTTGCAGCTTGCAGCTAGAAGCTTGCAGCTACGAACGGAGTGAGACCATGCAACACGATACCCAATCCCACGGCATCAACATGTCTGCCCTGGGTCGCGACAAGCAGAGCCTGAGCCTGGCCCAGGAAACCGTGGCCATCGAAGTGCCGGGCCTGAGCCTCTACTACGGTGAAAAGCAGGCGCTGTTCGACGTCAGCATGAACATCCCCAAGCAGCGCGTGACCGCCTTCATCGGCCCGTCGGGCTGCGGCAAGTCCACGCTGCTGCGCACCTTCAATCGCATGAACGACCTGGTGGACGGTTGCCGTGTGGAAGGCGCCATCAACCTCTACGGCACCAACATCTACCGCAAGGGCGAAGACGTGGCCGAGCTGCGTCGCCGTGTGGGCATGGTGTTCCAGAAGCCCAACCCGTTCCCCAAGACCATCTATGAAAACGTGGTCTATGGCCTGCGCATCCAGGGCATCAACAAAAAGCGCATCCTCGACGAAGCCGTGGAGTGGGCGCTCAAGGGTGCCGCGCTGTGGGATGAGGTCAAGGATCGCCTGCACGAGTCCGCCCTGGGCTTGTCCGGCGGTCAGCAGCAGCGCCTGGTGATCGCGCGCACCATTGCCGTGGAACCGGAAGTCTTGCTGCTCGACGAACCGTGCTCGGCCCTCGACCCGATCTCGACGCTGAAAGTCGAAGAACTGATCTACGAGCTCAAGTCCAAGTTCACCATCGTCATCGTCACCCACAACATGCAGCAGGCGGCGCGGGTTTCCGACTACACCGCGTTCATGTACATGGGCAAGCTGGTGGAGTTTGGCGACACCGACACCCTGTTCACCAATCCGGCGAAGAAGCAGACCGAAGACTACATCACCGGTCGTTATGGCTAGCCCCAGCTGCAAGCCGCAAGGTTCAAGCGGCAAGTAAAAGCAGTTTGATCAACGACACAAATCAGCTTGCAGCTTGTAGCTTGCGGCTTACAGCGTTTGCGGAGCAAACCCATGATTAGCAAAGAAGGCCTTACCCACCACATCTCCGCGCAGTTCAACGCCGAGCTTGAGGAAGTGCGCAGCCACCTCCTGGCGATGGGCGGCCTGGTGGAGAAGCAAGTCAACGATGCGGTCACCGCGCTGATCGAGGCCGACTCGGGCCTGGCCCAGCAAGTGCGTGAGATCGACGACCAGATCAACCAGATGGAACGCAACATCGATGAAGAGTGCCTGCGCATCCTGGCCCGTCGCCAGCCGGCGGCCTCCGACCTGCGTTTGATCATCAGCATCTCTAAATCGGTGATCGACCTGGAGCGTATCGGCGACGAAGCCACCAAGATCGCCCGCCGCGCCATCCAGTTGTGCGAAGAAGGCGAAGCGCCGCGTGGCTACGTGGAAGTACGTCATATCGGCGACCAGGTGCGCAACATGGTGCGCGATGCCCTCGACGCCTTTGCGCGTTTCGATGCGGACCTGGCGCTGTCAGTGGCCCAGTACGACAAAGTCATCGACCGCGAGTACAAGACCGCCTTGCGTGAGCTGGCCACCTACATGATGGAAGACCCACGCTCTATCTCGCGGGTCTTGAGCATTATCTGGGTACTGCGCTCGCTGGAGCGTATCGGCGACCACGCGCGCAATATCTCGGAATTGGTGATTTACCTGGTGCGCGGCACGGACGTGCGACACATGGGCCTCAAGCGCATGAAAGCCGAAGTTGAAGGCAACGCTGATCTTATCCCTAATGTTCCGGGCGAATCTGACGATAAGTAAGGTTGCCCGAGAAATTAACGCCCGGCCATTGGCCGGGCGTTTTCGTTTGTGGGCGAGCCGAATTTTATTGCGGGTAGGGCGAAATAAGTCCTAACGTGACTGCAGAGTTTTGGCAAAATGCCATCAGTCAGGCGTACTGCCAGCCAAGGTTTTATAGGATGAAGGGTCGATGAGTAAAGTCAGTGTGTTGGTGGTGGATGACGCCTCGTTTATTCGCGACCTGGTGAAGAAGTGCCTGCGCAATTACTTCCCCGGGATCAAGATCGAAGATGCGGTGAACGGCAAGAAGGCGCAATCCATTCTGATGCGCGAGACCTTCGACCTGGTGCTGTGCGACTGGGAAATGCCGGAGATGTCCGGGATTGAGCTGTTGACCTGGTGTCGTGAGCAAGCCCATCTGAAGGCCATGCCGTTCGTGATGGTGACCAGCCGTGGCGACAAGGAAAACGTGGTGCAGGCGATCCAGGCCGGTGTGTCCGGTTACGTCAGCAAACCGTTCACCAACGAACAGTTGCTGAACAAGGTCAAGCAGGCCCTGCACAAGATCGGCCGCCTCGACGCGTTGATCGCCAGCGCGCCGACCAAGATGAACTCGGCCTTCGGCAACGACTCCCTGAGCGCGCTGACCGGTGGCAAGCCTGAAGCGGTCAAGCCTGCAGCGGCGCCAGTGGCGGCAGCCCCGAGCAAAGGCCTGCTCAACAGCGCGCCGGTCGCCGCTGCTGCGTCCGCTGCGCCTGCCGGCGGTCGTGGTCAGGGTCAGTTGCGCCTGTCCAGCGGCACCCAGCAATGCGTGATCAAGGCGCTGAGCATCAAGGAAGCGTTGTTGGTGGTGCGGCGTGGGGATGTACTGCCTCAGGTGCTGGAAAGCGCCGTGCTCGACCTTGAACAAGGCGAGAACGCTGAAGTGGCGCGTCTCAATGGCTACCTGCATGCAATCGTCGCCTACGAGCCCAAGCCCGACAGCGACTGGCTGCAGCTGACCTTCCGCTTTATCGACCAGGATGCGCAAAAGCTGGACTACATCTCCCGCCTGATCGCGCGCGGTACGGCGCAGAAGCATTTCGTGCCGGGCGCGTAATCTAGAGAGCACCGCCTGACCAATGTGGGAGGGGGCAAGCCCCCTCCCACATTGAGACCGCATGCCTGCTGTCAGTCCAGCATCAGCACCTTGGCCAGGACGATCTTCGGCCCTTTCATCTTCTTGATGATGATCCGCAAGCCTTCAACCTCCAGCACTTCTTCCTCTTCCGGCACCCGTTTGAGGGTGTCGTAGATCAGGCCGGCCAGGGTTTCGGCTTCGATGTGGTCCAGGTCGATGCCGAGCAGGCGTTCTACCTTGAACAGCGGGGTGTCGCCACGCACCAGCAGCTTGCCCGGCTGGTAGGCGAGAATGCCGCGTTCGGCCTTGCGGTGTTCGTCCTGGATATCGCCCACCAGCACTTCCAACACGTCTTCCATGGTCAGGTAGCCGATGATCTTGCCGTCGGCTTCCTCTACCAGGGCGAAGTGCGCGCCGCCTTTACGAAACTGCTCCAGCAACTGCGACAACGGCATGTGGCGCGACACGCGCTCCAGCGGGCGGGTCAGTTCGGCCAGGTTGAACGACTCGGGGATATGGTCCAGGGCCGCCAGTTCCAGCAGCAGGTCCTTGATGTGCAGCAGGCCCACGAACTCGTTGCGCTGCGCGTCGTACACTGGGTAGCGGCTGAACTTGTGGCGACGGAACTGCGCGAGGATTTCCTTGAGCGGGGCGTTGAAGTCCAGGGTGACCAGGTCTTCGCGGGAGTTGGCCCAGTCCACCACTTCCAGTTCGCCCATTTCCACGGCGGAGGCGAGCACGCGCATGCCTTGGTCGCTGGGGTCCTGGCCACGGCTGGAGTGCAGGATCAGCTTGAGCTCTTCGCGGCTG
This sequence comes from Pseudomonas sp. MUP55, assembly GCF_034043515.1. NCBI lineage: Bacteria > Pseudomonadati > Pseudomonadota > Gammaproteobacteria > Pseudomonadales > Pseudomonadaceae > Pseudomonas > Pseudomonas sp. MUP55. Next base: position 5,827,939 of record NZ_CP138214.1, on the reverse strand, counting down.
TAATGGTGTTCGTGATGCGGGCCAGGCTCGCCTTGGCCGGCGATGCGCAGGATGGCGTTGGCGCTGGCGTTGAGCAGGTAGATGGCCGGGTACATCGCCCAGTAGAACAGGTACAGCGGCACGGCGGTCCACAGCGACAGCAATTCGGGTTTGCGAATGGCCCAGGATTTGGGTGCCAGCTCGCCGACCACAATGTGCAGGTAGGAAATCACGAAGAAGGCGGCAAAGAACGACACGCCCTTGATCACTTCCGGCGACTCGACGCCCACGGCGCCCAGCAACGGCTCGAGGATATGCGCAAAGGCCGGCTCACCGACCCAGCCCAGGCCCAGCGAGGCGAGGGTGATACCCAGCTGGCAGGCCGACAGGTAAGCGTCGAGCTGGCTGTGCACGGTGCGCAGGATCTGCCCGCGCCAGCCGTTGGTGTGGGCAATGGCTTCGACTCGGGTCGAGCGCAATTTGACCATGGCAAATTCCGCCGCAACGAAGAAACCGTTGAGCAGTACCAGGACCAGTGCAAAAAGAATCATGCCGAAATCGGCAAAGAGTGTCGCGAGGGTGATACCAGGGGAAGGGTCCATGATGGGGTTTTGCAGGTTCCGTGTGTTCAATAGGGGACAGGTGGGCCTGAAAGGCAGGCACAAGTCGGCCAATGTAGCGGCTGACGGGGCGCTTGCCTAGTACTCACTGCCGGGTGGGGCCTGGAACCTGTTCTCTTGCAGCATACAAATCCAATGTGGGAGGGGGCTTGCCCCCGATAGCAGTGTGTCAGCCAGCACATCTGATACTGATACACCGCTATCGGGGGCAAGCCCCCTCCCACATTAGTTTTGTAGTGTCTGCGGGTTATTCGTCTGTGCCAATCGCCCGGGAACGGGTCACCTGCGCCGGCGGAAAGTGGCAGGTAAAGGTGCTGCCATGCCCCAGCACGCTGCTGATCTCCAGGCGGGCGCGATGGCGCAGCAGCACGTGCTTGACGATCGCCAGGCCCAGCCCGGTGCCGCCGGTGTTGGAGTTGCGGCTGGAATCGACGCGGTAGAAGCGTTCGGTCAAGCGCGGCAGGTGCTTGGCGTCGATGCCAATGCCGGAGTCCTGCACGCTCAGGTGCGCGCCATGGCCATCGGCCCACCAGCGAATACGGATATTGCCCTTGTCCTGGGTGTACTTCACCGCGTTGAACACCAGGTTGGAGAACGCACTGCGCAACTCGCCCTCGCTGCCCTTGAGCAACACCAGCGGGTCGGCTTCCAGGGTGATCTGCTGGCCGCGTTCGCCGGACAGGGCCTGGGCATCGTTCTTGATGGTCTGCAGCAGGCTTTGTACGGCCACGGGGTGGTTATCCGACGGATAATCAGTGGCCTCCAGCTTGGCCAGCAGCAACAGGTCGTTGAGCAGGGTTTGCATGCGTGAGCCTTGCTGCTGCATTTGCTGCAGGGCGCGGCTCCAGCGCGGGTTGATCTCCTCGACATTGTCCAGCAGCGTCTCCAGATAGCCGCAGATCACCGTCAATGGCGTGCGCAGTTCGTGGGAGACGTTGGCGACGAAGTCCTTGCGCATTTGTTCCAGCTGATGGATACGGGTCACGTCGCGCACCAGCATCAAGTGTTCGTTGTTGCCGTAGCGCGTCAGGTACAGCTGGATACGCACGCGGTCGTTGGTGGGCGAGGGGATTTCCAGGGCTTCTTCGTAATTGTCCTGCTCGAAGTATTCCTTGAAGCGCGGGTGGCGTACCAGGTTGGTCACCGGCTGGCCGCTGTCCTGGGGCGTCTTGAGGCCCAGCAGGGTCTCGGCGGCGCGGTTCCACCATTCCAGGTTGCCGTCGCTGTCGAGCATGATCACTGCGTCCTTGAGCGCAGCAGTCGACTCTTGCACCCGGTCGATCACCGCTTGCAGGCGCCCGCGTACCCGTTGGTCGCGGCGCTGCAGGTGATAGATGCTGTCGAACACCTCGCCCCACAGGCCGTAGCCGTCGGGTGGTGCTTCGTCGGGTTGGTGCTGGCGCAGCCATTCATGCAAACGCAGCAACTGTTTGAGGGTCCAGCCCAGGTACAGCGCGATGCCGATGGCCAGGCTCCAGCCGTAATAACCGCTGATCAGCCCGACCAGCAGGCAACCGGTGACCAGCAGGAGCATGTGGCGTATCAGGGTGCCATGCCAGTTTTGGTTCAAGGTGCGTCCTTCGGAGCAGTTTCAAGTTTCAAGTTTCAAGCTGCAAGCTCCAAGCTAAAGCAGTCCCGCTTTGAACTTGCGGCGTGTGGCTAATTGCTTGTAGCTCAACCTTTGGTTGAAAACCGATAGCCCGTGCCGCGCACGGTTTGTACCAGATTCTCATAGGCATCGCCCAAGGCTTTGCGCAGGCGGCGGATATGCACGTCCACGGTGCGCTCCTCCACGTACACATTGCCGCCCCACACCTGGTCCAGCAGTTGGCCGCGGGTGTAGGCGCGTTCCTGGTGGGTCATGAAGAACTGCAGCAGGCGGTATTCGGTCGGGCCCATTTCGGCGGGCTTGCCGTCGATGGTCACGCGGTGGCTGATCGGGTCCAGAATCAGGCCGTCGACTTCGATGGGGGCTTCGCCATCGGTCGGGCCGGCCCGGCGCAATACGGCTTTGAGGCGCGCTACCAGTTCGCGCGGGGAAAAAGGCTTGGTGATGTAGTCATCGGCGCCGACTTCCAGGCCCTGGATCTTGTTGTCCTCTTCGCCCTTGGCGGTGAGCATGATGATCGGGATATCCCCGGTCAGCTCGTCACGCTTGAGACGCCGAGCCAGCTCGATCCCGGAGGTGCCGGGCAGCATCCAGTCGAGCAGGATCAGGTCCGGCTTGCGGTCGACGATGATGGCATGGGCCTGCTGGGAATTCTCCGCCTCCAGGCAGTCGTAGCCGGCCATTTCCAACGCAACGGCGATCATCTCGCGAATGGGCGCTTCGTCGTCAACAATCAGAATGCTCCTGCCAACCATGCTCAAAATCCTCTTGTCATTTAACTGTCTTGCGCCGCATTAGATAACGGAATTATTGCAGTCGTGTGACAGTAATTTAGTCGCTTGGGCAAATCACGGCACTCTGGACTAACCTTTGGGTCCGAATCCTGACAACCACAAAAGGAAGGTTCCGATGACTCACAGCACGATTTCCTGGAAAGCCCTGCTGGTAACGGCCGCGTTGACGCTGCCGGGCCTGGCCTTTGCCGCAGAACCTGCGATGACGAAAGACGGGATGCTGGTCGATCACAAGGGCTTGACCCTCTACACCTTTGACAAGGATGCCGACGGCAAGTCCGTGTGCAAAGACCAGTGCGCGACCAATTGGCCGCCGTTGCAAGCTGAGTCTACTGACAAGTCAGAGGGTAAATGGACGGTAATCACCCGCGACGACCAGACCAGCCAGTGGGCCTACGACGGCAAGCCGGTCTACACCTACAAGGATGACGAGAAGGCAGGGGACAAGACCGGTGATGGCAAGGGTGGGGTTTGGCACATCATCAAGCCTTGATTGCTCGGCGCTGCTGAAACCATCGGGGGCAAGCCCCCTCCCACACTTGATCTGCGAACGCTTTCAAATGTGGGAGGGGGCTTGCCCCCGATAGCGTCAGAACAGTCGCCGCAAGCCTCTCATCGCCACGCGTAGTCAGCCACAATCCCCACGAAAATCGCCAACCCCGCCCAATGGTTATGTAAAAACGCCTTGAAGCACTTCATGCGGTCCCTGTCGCGGGTATACCAGAACTCCCAGGCAAAACAGCCCGCTGCCGCCAGCAACCCGAGGTGGAACCAGCCGCCCAGCTCGAACCGGGCCCCCGCCAGCAACAGACACACCAGCGCCAGGCCCTGCAGCGTGAGGATGATTACCCGGTCAGCATCACCGAACAGGATCGCGGTGGATTTCACCCCGATTTTCAGGTCGTCGTCGCGGTCGGTCATCGCGTAATAGGTGTCGTAACCCACCGTCCATAACAGGTTGGCGATGTACAGCAGCCACGCCTCGGCCGGCAGATGGCCGGTCTCGGCAGTGAACGCCATCGGCATGCCCCACGAAAACGCCGCGCCCAACACCACCTGCGGGTAGTAGGTGTAGCGCTTCATGAACGGGTAACTCGCCGCCAGCGCCAGCCCGCCAAGTGACAGCAGGATGGTGCTGGCGTTGGTCAGCAGCACCAGCAGGAAGCTGATGCCCATCAGCAGCGCGAAAAACACCAGCGCCTCTTTCGAACTGATCTTGCCGCTGACCAGCGGACGCTGCTCGGTGCGCTTCACATGGCCGTCGACCTTGCGGTCGGCCCAGTCATTGATCACGCAGCCACCGGCGCGGGTCAGCACCACGCCCAGCACGAAAATCACGATATTGAGCAGCGACGGCGAGCCCTTGCCGGCGATCCACAGCGCCCATAGCGTCGGCCACAGCAGCAGGTAGATGCCGATAGGCTTGTCCATGCGCGTCAGTTGAATGAAATCCCAGGCCCTGGGGTTCAGGCGATTCAAGGATTTGAGCACACGTTGGTACATCAGCGGTTCTCCGGATGGTCATGCAGCGCATGCCAGAAACTCGGCAGGAAGACTTCCGCCACCAGCACGCTCAACGATCCGCGATCAAAGCGCGAGCGGCGCGCCCACAGCCCGTCGGCCTGGTCCGCCGCGGGCAGCCATTGCCCTGGGTAATGGCACACCTCGATGGGCTGGCGGGTAAAGGCGCGGTCGCAGAACAACAACTCGCCCAGCGACCGGCTGCCCAGTTCGTCCATGTGCAAGCCATCGCCCTGCAAGGCGCTGCGTGACGCGACACTGCGGGCAAATACCCAAGGCTGGTCATGCCCGCGCAGATACACCTCGCGCACCCAGCCAATGCTCGCTCGAGGCAGGTCCAGCGCCGCACATTCATCGTCGCGCAACGGCTGCCAGCCTTCGAGCAGTGGCGTCACGCTGAAGATGTCGTTGGACAGCCCGGTCAGCCTGCGCGTCAGCGAGCCCTCATCGAACAGCCAATCGAGGGTCAAGGGCGCAGGCATTGGGCTTAGACGGCTCTGGGACAGCCATTGGCAAGCAGCGGAAGGGGCGATTGAGTGCGGCACGGCGAGTCAATTTTGGCAGCAAAAGAGGCGGCGAGCTTACCATGGCGTCCTGAATTTTTGCCGGGCTGAACCGGCCGTTTACGCCGATCGTGCTTGCATCTGCCGGCTGCGATCAGTACAAAACGCCCTGAGCCGAGCGGCAGCGCAGGTTATCGACCGTCGGCCAAGATGCCTGGACCCTGAGGAAGCACGTAATGAAGAAGTGGCAATGTATCGTCTGTGGCCTGATCTACAACGAAGCGGATGGCTGGCCGGATGACGGAATTGTGCCCGGCACCCGTTGGGAAGATGTCCCCGAAGACTGGCTGTGCCCAGACTGCGGCGTGGGCAAGATGGATTTCGAAATGATCGAAATCGGCTAATTTGAAGTTTACGAAACGTACTACAAGGAGAAAGGAATGAACTCACCTGTCGTGATCATCGGCACAGGATTGGCCGGTTACAACGTAGCCCGGGAGTTTCGCAAGCTCGACAGCGACACTCCATTGCTGCTGATCACCGCAGATGATGGGCGCTCCTACTCCAAGCCCATGCTCTCCACCGGTTTTGGCAAGAACAAGGAAGCCGATGGCCTGAGCATGGCTGAACCTGGCGCCATGGCCGAGCAACTCAAGGCGCAAGTGCGCACCCACACGCGCATCAGCGGCATCGACCCAGGCCACAAGCGCCTGTGGATCGGCGAGGAATCGGTGGTCTACCGCGACCTGATCCTGGCGTGGGGCGCAGAGACCGTCCGCGTGCCGGTCGAAGGCGATGGCGCCGAACTGATTTTCCCGATCAACGATCTCGAAGACTACGCCCGCTTCCGCGCCGCGGCTGCCGGCAAACGCCGCGTGCTGGTGCTGGGCGCCGGCCTGATCGGCTGCGAATTTGCCAACGACCTGATCCTGGGTGGTTATGAGGTCGACCTGGTCGCGCCGTGTGAGCAAGTCATGCCGACCCTGCTGCACCCGTCGGCTGCGGCTGCGGTGCAAGCCGGGCTGCAAGGGATTGGCGCGCGTTTCCACCTGGGGCCGGTGCTCAACCGTCTACAGCGCAGTGCTGACGGCCTCGAAGCCCATCTGTCCGACGGTGAAGTGATTCATTGCGACCTGGTGGTTTCCGCCATCGGCCTGCGCCCGCGCATAGACCTGGCAGCGGCAGCCGGCCTGCAAGTCAACCGCGGCATCATGGTGGACCGTCACCTCAAGACCTCTCACGCCAATATCTACGCTTTGGGCGACTGCGCCGAAGTCGACGGCTTGAACCTGCTGTACGTGATGCCGCTCATGAGCTGCGCCCGCGCCTTGGCCCAGACCCTGGCTGGCAACGCCACGGCCGTCAGCTACGGGCCGATGCCGATTACCGTGAAAACCCCAATCTGTCCGCTGGTGGTCTCGCCACCGCCACGCGGCAGCGAAGGCGTGTGGAGCGTCGAAGGCGAGGGCGCCGATATCAAGGCCCTGTGCCGCGACGCCAGCGGCCGCCTGCTGGGCTACGCACTGACCGGCACCGCGGTCATGGAAAAACTGGCATTGAACAAGGAACTTCCGCCGCTGCTGGCGTAAATGCCGGTCGTTCTGTCGGAATAAGCCCCTTCTTACCCTTAGAAAGGTCGCGGCGACACTGGCGGAGCGTGCGAGGGCATGCCATCCTCACTCCCGTCTGCCGCAGAGTAGAGCCTGCGGCGCCTTGGCGCTGCTCCACCAGAGAGCAGCACGGACATAACAACAAAAAACCGTCAAAGAGGCTTCACACATGCGTAAACCAGATCTCGCCGCCGCCATCGCGGAAAAAGCCGATCTCACCAAAGAACAGGCCAACCGCGTACTCAACGCCGTTCTCGAAGAAATCACCGGCGCCCTGCACCGCAAGGACAGCGTCACCCTGGTTGGCTTCGGCACCTTCCTGCAACGCCACCGCGGCGCCCGCACCGGCAAAAACCCACAGACCGGTGAGCCGGTGAAAATCAAGGCCAGCAACACTGTTGCGTTCAAGCCAGGCAAGTCGCTGAAAGATACCGTTAACGAGTAACCGGCAGTACCGTCTCGAAAGGGGGCGGGGCGGTAGGAGAAATGGGCACGCCGACGGGGTTGGGTGCCCATTTTCTGTGGGAAGAAGAAAAGTTGTTGAGCTGTTGTATGGTTTCATTTTATGTATTTTAGGAACTTGCTGCGCAAGTTGTGATGTGCGTTTGCGAATGTTTTTATTGTCTAAGTAGTTATAGTTTTGGAACTTATTTGTGCGAAGCGTCACTTAGGTTTCGAGGTTGCAGGGAGCCCTCTCTAATAATTACTTAGAGGTCTATTTATGAAAGTGTCCGACCAGTCATATATTCCGCTACTTGTTCCAACGGTTCAGTCAAAAAAACCAGGTGTTACCACTTCAGCAGTTTCAGGCAATCATGTGGCAGCTCCAGACCGTTCGCACGTTGAACAGAGCCTGAATAACGAAGATGGTCGCTTGTCCCGATACCCCGCCGCAAGTGATCAAGAGAATCAGGCCAGATATAAGCGCGCAGGCTTTAGGTTTAAGCCCCGCAAGCCTCCAAAGGCCCCCAAGGACCCCATGCCCCTGCCACCTAGCATGGAAAAACCAGCGAAGTCCCCGGTGCCATCGAAGCCGGCAGAACCAGCGAAGCCCCCGGTGCCATCTAAGCCGGCAGAACCAGCGAAGCCTTCGGTGGCACCCAAGTCCCCAAAACCAACAGGTGGGTCAAAGGGTGTGCAGGGCGCCGTCAATAACTCGCAATCCATTGGCAACTTACACAACGCAAATGCGTTCACGCCATTATCCAGTCAACTGGCGTCCAGCGTGCGCAACTCCTTATTAAGTGCATCCGTAGGTACATTGATTCAATTGCCCTTCAGTGTGGCAGAGCATGTAGGCTCTAAAGCCATCGCGGACAGAATTGATGCGCAAGCTGAAATGCCGGGTGCAGAAAAAAAGAACGCGGATGGCACTGTCACTACGGTAGACCCGTCCGCGACGCAACAGCAAAAATTGGACGCGCGTCTTGAAGGCGCCGAAATAAAAACCGAGCTGATGGTCAACAATATTCTTTCCATCAACGAAGGGAAAAACGCGAAGGCTGTGGGTAAAGACCCGAGTGCGCCCACTGACACTCCTTCAAGGCTTACGGCACTTGAGAAAAGAATGGACGCCATAGAAGAACAGATGGAATCCATTGGAGAACGCTACGGGATTGTTTACAAACCTTATGTTGCACTCGACTCGTCGCAAGCGCCGACTGATGAGTCACGTATGAAAGATATTGAAGGGCGTTACGCTTACATGAACAAGATGACCAAGGTGTTGATAGCGTCGAGGACCGCAATTGTAGAAGACGAAGAGTGAAACTTCGGTAGTGCCAATCAATAATCTCAGGCCACAGCGTCAACGTTTGAAGGTTGATCTGTGGCCTGCGATGCGATCTTGGCAAATGGTTCGATCTCAGACCGTCCACCCATGTTGGGCGCACCATTTCTGTACGTCCGCGATCAGCGCCGCTGAAACCGGCTGGAGATTAGGCAGTTTTTTCTCGTATTTTTTAATGCTCTCAATAAAAAAGTAATAAACGCCGCACTAATAATTTGCGCTGAGCGACCATATCTTTTTTATGCGGAATAAAATTTTCCTCATTCATGGCAATATCGAGACCGAACATTTTGTCTTTGGCGTAGTAACGGCAAAATGTCTTACGTTCTAGGGCCTTCGGCAGGCATCGCATACAGACCGCCAGTTCCCAGTCGAGCGTGGGATACTTTTTTCGAGCGTCTCGCTCGAGCCATTTAACCCGTCGGTGATCTCAAAGACTTTGGTCCAGCTCGGTGAGTCCGATGTCGTAGCGACTCGCATAAAGTAATCCTTATGTCAGTGTCTACATTTGTTACCCGGATGTAGTTTTCCTCGGCGTTTGAAATACTTTCCTATTTAAATCTTTCCCATACCTGCATATTGCCTTTCGTCGGTGCCGCCATCATGCGTTTATAAGCAAGATTTTGGGTTTAGGCCATCCTGACCACGCGGCCGTCGTCATTACGCACTTCAATCAATCGGCTTTCAGCGTCATACGAAAACCGCTGCACACCCCGTTTAGCGCTGCGTTTTTCAATCATCCGGCCAAAGGCGTCGTACCGATAACGCTTATCGTGATACGTCAGCAGCTTGGTGTGCACCACCAACCCGGCACCAGCCTGCGGGCCGTCGAGCAGGTTGGCGGCGGCGTCGTAGGGGAAGGTTTCGCGCTAGCTATGCAGGCTGTCCTGGCTGGCAAGGATGCAGGCGAAGATCAAGGCGAGCGACACCGTAGCGTTCAAACCGGGCAAGTCGCTCAAAGACAGCGTCAACCCGTAAAAGGTGGTACCGCCTGAAGGGAGGCGGGCGGGTATAAAAAATGGGCACGCCAACTGGGTTGGGTGCCCATTTTTTTTGTAAGACAGCTGCTTCGGTCTATGTTATTTGGTAGCGGCTGTTATCCCCTGACCAGCCCATCATGCTCGTCAGTTGGTTCTTTACCAACCATCTCCTCGTAATCATCAGGCTCTGAATTTAGATCCCCCGGAATCCACTTTCCGTTCTGTTGTTTGTAACTCCGCGCTCTGTAAGGATGCAGTGCAACAATGCCTGTAATTTCTTTTTGTAGATTTTTCTCTTCGTACCAGACACTCCCGCATTCTCCGCAACCCCAGAAAGGCCGAGCCTTCTCATCTATCAGATCGACCCAGCCTATGCATTGAGTAACTGGGCATCGATAGTTTTGAGCGGGATGGGAGGTTGCGACAGGGTCCTCAGCTTTAACGTATTGAGTCGAGGAACCACACTTCGGACATTCGATCATGATGAAGCGTTGGCCCTTCGCTACCATCGGTTCGACAAGCTTCAACTGTTGTGCATCAAGTCCAAAAGTTTTGTGACAGACCTGACAGCATGCGTCTTTAATTGAGTCCATATGGATTCTCCCCCTCTGGATACCAATGTAGGGCTTTGCTATTCGCTTTATGGTAACCCTTGTCCATGAGTACCAAGTTACTTTGGCGATTATTACCGCCTCGGAATATCGGCTTTTTGTGGTGTACGTCAAAACCCTCTGGAACTTGGCCTTTTTTCATTCTATCAACCCCCGCCTGACCGTATTTTTGAACTGAGCTTGGGTCTTTTGCCATCTTCTTCAGGTACTTCTCTTTAGCTCCGCCTTTCTTGCCAAAGTTAGCACGGATTTTTTTGATTTCACCCTTTGTTCTCTTGTGATAGCAGGTTTTGAGACCCCACGGATCAATCCAGGTAAAAGGGTTAGGCGAATATTGGTACAGATTGAGCCCGCCCTCCAGATCTATGGGGTCCGGGGTAGTAAAACGACCTATGTCTGGATCGTAATATCGGAACAGGTTGTAATGCAGCCCCGTCTCCCGGTCCAGGTACTGTCCCTGAAACCGTAGATTTTGTTCCTCTAGGTAATAAGGCTCGCGCACCTCTTCCAGCGTATTACCCCACACCCGATAGGTCGCCCGCCAGACGTAGTGTCCGTCTGCTTCGGTCAACTGTTCCGGCAGCCCGTTCAGATCATTGTGGTAATAACGAATTTTCTGCAGCGGTCCGCTTCCGTCGACGCGGGCCAATGGCTCGTAGCCTTCGTCCTGATACACATAAAGGCTGGTCTGGCTGTGTTTATGCTCCTGCAACAGCCGTAAGCCATCCCAGGTAAACCGTGTTTCCCCCAGCGGATAACCATCGCTGCCATGCTCGGTTTTCTCAACCCTGCGTCCCAGCGCGTCATAAGCCATCCTGACCACGCTGCCATCGTCATTACGCACTTCAATCAGTCGGCTTTCAGCGTCATACGCAAACCGCTGCACACCCCGTTTAGCGCTGCGTTTTTCAATCATCCGCCCAAACGCGTCATAGCGATAACGCTTGTCCTGATACGTCAGCAGCTTGTTGTGCACCACCAACCCGGCACCGGCCTGCGGGCCGTCGAGCAGGTTGGCGGCGGCGTCGTAGGCGAAGGTTTCGCGCTGGCCATGCAGGCTGTCCTGGCTGGCGATGATGCGGCCGGTGGCGTCGTAGTGCAGCAGCTGGCGGTGCTGTGCGGCGGGTTGTTGGTCGAGTTTGCCGATCAGGTTGTCGGCGGGGTCGTACTCGAACTGCTTTTGCGCGGCGGCTGGCATCAGCGAGGGCTGACTTGCCAGGCGGCGCTGGCGTGAGCGCAGTCGGCCGCTGCGGTCGTACTCGCTGCGGGTGCTGAGTTGGCCTTGAGTACGCAGGACTTCGCGGTGCAGGCGGTCGCGTTCGAAGTCGCTGATCACTTGGCCATCAAGGTTGATCTGGTGCAGGTGGCCGCTGCCGTAGTACAGGCGATTGAGCCAGCGGCCATCCGGCAATTGGGTCTGGATCAGGTTGCCGAGTTCGTCGTAGTGGTGTTGCAGGCTGCCCGCCGAGCTCTGTTCGGCAAGCAACTGGCCGAGCGGGTCGTAACTGAACCCCAGGGCTTGGGTATTGCCTTGCAGGTCGGTGAAGGTGACGGCCGTCAGCTGATCGACTTCGTCGTAGCTGTAGTCGGTACGACCATCGTCGGTGGTTTTAGTAATCAGTCGGCCGACCGCATCGCGCGCCAGCCTATGCACGATGGGCGCGGGCGGTGTTTCGGGAACAATCGCCAGTCCATTGCCAAACGGTGCCGGGATGGCGGTCACGGTGGTGATGTTGTCCAGCCGGTCGTAATCGTAGCGTTTGGCACTGCCATCAAGGTCTTGCTGCTCAGCCAACCGATCCCCGGCATCCCAGGCAAACCGATAACGTTCGCCGTTCTCGTTGACCAGCGCTTGCAGGCGCCCGTAGCTGTCATAGCCAAACTGCACCTGTCGGCCATGGGCGTCGGTGCGCTGGCTGACCTGGCCACGCCGGTTGTGCTGGTAGAGCGTGGTGTGCCCGGCAGGGTCGGTGTAACCCAGCAGTTGGCCGTTGATGTCGCGTTGGAACTGTTCGGTACGACCGTCCGGCAACTGGCTGCTGAGCAAGCGGCCCTGGGCGTCATAGCGAAATTGAGTGCGCTCGCCGAGGGCGTCGGTGATGGCCTGCAAGAAGCCGCGTTCGTCGTAGCTGAACCGTGTCGGATAACCTGAGCAGTCGATATGTTCAACCAATTGCCCGAACGGGTTCCAGCGCAGCTTCTTGCTCTTGCCGGTGGCGTCGATGATTTCCACGACCTGGCCGTGGGTGTCATAAACGTAACGGGTGCTATGCCCCAGCGGATCGGTTTCGGCAATGCAGTTGCCGCGTTGGTCGTAGCGATACTGCCAACTGTTGCCGGCGGCGTCGGTTTCCACCAGCGGTAGCGCCCAATGCTCCAGCCACAGGGTGGAGTCGCTGCGGCCCAGCGGGTCGGTTTCACCGATAAGGTTGCCGGACTCGTCGTAGCTGTATTCGTAGCGGCCTCCCAATGGGTTGATGGCGCTGAGCAATTGGCGTTCGTCATCCCAGTCGAACAGCCAGGTTTGGCCAAGGTTGTCGCTGTAGCGAATGATCTGGTGCTGGGTGTTCCACAGGCGCGTACTGACACGCTGCAAACCGTCGGTGATGCGGGTGAGGCCGGCCTGCAGGTCATAGTCGAACTGGTACGTGTCGCCCTCGTCGGTCCAGTGACGCACGACTCGCCATTCCAGGCCCTCTACCAGAGCCCACTCATAGAAGCAGCGCAATCCAGTGGGTAACTGATGCTCCACCATCCGGCGTCCGGCATCGTAGGTGAAGCGCCGTTGAACCTGCCCGGTGGCATCGCGAACCACAGCCAACTGACCGGCCACGTCATACTCATAGCTGACCAGCACTTCGCGGCGTTGGTCGGGGTACAGGCGTTCGATCCGGGTCAAGGCATCGAGGTCGCGGATCAGCTCAACCTGCACCAGGTCGAACGTATCGCGCAGCCGCAGCAGGCGCCCGGCTGGGTCATAGTCGACATGAATACGGTTGTCGTTGCGATCACCCAGCTGAACCAGGCGCAACAGCGCAGCATGGGTCGGCGTGGGTTCAAACAAGCGATACAGGCCGTCATCACTTTCGATCAACAACTGCCCGTTGAGGTGCCGCCGTACGGCAAGGCCTTCACCGGCGCTGAACACTGCACCGCCCAGGGGGATGGAACCCATGTCGATAGGGCGCCCCTGCTCGTCGGTGTACACCAGCGTTTCGCCGCCTTCGGGATGAGGACGGACCTCGACGCACACCTCATACGGCACGCTCCAGCCCGCGCCGAACAGGCTGCCGGTGCGCTCGTCACGGCTGTTGTAGAAGCGTTGCCAGTCAATCGGCAAGATGCCGGGCAGTGCAAAATCCAGCTCTTCATCGTCGCCCAGCACTTTGGCGCCAGTCGCGGCATGCACCGGGTTAGAAGAGCCCGTTGCCGCATTGGCCAACGCGCCCATCGCACTGCTGACGGCCATCGAGGTGGCCCCACCGATCAGCATGCACGGCAGCTTGCTGAAGAACTTGCCCTTGCCGCCCTTGAGCATCAGCAGCGCCGTGACCGCAAGCCCGACCCCCGGCGTCTTGCCGCTGCGAATCTCGCGCACCACCACTGTGCCGCCGCCGATGGTCACATTGGAGGAAATCAACCCGGAAGACACCACGGTCGCATCACACGTGCTGCGATCACCGCTGCGCACCGCCGGCTGACCGTTGATCGTGACCTTGTCCGAGCCCTCGGCCAGAAACTGCGGCGGCATCGGCGGGTGCTTCATGCACACGACCACGTCCAATGGCTTGGGCACGGCGCCGGGCGCAGGCGTGGCGACGGTCGGGCGCCACATCTGCGAGAAGAAACTTTCGGCCATGTCCAGGTAGCTGGCTTCGGGTTCCGGCTCGGGGGGTTCAAGCTCGGTACCCGCTGGTGCAACGTGGGAGCTGATCGCCCCAGCGGCGCGGGCGGCGGGAATGTTGTTGGTGAGCGTGTCGGTGGAGCCGGTGAGAATGTTGGCCTGCACCGTGGGGGGGAACAGGGCGTTACTGAAGGCATCGCATAATTTGGTCAGCCCTTTGTCCGCCCCCGTCTTGCTCATGGCCAGGCCGACAATCGTGCCCACCACCGCGCCCAACAGGAAGCAGCCCAGCCCACCGGTGGCGACGGTAATGCCGGTGGCCGCGACCACTGCGGCAGTTGCTACAGCAGTAATCGCGATATTCGCCGCCACCTCCAGCACGCCGCCGAGAATGTCGGCCATCATCGAAGTGTGGGCCAGCGCATCGCCCATTCGGGCGGCCCAAAGTGCGTCTGACAAGGCTAAGTTCCTGTGCCTGGCGTGTTGAACGCTGAACCTCGGTTAGGCGTTCCTTCTCCCTTTCCGCGCTCACTTTTTCTCAAAGAACAGGCCAACCGCGTACTCAATGCCTTCCTCGAAGAAATCACCCGTGCCTTTCACCGCAAGGAAGCGTTCACCCTGGTCGGCTTCGGCGCTATCCTGCAACGCCACAGCGGCGCCCGCACCGGCAAAAAAACGCAGGCCGGTGAGCCGGTGAGGAGAGTTTGACTTAATATTCGATGAACGCGTCATTTTCGAAATAGTAAACGAACGCGTTGAACAGATCCCCTGCACTCGGCGCTGGCAACTGGTCTTTGGCGTTGTCGACTACGTCCTCGATTGCTGAAGTCTCCAGCGTCGCAATCCAACCATCCTCTTTCGCCTGTTTTGGCAAATAGTCGTCTGAGTCAGGTGGGAAATCCGAACTGTCGAGTGAGAACACGCCTGAGGTCTCAGGGCTCCACTGTGCGGAGTCTGGAGGTAGGTAGAACCAACCGTGCGGGTTGTTCTCAGGCGAAGTCAGAACATCGCGAATAGAGATTAATTTCATATCACTTCCTCATAGGGGGCAAGTGCATTTTCCACCAAGCTTTTTGAAACCACCCTTTTGATCAGGGTGCAGACTCGCTTGAACAGGCCCTTTAGCTCTGTGTTGTGGCCTGGGGACCAGTTCGATTTTCGTGGGATCCTGAGCGTTATGATGCCACGACTGACCGGGTGGGCTGGTGTCTTTATGACCTCCATACTTGCCGGGCTTCACGTGTTCGATTACCTCAGGTGGTAACGATTTCGCCATGTGCGGGTTCTTTTGAATCGCTCCGCTGCTGCCACCGCTGCTGTCGCCAGCGCAGTAATAGCCACGTTTGCCGCCACCTCCAGCACACCGCCGAGGATGTCGGCCTCACCGAAGCTGTTCGAAGGCGCTTGATCAGTCGCGGATCCTCAAGGCAGTGGAGAGGTCGCACGTTGTCGATAAGTGGCGTGATCAGAACCCTTCCTTTGGTAGAACCTGCTTAGCCGTAGAAGTAATCGAAGAAGCGTTCGAAGTTCTCCTCGCCCAGCAACGGGCTGACTTCTTTGGTCAACAATTTTACAAATTTGGCGGAAAGCTCGTCGTCATCGTTGTAAATGTCAAAGATGTCGAATTTTCCATGAACAATTTCGATAGTTTTGGCGAACGCCAAGAGGAAATCAGCCAGAGAGTCGGCAATCTTGAACGGCTTGACGACATCGTAGCTCGCCCACACCGAAGTGCCGGGAGTATCCGTGACGGCGATAACCGGTTTACCGCCGCCAATATCGTCCATGAAAACCAGATACTGGGCGGGCCAATTCCCGTTTATCTGGGTCTTGTTCGAGTCGCCAGCCCATTTATAGCCAACTTGGCCGTCTTCCAAAGTGCTCAAATTGAAGAAGCATATCGGCGTCAAACCGGTTTCAACTTCAACATCAACTGGCTCGCAGTTATCGTAGAAATAATCGGTCTCTGCCGAGCGCGGCAACGTCTGCGGCCATTTTTCATTGGCTTGACTGCGCTTTTCGAAGCGGCCTTCGATATCGAATTTTTTGTGGACGCGGCGCAGTTCTTTAAATGCGTTGTCGAGGGCGCTCATGTTCTTCTCCAATGGGAAATTATTTACCACAGCCGGTTTTTCTGCCAGGGGTTCTAAGACGGTCGATCAATCGGCCTTTGCCTGAATTGGCATAGTTCTTTCGGTGCCCTTGGGGGCTGTTCAAATGTTCGTCCACACCACTTGGGTGCTTCGAGTTTTGCAAGAAAACAATGTTCCTCGGGTCACCCTTCCAGGCCTTGCCCAAGGCGCCGTTACCTTCGACGCTATTGATATGGTGGCCGGTGTAACCCGCTTTGGACATCTTGGAGTTCAAGCGAGCGTTGCTCTTCGTATCCTTGATAAGCTTGCGTTCTTCATCCGTCCAGTTTCGTGAGCCGCCACCGCGTAACACCAGATCCCGCTCTTCGCCCCATGCCCTATTGATTGCTGTACCGCGGCCACCCGCTTTGGGTGTGACGGATGTCTTGGGTTTGTAACGTACCAAATCCTCAGGATTTAAGCCGTAGGGGTCGATCCAGGTCAGTGGATTGGTTGAATACAGGTAAAGGTTCAGCCCCCCTGCGAGGCCTATAGGGTCTGGAGTGGTGAAGCGGCCAATATCCGGATCGTAGAAACGGAATATGTTGTGATGCAAGCCGGTTTCACGGTCCAGGTACTGGCCCTGAAACCTCAGGTTTTGTTCTTCGATGTAGTAAGGTTCTCGGATTTCTTGAACCGTGTTTCCCCAAATTTGATAGCTGGCTTGCCAGACGGTCTGACCTTCAGCTTCCGAGAGCAGTTCGGGCAGGCCGTTGAGGTCATTGTGGTAGTAGCGGACTTTCTGCTGGATGCCGCTGCCATCAACGCGAGCGAGAGGTTCGTGACTATCGTCCGCGTATATGTAAAGGCTGGTCTGGGCGTACTTGTGTTCTTGCAGCAGGCGCAGTCCATCCCACATGAAGCGGGTCTCGCTCAACAAATAGCCGTTCCCGTCGTAGATCGTCTTGGCAGTTCTTCGTCCTAAAGGGTCATAGGTCATTCTTACGACAGACCTCTGCCCGCCGTGCTCATTGTGGACCTCAATCAAGCGATGTTCGGCGTCATAGGCAAAGCGTTGGATGCCGCGATTTGCGCTGCGTTTTTCGATCATTCGACCGAAACCGTCGTAACGATAACGTTTGTCCTGATACGTCAGGAGCTTGTTGTGCTGAACCAGCCCTGCACCGGGTTGCGGACCATCGAGAAGGTTTGCAGCTGCATCATAGGAATAGGTTTCGCGTTGGCCAACGAGATTGTCTTGGCTGGCGACCACCCGGTCGGTTGCATCGTAGTGCAGCAGTTGCCTGCGTTGGCCGCTCGACGTTTGCTCAAGCTTGCCAATCAGATTGTCGCTGGGGTCATACTCGAATTGCTTTTGTACCGTTGCATGAAGTGCCGACGCCCGGGTGATCTGGCCTCGTTCACGGGAGCGCAATCGCCCACAACGGTCATAGTGATGACGGGTGCTGAGGTGCCCCTGGGTACGCAGTACTTCGCGGTGCAGGCGGTCGCGCTCAAAGTCGCTGATAACCTGGCCATCGAGATTTATTTGATGGAGGTGCCCACTGCCGTAATGCAAGCGGTTGAGCCAGCGCCCGTCAGGCAGGCAAGTCTGGCTCAGGTTACCGAGCTCGTCATAGGAATGGTGCAGGATGCCAGTCGCGCTTTTCTCTTCGATCAGTTGACCAACGCTGTCGTAGTCGAAGTTGACCGCTTGTTGCCTGCCGGCATTGTCGGTAAATGTGACGGCCTTGAGTTGATCCAGCGAGTCGTAGGTGTATTCCGTTCGTCCATCATCCGTGACCTTGACCCGCAGGCGGCCAACGGCGTCGCGCTCAAAGCAATGCACGACAGGTGCTTCGGGTGTTACAGGTACTGATGCCATCCCGCTGCCCAGTGGGGCGGGAATAGCTTCCATCCGCTTGATGTTGTTGAGTGCGTCGTAGTGATAGCGGCGCACGCTACCGTCCAGGTCCTGCTGTTCAGCCACGCGGTCGTTGGCGTCCCAGGCGAAAAGGTACCGCTCACCGTTTTCGTTGGACAGGGTTTTAAGGCGACCATAGCTGTCGTATTCAAAGTTGACTTGGCGTCCGTGCGTATCAAGCCGCTGGCTGACCTGCCCCTGGCGATTGCGTTGGTAGTAGGTAGAGTGCCCGGAGAAGTCGGTATGCGCGATCAATTGACCGCTGATGTCGCGCTGAAAGTGCTCGATGCGTCCATCAGGTAACTGAGTACTTAGCACCAGGCCCCGTGCATCGTAAACAAAGGTTGTGCGTTCGCCCAATGCATCGGCGACTGTCTGCAAATAGCCTCTTTCGTCATACTTGAAACGGGTCGGGTAACCTGAGCAGTCAATATGCTCAATGAGTTGGCCGAATGGATTCCAGCGCATCCTTTTGCTTTTTCCGGCTGCGTCGATGATCTCCACCAACTGCCCGCAATCGTCATAGCGATACTGCGTAACGTGGCCCAGCGGGTCCGTTTCAGCAATGCAGTTACCTCGCTGATCATAACGCAAGTGCCACGTGTTGCCCTCGCTGTCCGTGCCTGAGACTGGTAAAGCCCAATGCTCCAGCCACAAGGTCGAATCACTGCGGCCCAGGGGATCGGTTTCGCCGACAAGATTCCCGGACTCGTCGTAGCTGTATGCGTAGCGGCCACCCAATGGGTCGGTCGCGCTGAGTAGTTGGCGTTCGTCATTCCACTCAAACAGCCAAGTTTGCTCGAGGTTATCGCTGTAGCGAATGATCTGGTGCTGGGAGTTCCAGTGGCGGGTGCTGACGCGTTGCAAACCATCGGTAATCTGCGTGATACCGGCCTGCAAGTCATAGTCGAACTGGTAGGCGTCGCCTTCCTCGGTCCAGTGCCTAGCCACGCGCCATTCCACGTCTTCAACCAAGGCCCATTCGTAGAAGCAGCGCAATCCGGCGGGCAACTGGTGCTCCACCATGCGCCCGCCGGCATCGTAGCTGAAGCGCCGCTGCACCTGGCCAGTGGGATCGCGCACCAGCGCCAGGTTGCCGGCGGTGTCGTAGTCATAGCTGACCAGTGCTTCGCGGCGCTGATCGGGGTACAGACGCTCGAGCCGCACCAGATTGCCTTGATCGCGGATCAACTCGACTTGCACCAGATCGAACGTATCGCGCAGGCGTATCAGGCGCCCGTGCTCGTCGTAGTCGATATGAATACGGTTGTCGTTGCGGTCGCCTAATTGGATTAGCCGCAGCAACGTCGTATTGGCCGGCGTAGGTTCGAACAAGCGATACAAGCCATCATCGCTTTCGATCAGCAACTGCCCATTGAGGTGGCGCCTTACGGCGAGGCCTTCACCGGCGCTGAACACCGCACCGCCCAGAGGAATGCTACCCATGTCGATCGGCCGACCCTGTTCGTCGGTGTAGACCAGCGTTTCGCCGCCGTCGGCATGCGGCAGGACGTTGACACACACCTCGTAGGCCACACTCCACCCGGTGCTGAACAGCCCGCCTTGTCGCTCGTCACGACTGCTGTAGAAGCGTTGCCAGTCAATCGGCAGGATGCCGGGCAGTGCAAAATCCAGCTCTTCATCGCCGCCCAGCACTTTGGCGCCAGTCGCGGCATGCACCGGGTTCGACGAGCCCGTTGCCGCATTGGCCAACGCGCCCATCGCACTGCTGACGGCCATCGAGGTGGCCCCACCGATCAGCATGCACGGCAGCTTGCTGAAGAACTTGCCCTTGCCGCCCTTGAGCATCAGCAGCGCGGTGACCGCAAGCCCCACCCCCGGCGTCTTGCCGCTGCGAATCTCGCGCACCACCACTGTGCCGCCGCCGACGGTCACATTGGAGGAAATCAGCCCCGATGACACCACGGTCGCGTCACACGTGCTGCGATCACCGCTGCGCACCGCCGGCTGGCCGTTGATCGTGACCTTGTCCGAGCCCTCGGCCAGAAACTGCGGCGGCATCGGCGGATGCTTCATGCACACGACCACGTCCAATGGCTTGGGCACGGCGCCGGGCGCAGGCGTGGCGACGGTCGGGCGCCACATCTGCGAGAAGAAACTTTCGGCCATGTCCAGGTAGCTGGCTTCGGGTTCCGGCTCGGGGGCTTCAAGCTCGGTACCCGCTGGTGCAACGTGGGAGCTGATCGCCCCAGCGGCGCGGGCGGCGGGAATGTTGTTGGTGAGCGTGTCGGTGGAGCCGGTGAGAATGTTGGCCTGCACCGTGGGGGGGAACAGGGCGTTACTGAAGGCATCGCATAATTTGGTCAGCCCTTTGTCCGCCCCCGTCTTGCTCATGGCCAGGCCGACAATCGTGCCCACCACCGCGCCCAACAGGAAGCAGCCCAGCCCACCGGTGGCGACGGTAATGCCGGTGGCCGCGACCACTGCGGCAGTTGCTACAGCAGTAATCGCGATATTCGCCGCCACCTCCAGCACGCCGCCGAGAATGTCGGCCATCATCGAAGTGTGGGCCAGCGCATCGCCCATTCGGGCCGCCCATAACGCGTCAGACATGCAGGCCGCTCATCAGGAAACAGCGTCGAACGACAGGGAATTCTTGATCAATGCCCAATGCGCCGCTTCGGCATCACCCAGCGCATCCGCCTTCACATAACTCAGCGCAAGCATCTTGCGCGTGCCCGGAATCACCAACGCCAACTGATACTGGAACACCTTGTCATTACCCTTGTTGAACTGGCTGCGCAGCTCGATGCCTTCCACCTCTTGATTCGCACCCAGGCGCACATCGACGCCGGGTTGATAGCGCAGGTCCTGCACCTGTTTTTCCAGGCGCTGGAGTTGGTCGTTGAAGTTGCTGTGCAGGGTTTCGCCCTCGGCGAGCAGGCTGCGGCTGACGATCAGCGAGGTGCCCAGTTCGGGAAACTTGAGGATATTGATCGTCGCATCCTGCAGCTCGCCGGCAGGTAACTGGAACTGGAATTCATTGATTCGATACGTCATGGAAGCAGGTCTCGTCAGGAGCTTTTAGGCGTGGGGAACGCGGCTTTGATGTTGGCGTCGATGCTGGCTTTGACGCCCTGGCCATCAGGCGTGGCGCCCGCGCCGCCACCGTTGTTCAGGTGCAGGACACCGCCGGTATTGAACTCGGCATCGCCGCTGGCGTAGAAACTGATCTGTACGCCGGTCAGGTTGATCTGCCCGCTGGCGTTCAGCTCCAGGATGCTTTCGCCACAGACCAGGCGCAGGTTCTCGCCCACTTCGATCACGTAGCTCTGGCTGATGCTGTCGGTCTTGCGCTGGCCCACCGAGAGGATGTCTTCCTGCTTGACGATGCGCAGACGGTTATTGCCGATGGTCACCGTCTCGTTATGCCCGATACTCTTGTTACGGTCATGCCCCACCGAATGGCTCTCGTCCACCTCCACCACGATGTCCTGATTACGCTCGGCATGGATATACAACTGCTCCAGCCCCTTCTTGTCCTCCATGCGGATTTCATTGAAGTTGGCCGGTGTGCCGCCTTTGCTGGAGCGGCTTTTCATGCCGCTCTGGGTGGCGTTTTCCGGCAGGTCGTAAGGCACGGTCTGCTCGGCGTTGTATACCCGCCCGGTGATGATCGGTCGGTCCGGGTCGCCTTCGAGGAAGCTGACGATCACTTCCTGGCCGATCCGTGGAATCTGCATCGAGCCCCAGTTCTTGCCGGCCCAGGATTGCGACACGCGAATCCAGCAGGAGCTGTTCTCGTTGGACTGGTCGTGGCGGTCCCAGTAGAAGTGCACCTTCACGCGGCCGTACTGGTCGGTCCAGATTTCTTCGCCTTTGGGGCCCACCACCAGGGCGGTCTGCGGACCTTTGACGATGGGCCGGTGGGTGCTGGCCAGCGGGCGGAAGCTTTGCTGGGCGTCGATGCAGGTCAGGCTGCTTTCGAACTGCGCTCCGCCTGCGCCGCCGCCGCTTTCCAGGCTTTCCTGCACGATGTAATAGCGACAGCCAACGATCAGGTATTCGCGGTTCTGATCCTTGCGGCTGAAGCCGGTGAGGCTGAACAGGTGGCCCGAACCCAGGCCACGGGCATTGCCGGCGAACTCGATCTGTTCGTGCAGGGTTTGCAGGGCTTCGATGCGGGTGCGCGCGTAGTGTTCGCCGTCGGCGCTTTGCACGTAGGTGCCCGGGTAGTCGTACAGCGGGTAGTCACCGGCGGTGTGCGGGCGCGGCATCGCCGAGCGCACGTCAATGCTGGCGCTGGGACGCTGGAAGTCGTAGTCGTTGAGCTCCAGCGAACCCGGCTGCACTTCCTGCGCCAGGTGCCAGTTGTGCATGTGGTCGCGTTCGCGCTGCTGCTCGTCCTTGGGGTAATACGGGATCGACCCATAGCCGGGCACGGTGGTGTGGGCACCGTAGGCGTCGGCCAGCACCAGCACATGGCGGTCCTGTTCGTGACGGAAGAAGTAGTAGATGCCTTCCTGTTCCATCAAGCGGCTGACGAAATCGAAGCTGGTCTCGCGGTACTGCACGCAGTATTCCCACTCGCGATACGGCCGGCTCAGGGCGTCTTCAAAGTCGGAAAAACCGAGGTCACGAAACACCTGCTTGATGATCTGCGGGATGCTCAGGTTCTGGAAAATCCGGCAATCGGAGGTGCGGCTGAGCAGCCACAGCCAGGGGCGCAGGGTCACCTGGTAACTGGCGAACTGGCCCTGGTCGATGTTCTGGCTGCAGCGCGCGACGATGCCATGGAAGTGCCGCTCGCCGCCGTCCGCCAGTTGCAGTCCCACGCTCATCGGCTTGCCCAGCAGCTGGTTGAGGTCGATGTTGGCGTCCAGGGACGTCAGTTGCAGCTCATAGTTGAACAGCCTGCCCAGCTCTTCACCGCCGCCCATTTCATTGAGCAGCAGCACATCCGGCCCGAGTGGGCTGGTGATCTTGGCCAGGCGTGAGGCTTGGTTGAATAGCATCGGTAGTCCCGTAGACATCTTAATAACTGAAGAAACCGAATCCACTGTGGGAGGGGGCTTGCCCCCGATAGCGGTGTATCAGGTTACAAATTTCTGGCTGACCCACCGCCATCGGGGGCAAGCCCCTTCCCACATTTTGAGCAGCATCCCGTCAGGTCAATCGTTGAACTGATAGTGCAATTCGTTATCCCGACTGCTGACGCGCACCCCCGCCAGCGCCTTGCCTTCGAGCATGCGCGTGAGGAATTCACGGCTCATGTCCGGCAGCAGGCTGTTGGTGAGGATGGTGTCGATCATGCGCCCGCCGCTTTCGGTCTCGGTGCAACGCGAGACGATCAGATCGACCACCGCGTCGTCGTAGTCGAAGGCGACCTTGTGGGTATTTTCCACGCGCTTCTTGATGCGGCCCAGCTGCAGGCGGGTGATCGCCTTGAGCATCTCGTCGCTCAGCGGGTAGTACGGGATCGTCACCAGACGGCCGAGCAGCGCGGGTGGGAAGATCTCCAGCAGTGGCTGGCGCAGGGCCTTGGCGATTTCCTCGGGCTCGGGGATGTTCGCCGGGTCCTTGCATACTTGGGAAATCAGCTCGGTGCCGGCGTTGGTGGTCAGCAGGATCAGCGTGTTCTTGAAGTCGATCACGCGGCCTTCGCCGTCTTCCATCACGCCTTTGTCGAATACCTGGAAGAAGATTTCATGCACGTCCGGGTGGGCTTTTTCCACCTCGTCCAGCAGTACCACGCTGTAGGGCTTGCGCCGCACCGCTTCGGTCAGCACGCCGCCTTCGCCATAACCGATATAGCCCGGTGGCGCGCCCTTGAGGGTCGACACGGTATGGGCTTCCTGGAATTCGCTCATGTTGATGGTGATCACGTTCTGCTCGCCGCCATACATGGCTTCGGCCAGGGCCAGGGCAGTCTCGGTCTTGCCCACACCCGAGGTGCCGGCGAGCATGAATACGCCAATCGGTTTGCTCGGGTTGTCGAGGCCGGCGCGCGACGTCTGGATGCGCTTGGCGATCATCTGCAGGGCATGGTCCTGGCCGATGATGCGTTTTTTCAGGTGCTGGTCGAGGTTGAGCACCGTTTCCAGTTCGTTGCGCGCCATGCGGCCCACCGGGATACCGGTCCAGTCCGCGACGACCGACGCCACGGCCTGGTAATCCACAGTAGGCAGGATCAACGGGGTTTCGCCTTGCAGGGCGCTGAGGCGTTGTTGCAGGTCCACCAACTGGGCACGCAGTTCATCGTTGCCGCTGTCGACTTCGCCGACCTTTTCACGCAGCGTCGCGCGGGTGGCGAGCAGCTCATCCACTAGGGCTTTCTCTTCGGCCCAACGGCTTTCCAGGCTGGCCAGACGCTCACGCTCGGTGCTCAACAAGGCTTCGCTGTTGGTTTGGCGCGCACCAATGGCAATGCCGATCGCATGTTCACGGGCGATGATCTGCAGCTCGGTTTCCAGCGCTTCGATACGGCGGCGGCTGTCGTCGACTTCGGCCGGCACTGCGTGCAGGCTGATCGCGACGCGGGCGCAGGCGGTGTCCAGCAGGCTCACGGATTTGTCCGGTAACTGGCGCGCCGGAATGTAGCGGTGGGACAGCTTCACCGAAGCTTCCAGCGCTTCATCGAGCACCTGCACCTGATGGTGTTTCTCCATGGTCGAGGCCACGCCGCGCATCATCAGCAGCGCCTTGTCTTCCGACGGCTCGGCGACTTGCACCACCTGGAAGCGGCGGGTCAGGGCCGGGTCTTTTTCGATGTGCTTCTTGTACTCGGCCCAGGTCGTCGCGGCCACGGTACGCAAGGTGCCACGAGCCAGGGCAGGCTTGAGCAGGTTGGCCGCGTCGCCCGTGCCCGCCGCGCCGCCGGCGCCGACCAGGGTGTGGGCTTCGTCGATAAACAGGATGATCGGCTTGGGCGAGGCCTGCACGTCTTCGATGACCTGGCGCAGGCGCTGTTCGAACTCGCCTTTCATGCTCGCGCCGGCTTGCAGCAGGCCCACGTCGAGGCTGCGCAGTTCCACGTCCTTGAGCGAAGGCGGTACATCGCCGGCGACGATGCGCAGGGCAAAGCCTTCGACCACGGCCGTCTTGCCCACCCCGGCTTCGCCGGTGAGGATCGGGTTGTTCTGGCGACGACGCATGAGGATATCCACCAGTTGGCGAATCTCTTCATCACGCCCCACGACAGGGTCGAGCTTGCCGCTGCGCGCCTGTTCGGTCAGGTCGACGGTAAATCGCTTGAGGGCTTCCTGCTTGCCCATCGCGCTGGGGGCCATGGCGCCGCTGGCTTCGCCGGGCACTCCGGCATTGAACCCGTCGCTGGCGCTGAGGGCGTTCTCGGGCGAGTCGCCCACGTATTCATCAAAGCGCTCGCTCAGGGCCTCGGGCTTGATCTTGTCGAACTCGGACGACAAGCCGAGTAACGCATGGCGCAGGCTTGGCGTTTTGAGGATGCCCAGCACCAGGTAGCCGGTACGCACCTGGCTCTCGCCGAACATCAGGCTGCCGTACACCCAACCGCGTTCCACGGCTTCTTCCACGTGGGATGACAGGTCGGTGATCGATGTGGAGCCGCGGGGCAGGCGGTCCAGGGCTTCGGTGAGGTCACGGGCCAGGCGCGCCGGTTCCACATTGAACTGGCGGATGATGCGGTGCAGGTCCGAGTCCTGCAGTTGCAGCAACTGGTGAAACCAGTGGGCCAGTTCCACATACGGGTTGCCCCGCAATTTGCAGAACACGGTGGCGGCTTCGATGGCCTTGTAGGCCACGCTGTTGAGTTTGCCGAACAGTGCGGCGCGACTGATTTCACCCATGCTCTGGATTCCTTGAGGTGGTGGCGTGATCGGCGTAATGCCGCGCCAGGATTAGGTCGTTGGCGTCATGCGCAGGTTGGCCGAGCCAGGTGTTGAAGCCCAGGCGGAACTGGCCGTTGAGTTGCAGCGCCGGAACTTCGGGTTGTTGCAGAACCAGGTTCAGGTCCCAGTCCAGTTCATGGCCCAGGTACTCGGCGACCCAGGCCACCAGTTCGTTGAACGGCTGCTGGCCGGGCAGCATGCCCATGTAGTCGTCGAGTTTCAGCGGGCCCAGGCGGATACGGAATTTGTGCTGGCGGTCCCATACATGGCTGCCCAGGCAAAAGTCCACGCCCAGCCGGTTGGCGCTCACGCCGACGCGGCTGCGTTCGGGCAATTCCAGCCATTGGCCGACGTATTCTTCGATCGCCACCGGCAAGCCGAAGTATTCGCTGAGGATGGCCTTCAAGCCATCCGGATAACGGGTTTGCGCCGACAAGTGGCCGCTGTAATGCAGCTTCGCCGTATCCGGGATAAGCCCCTGGTTGAGCAGGCTCGGCATGCCGCGACCGCTCAAGGCGGCGAGGCGTGCGGACCAGTAGTCATCGTCCGGGCGGTCATGGCTGACCGTCGGCCGCGCCTCGGCCCAGGCACGGTAGAACAGGGTCAGCAGGCGATGGTGAAACACATCCAGGAACTGCTTGCTGGTGCTGTCGGCGTTATTGCGCTGGCGCTCGCGCACGTACTCGGTGATATGCAGCGGCAGCGGGCCGTTGGGGCCGCCGAGGCCGAAGAAGAACTGCTCCAGACGCGCCGGTTTACCCTCGCCACCGGGGTCGACCGAGGCCAGTGTGGCCGGGGCGAAGGTGCAATCGGCCTGTTGCCCCAGGCGCAGCGGGTCATCGGCCAGGCGCAGGGAGTGGCCCAGGCGCGGCAGGTCCGGCGATTCGCACTCGATACGCCGCAGCGCCTGGAAGAAGTCATATTCCCAGGGCTCCTGGTGCATCGCGTCCAGGGTACTCACAGGGTCGGACGTCGTCCGGGCTTGGCTTTCCATCGCATGATCTCGCCGCGTTCGGTGGTACGGATCACCGTCTCGGTAAAACTGTTGATCGACACGTAGCGTGCCAGGAAGCGTTCCAGCACCGCACCGAGCAGGAACACGCCGGTGCCGCGAAACGCGTTTTCATCGAACTCCAGGGTAATTTCCAGGCCGCGGCCAAACACAATCGGGCCGGGCATCGGCAGGCGTCGGGTCACCGCTTTGCTGCTGACTTCACGCAGGCCTTCGATCTGCAATTGCAGGGCGGCGTCGTTGCTGTCGCCATACAGGCGCAACAGTTCACGCAAGGCGCCCGCGCCCTGGCCCTGTTCGCTCAGCGACAGGTAATTGAGTGACAACTGGCTGATCAGGCGCCAGGCCTTGGCGTCGTGGGCATGGCTGGCGCGCGGGCGGCTGGGGCCTGCGACGCAGCGCACCGAGAGCACCGGGGCGCTGTCGGCCAGGGTGAAGTCGGTCTTGCCGTTGCCCACGCTCATGAACAGTGGCAGGTCGCGGTTGGTGCACAGCGCTGTGACGCCCAACTGGCGCAGATCATGGCGGTATGGCGCTTGGCGGCTGTCCACCAGGCTGACGAAGGTTTCGCTGCCCACGTAAGTGGAGCGCGGGCCGTTACGGCGCTGGTCGCTGGACAGCACGCGCGGTTCGCGGCGCACGGTGTAATACGCCTGGTCGCGCCCATAGCGAGAGGGATCACGCACGGCGTAAAACGGCAGGAACGGCTGCTCCGGCCCGGTGCCATGGCCGGTGATGCCGCTCAACGAGTGAATCTCGAAATCCATCGGTCGTGTGCGGTCGGCGATCACATGGTGTTCGTTGACCCGGTCGGACAGGTGGATGCGGTCCACGCGCTTGGGGAACAGGTTGATCGCCGGCGTGCAGAACGGCAGGAACTGCGCCGCGCCGACACTGCCTTCCAGGCTCGGCTCGTGGCGGTCGAACAGCACGATCAGTTCCAGCTCCTGGCCGTCGCAGCGCTTGACCGCACGACTCAGTTCGGCGAATTCGACGAACAGGAACCGGTGGGGCAGGGCGAAGTATTCCTGCAGCAACCGATAGCCCTGGAAGGCCCGCGCGACCACCGGCATGGCCGCGTCGGCATCGTCAAAACCGCGGGAGCGCAACGCGTCCTGAGGCAAGCGCTCAACCCAGTCGCCCCCCGGCTTGCGCGCGAATACCGCGCAGGCGTTGCCCAGCAATTGTTCGTAGAGGCGGAACGGTTGCTCATCGGCGCCGCTGAGGTAGAGCGGCAGGTTATCCAGGTCGAGGCTGTTGAACGGCAATTCGGCGCCGGTGCGCAGGGTCAGGCGCAAACCCGCTTTGGCCTTCGGCTCGCTGGCGGCCAGGCGCCCGAGCACGGCGGCAGGGTTGCCGAAGTACTCGGCATTGCTTACCTGCAGTGGCCACAGCGTCACCGGGTGCGCGGTGCGGTACTCGCAGCAGGTCTGGGTTTCACGGCCCAGGGCGGCGCGCAGCACCGTGTCGCGGGGCAGGGGGAAGCCGCTGGCCAGGGAGCCTTCGTCGGGGTCGGTCTGCAGTTGCACCACCGTCATCGACGGGGTGGGCGCCAGGTAATGCGGGTAGGCGATTTCCAGCAGATTGTGGGTGAAGGTCGGGTACTCGGCGTCGAGCTTCAACTGCACGCGGGCGGTGAGGTAGGCAAAACCTTCGAGCAGGCGTTCGACGTACGGGTCGGCGCAGTCCATACCGGACAGGGTCAGCCGACTGGCGATCTTCGGGTATTCCTTGGCGAACTCGGCGGCGCTTTCGCGCACATGGTGCAGTTCCTGGTTGTACAGCTCCAGCAGGCGCGGGTTCATGGGCGCCTCCGTTGGTCTGCGTTCACCACGCGCACATGGCCGGACTCAAGGTCCAGGTCAGTTTGCAGCAGCAGGCGCAACGGTACCGGCTGGGCCCACAGGTCGCCTTCGATCTCGAAACTCAAGGCGTTGTGGTTCATTTCACCCTGGCCGACGCGGGCCTTGACGCGCAGCGTGTGGCGCAGGATGCGCGGTTCGAAGGTCGCGATGGCCTGGTAGATCAGGGCTTCCAGGGCTTTGATGTCGACGCTGGAAACACTGTTGCCCGCCAGCGCCGGCAGGCCGTAATTGACCACCGAGGTGCCGGCCGGTGTGTGCAACGTGGCATCGGCATCGAGCAACGACGTGGTGTTGAGCAGCCACGCCAGGTCACGCAATACCGAGGCTTTCAATTGGGTCAGGGACAGCACGCGTTTGTCGGCGCTTTCCTTGGGATTGGTTGGGTCATCGTCGGTCAACCGGTCCAGCAAGGACGGTTGCAGACGGTCGCGGGAAGCGATTTCAGTTACCACCAAAGCAGCTCCACGGACAATATTGAAATAAGAAAACCCCGCAGCCGCTACCGAGCGAAGCGAGGCTGTGGGAGGGGGCTTGCTCCCGATGGCGGTGGACCAGTATCGACTTTATCAACTGGCCGACCGTAATCGGGAGCAAGCCCCCTCCCACATTCTCGCTTCGCTCCTCAGCTGCTAAGACGGAGCGAGAGAGAGGCGTATCAGCGCTTGGTGTTGGAACGGATGTTCCAGCCAAACTTGATCGCGCCGCCGTCTTTGGTGCCGTCGGCTTTCTGCGGCTGGTAGTCGACCATCACTTGGGCGAAGTTCAGGGTGACGTTCTCGGTCAGGCGGTCATCGGTGCCCGAACCGCCGGTGCTCAGGGAGGTCACCAGGACTTCTTCCAGGTTGATCACCATGTACTCGACCTGGCTTTCGCCACCGGCCTTGCGCACGGTCAGCTTGACCTTGTCGATGTGCTTGCCGCTGGCGCAGTGCATCATCAGGTTCGGCGAAGCCTTGTCGACGTACTTGGTCAGCGACAGGTCCTGGATATTCACCTTGCCCGCGCCGCCGCCACCGCCAACGTGCATGTTGCCGGACTGGGCCATGCCCCAGCTCCAGTTCAACACGTCGATTTCGTCCTTGTGGGCCTTGTCCATGGACTCGCCCTTGATGTCGCCGATCTTGATGAAAATATCAACAGCCATGTTTTCTCCCTGTGTGGCGTGGGCCACTGAATTTGGTGATCGTTCCCACGCTCTGCGTGGTAACGCATCTTGTGTTTTTGTGTGGGAGGGGACTTGCCCCCGATGCAGGCAACTCGGTCTGTCAATCAGACCGAGGTGATGCCATCGGGGGCAAGCCCCCTCCCACAGAAGAGCGAATTACTTAAGCGCTTTTTGCAGACGGCAGCTTCGACACCAGGCGCAACGACACCGTCAGCCCTTCGAGCTGGTAGTGCGGGCGCAGGTAGAACTTGGAGTTGTAGTAACCCGGGTTGCCTTCCACTTCTTCCACGATCACTTCGGCGGCTGCCAGTGGATGCTGGGCCTTGGTGGTTTCGGTGGAGTGCGCCGGATCACCGTCGACGTAGTTGAGGATCCAGTCCTGCAACCAGCGCTGCATTTCGTCCTTCTCTTTGAAGGAACCGATCTTGTCGCGCACGATGCACTTCAAGTAGTGCGCGAAACGGCAGGTGGCGAACAGGTACGGCAGGCGCGCGGCCAGGTTGGCGTTGGCGGTGGCGTCCGGGTCGTCGTATTCGGCCGGTTTCTGCAGCGACTGGGCGCCGATGAACGCGGCGAAGTCGGTGTTTTTCTTGTGCAGCAGCGGCATGAAACCGTTCTTCGCCAGTTCCGCTTCACGGCGGTCGCTGATGGCGATTTCGGTCGGGCACTTCATGTCCACGCCACCGTCATCGGTAGGGAACGTGTGGGCCGGCAGGTTTTCCACTTCACCGCCGGACTCGATGCCACGGATGCGTGAGCACCAGCCGTAGTGCTTGAACGAACGGTTGATGTTCACCGCCATTGCGTA
Source organism: Pseudomonas sp. MUP55 (assembly GCF_034043515.1). Taxonomy (NCBI): domain Bacteria; kingdom Pseudomonadati; phylum Pseudomonadota; class Gammaproteobacteria; order Pseudomonadales; family Pseudomonadaceae; genus Pseudomonas; species Pseudomonas sp. MUP55. Next base: position 5,797,404 of record NZ_CP138214.1, on the reverse strand, counting down.
GGCGGCGTTGGCCCAGGTGTACTTGGAGCTGTCGGCGCCGTCGGTGTTTTCTTCGAAGGCGAAGGCTTCCACCGGGTCGGTCTTGGCGCCGTACGGCAGGCGCGCCAGGAAGCGCGGCATGGTCAGGCCGATGTAGCGCGAGTCTTCCGATTCACGCAGCGAGCGCCAGCCGGCGTATTCCGGGGTGGTGAAGATCTTGGTCAGGTCGCGCGGGTTCGACAGTTCCTGCCACGAGCCCATGCCCATCACGGTCGGCGACGCGGCTGCGATGAACGGAGAGTGCATGGCGGCGCAGACTTTCGACAGCTCGCCCAGCAGTTCCACGTCGGGAGGCGACTGGTCGAAGTAGTAGTCGCCCACCAGGCAGCCGTAGGGTTCGCCGCCGAACTGGCCGTATTCTTCTTCGTACATCTTCTTGAAGATCGGGCTCTGGTCCCACGCCGTGCCCTTGAATTTCTTCAGGGTCTTGTGCAGGTCCGGCTTGGAGATGTTGAGCACGCGAATCTTCAGCTGCTCATCGCTCTCGGTGTTGTTGACCAGGTAGTGCAGGCCACGCCAGGCGCTTTCCAGCTGCTGGAAATCCTGGTGGTGGATGATCTGGTTGACCTGGGCGGTGAGCTTGGCGTCGATGGCGGCGATGATCGATTCGATCGACTTGATCGCGTCGTTGGACACCAGGTCGGTTTGCGCCAGGGCCTGTTCGGCCAGGGTGCGCACCGCGGTTTCCACGGCTTCGCGGGCGCGCTCGGTCTTGGGTTTGAATTCCTGCAGCAGCAGGTTGGCAAACTCGCTGGCTTCTTCGGTGGCACCCAGGATCTGGCTGCCTTCGCGGGCGGTATTGTCAGTCATGATTACTGGTCCCCTGCAGGCTTAGGCGCACTGGCAAGTGCCTGGAGCAGCGCCGGGTCCTTGATCGCCTTCATGATGATTTCTTCAGCGCCGGTCTTGCCGTCCATGTAGGTCAGCAGGTTGGCCAACTGGGTGCGGGCTTCGAGCAACTGGTTCAACGAATCGACCTTGCGCGCCACGGCGGCCGGGCTGAAGTCGTCCATGCTTTCGAAGGTGATGTCCAGGCTCAGGTTGCCTTCGCCTGTCAGCTCATTGGGTACGTGGAACGCCACGCGTGGCTGCATGGCCTTGAGGCGGGAGTCGAAGTTGTCGACGTCCACTTCAAGGAACTTGCGGTCGGCCACGGGTGCCAGCGGCTCGGCAGGCTTGCCGGCGAGGTCGGCCATCACACCCATGACGAAGGGCAGCTGGACCTTTTTCTCGGCGCCGTAGAGCTCGACGTCGTACTCGATCTGCACTCGAGGCGCACGGTTGCGCGCGATGAATTTCTGAGAACTTTGCTTCGCCACGTTGCTGCTCCTGGTCGCTTGAGCGACGGTGTTGTTACTGCACGGTCCGGCGGCTTACTCGCTGTCTGGGCCGCGCAGGTTTTCAAATTGGGACATGCCGTCGGGAATCAGATTGCGCACGATGGCCGCGAAGTCGGCATGCACCAGATTCTTCGCGCGGTTCAACAGCACCGGCAGCGGGCTCGAAGGCTCGTGCCGGGTGTAATACGCAAGGATTTTGTCGAGGCTGCGCAGCACGTCATCGCGGCTTGCGATATCGCCGACAGGGCGCGGTGCTGAGGGTGCGGCGGCGTAATCCACCGAGGGGGCACTGTCTTCACTGACAGCCTCGGGTTCGCTGCTGCTGTCGCTGCCGGGTACGGCTTGATTGAGCAGTTGCAGGGCCTGTTTGAGCGGCTGTTTCAACGCGCTGAGGTCCACGCCCTGGGCGGAACCGACCTGCTCGTTGACCTGTTGTTCGATGGCTTCGCAGGCGGCGCGCGCAGCGCTCAAGGCGTCGCGGGTGGCTTGCAGCTGTTGCGGATCGCTGTCGAGGAACGCCGCGTTGAGTTGCTGGGCACCCAATTGTTCGTCGGGGAAACTCAGCAGGCCGCTGGCGTTCAATGCGGCGCGCAGGCTCACGGGGCCGAAGGTGCGCGAGCGCGTGAGGATACTTTCGCGCAGCAGGCGAATCGTCGTGTCGCTCGTCAGGCCGGACAGCGCGTTGATACGCACGGTGGGGTCGTTGTCGTCATCGGCATCCAGGCGCGGGTGCAGGTCGGCCCAGTACTGGCGCAGTAACGCGTCGATCAGTGTCAGGGTTTCGGCCAGCCCGGCCACGCCTTGCAGGGCGAGCGAGCTTTGCAGCAGGAAATGGGTGATGCGCAGGTCTTTGCTGCGCTGGAGCAAGTCCAGGCTCTGCTGCTGGATGCTGCGCCATTCAGGCGGCTCAGCGGGCAGGATCGAATCGCCCATGCTGCGCTCGGGTTGGCCCTTGGCATCACGTTCCAATTGCAGAAATTGCGCGTCATATTCCATGTCTTCGCCACAGGGCGAGGACGCGGACACGGCGGTGAGCAGCAACGGCACATCCACTGAATTCGATCTCCCTATCAGCCCGTTAGATGCCGGGCGCTGCATGCTTTAGTTGCGCGGTGAACTTTGCATGTTTTCTTGGTCATACTTTCAGAGTGCCACTACTGTGCCATCACTGATGTTCAAGAAGTTGTGCATTTTTGGTGTAGTACTTAGGCCTTGTCAAGGTAAGCTATTCGCCCTCTGTGACAGATGTGCGGTGTTTAACAACCTGCGCGACTGGTGGGTCGAACGGCGCCCGTCGTAGAGGATTTTTGTCATGCAAGCCGGATAAGATCAGCGATCATGCTGGCAAATACAGATTCAGGCGGTCGTTTCCACGACCTGGCGGAGATACCCGGGCACGCGTAGCCCCGGATGTTCCGCGCGCGATGTATCAGCAAGGAGGCAAGATGTCGCTGTGTTTGACTATCACTAGTTATCACAAGATTACCCCTGGGCAGTGCTCCGAAAAGTCCATGAACCAGGGCTCGATGGCCATCGGCCGCAGTTCGGAAAATGACTGGGTTTTGCCCGACCCCGAGCGTCTCGTCTCCTCTCAACATTGCGTTATTCAATACAAAGATGGCCGTTACTACTTAACCGATAACAGCACCAACGGTGTGGAGTTGGTTAACGCCGGTGTCCGTTTGCGCCGGGGTAACAGCGAGCCGCTGCAGGATGGCGAGCTGATCCGTATCGGCGATTACGAAATCCAGGCGCGCATCGACTTCAACGTGCAGGCCCTCGACGGCCAGCCGTTTGCCGGTGATTCGCCGAACAGCTTTGAAGCGCTGATGGGCGCGGTAGCCAGCACGCCCGCGCCGACCCCGATGATCGCGCCGCAATTTCAGGGTGCCTCGTCGATGGAAACCCTGCCGGACCTGTTCGACTTCCTCAGCCCCACTGCCGTGCCACCGCCGACCGTGGCGGACCATGTGCCGTCCGAACAACACGACTTCCGCCCGCCAGCGCCGGTTGCCGTGCCGGTCGCAGAAACACCGGTGGTGCAAGGCTCGGTGATTCCCGAAGACTGGGACCTGCTGGGCGAGGTACCTGCGCCGGTCGCCAGCGTTGCGCCGCCACCGGCACCGGTTATTGCGCCGCCACCTGTGGTCGAGCCGGTTGCGCTCCCCGTCGGCGATGCCCAGCAGCAACCCGACCTGCTGCAAGCCTTCCTGCGTGGGGCGGGCCTTGATCAGTTGCGCCTGGACAAGGCCGATGCCTGCGCCCAGATGGAAAGCATCGGCCGCAGCTACCGGCTGATGGTGGAGGGGTTGATCGACGTATTGCGTGCCCGCGCCAGCCTCAAGGGCGAGTTCCGCATGCAGCAAACCATGATCCGCCCCGCCGAAAACAATCCGTTGAAATTTGCCCCGAATGCCGACGAAGCGTTACTGCTGTTGCTGCGTCACGGCAACCAGGCGTTTATGGCGCCTGATGTCGCGGTACGTGACAGTTTCGACGACTTGCGCGCTCACCAATTGGCGGTGATGGCCGGCGTGGAAGCGGCGATCAAGCATTTGCTCCTGCGCTTTGAACCGGCGCAGCTGGAAGAACGCATGGGCAAGCCCGGTGGCCTCTCGAGCATTTTCAACGGCTCGCGCCAGGCTCAGTACTGGCAGCAGTTCACCGAGCTCTATAACAATATTTCCCGCGAGGCCCAGGACGATTTCCAGGACCTGTTCGGCCGCGAGTTCAGCCGGGCCTACGAAGAGCACAGCGCACGACAGCGACGCTGAACCGCGTTGCAGTGATGGACAAAACGGATAGCTAAGCACGTCATTGAGGACGCAGGATGATTCCCAGGTTTTTACTCGCAGCCGCCACCGCGCTGCTGCTGACGGCGTGTGCCAAAGACGCGGTCAAACCCCAAGCTGCCGCCGAGGCGGAAGCGGACACGGCCGCCGTCGAGTTGCACTTTCATGCGATTGCCGGGCTCAACCCCGGTGCCAGCGGCCAGGCTGCCCCGGTACGGGTGCGCATTTTCGAGCTGAAAAATGCCGCCACGTTTGCGCGCTCCGATTACTTCGCCCTGGCGGATCGGGCGCAATCCACGCTTGGCCTGGACCTGCTCGACCAGGACGAAGTGGTGATCCAGCCCGGCCAGCAATTGAGCATCCAGCGCGATCTCGACCCGTCCACGCGTCAGATCGGCCTGCTGGTGGGCTATCGCGAACTGGACCGGGCGCAATGGCGCACGGTCATCGACGTGCCGCCTCGCCAATACACCGAATATCAGATCAGCCTCGATGTGCGCGCCGTGCGCGCAGACGTCGTGGCCACTCCCTCCAGCCCAGCCCAATAACAAGCAATCGGAGCCCCCATGTCCTGGAACAATCGCGTGGTCTGGTCGGAAGGCATGTTCATCGGAACGCAGCACTTCCAGCAGCATGACCGTTACCTGGAAAACCTGATCGACGCCCGCAGCCGGCCTTTGTCCGCGGGCGCCTGGGGGTTCTCCGAGCTGCTGATCGACCAGGGCCTGCTCGCCCAGGGCAAACTGGCAATCGTGTCGGCGCGGGGCCTGTTGCCTGACGGCACGCCGTTCAATATCCCTCACGACGACCTGGCACCGAGCCCGCTGAATACCGACGACAACCTGCGCGATGGCCTGGTCTACCTGGCCCTGCCGCTCAAGCGAGCAGGCGCGCGTGACACCGTGGACGCAGGCGAAGCCCTGGAAGCGGCGCGTTACGTCAGCCAGGTGCGTGAAGTGCGCGACGACAACGCACCCTTCGAAAACCGCGCGCCGGTGGCCGTGGGCTCGCGGGCGTTGCGTTTGCTGACGGCCCAGGACGGCATCAGCGACTACGCCGCCATTGGCCTGGTGCGCATCAAGGAAAAGCGTGCCGACCGCGCACTGGTGCTGGATGACAGCTACATCCCACCGGTGCTGGACGTGGCCGCGAGCAAACCGCTGAGCGCATTTCGCAGCGAACTGCTCGGCCTGCTGCACCAGCGTGGCGAAGCCCTGGCCGGCCGTGTGGTGGCGTCGGGTGCCGGTGGCGCGTCGGAAATCGCCGACTTCATGCTGCTGCAACTGGTCAACCGCGCGCAGCCGCTGCTTCAGCATTTCAGCCAGTTGAGCCCGCTGCACCCGGAGCGCTTCTTCAGCGAGCTGGTCAGCCTGGCCGGTGAGTTTTCGACGTTTTCCACCTCAGGCCGACGCCCCCAGGAATACCCGCAGTACCAGCACGACGACCTGGCCCTGAGCTTCGCCCCGGTGATGGCCGCGTTGCGCGAGGCGCTGTCGATGTTGATCGACAGCAAGGCCACGCCGATCCCGATTGTGGAGAAGGCTTACGGCATCCACGTGGCGATGCTGGCCGACAAGACCCTGCTCGACAGCGCCAGCTTCATTCTGGTGGTGCGTGCCGATGTGCCTGGCGAAACCCTGCGTGCGCGCTTCGGCCAGCAGAGCAAGGTCGGTTCGGTGGAGCATATCCGCGACATGGTCAACCTGCAGTTGCCGGGCATCGGCCTGCTGCCGCTGCCGGTGGCGCCACGCCAATTGCCGTACCACGCCGGCAGTACCTATTACGAGCTGGACCGGGGCAGCGAGCACTGGCAGCAGCTGAGCAATTCAGGCGGTTTCGCCTTCCACATCGCCGGGCAGTTCCCGGGCTTGAACCTGGCCTTCTGGGCGATCCGAGGATAATCCGCGATGCATCCCAATGATGATGACCGCACTCAGTTCATGCCGCGCCCCGGCGGCCGTGCGCCGGAACCTGCGCGTGCGGAGCCGGCACCTTTGTCGATGCCGGCCGCACCGATGCTCACCGGCAAGAGCCAGGGCCTCAACCCGCTGGAAAGCGCCGCCGGCCCGCTGCTGGCCTTGCTGACGCGGTTGCGCAACACCATCGCGCACCCGGCGCCGGCCAGCCTGCGCGCACAATTGCTCGCCTATCTGCGCCAATTCGAAGAGCGCGCCGAAGCCGCCGGTGTGGCGCGCAACGAAGTGCTGCTGGCCCGTTACGCGCTGTGCACCGCCCTCGATGAAGCCGTGTTGAGCACGCCGTGGGGCAGCACCAGTGATTGGGGCAAGCAGAGCTTGCTGATCACCGTGCACAACGAGGCCTGGGGCGGCGAGAAGGTCTTCCAGTTACTTGACCACTGCCTGCAAAGCCCGCGGGAACGTCTGTACCTGCTGGAGCTGCTGTACCTGTGCATGTGCCTGGGTTTCGAAGGGCGCTACCGGGTGATGACCGACGGGCGCAGCCAGCTGGAAGCCTTGCGCGAGCGTACCGCGGCGGCGATTCGCAACGCTCGTGGCGAGCACGAGCGCGAGCTGTCGCCGCATTGGCGCGGCGTCACCGTGGCGCGCGATCGCCTGGCGCAGTTCATACCGCCGTGGATCGCCGTGGCGATCGGCCTGGCGCTGCTTTTGGCGTTGCTGTTTGGCTTGCGCATGAAGCTGGCGTCGGATGCCGAACCGGTGTTCAAGAATATCCATGCCCTGGGCGAGATCCCGGTGCAGGCCATCGACCGTCCGGTGGCGCAGCCAAAAGTCATCGAGCGGCCACGCCTGGCCGGGTTCCTGGCCGAAGACATCAAGGCCGGCCGCGTCGCGGTGGAGGACAAGGTCGACCGCTCTGTCGTGACCATTCGGGGTGACGAACTGTTTGCGTCCGCCAGCTCCAGCATCGTCGATGACTACCAGCCGCTGATGCTGCGCATCGCCGACGCCATCCGCAAGGTCAAGGGCCAGGTCCGGGTAACCGGCCACAGTGACAATCGCCCGATTGCCACGCTGCGCTTCCCGTCGAACTGGGCGCTGTCCGAAGCACGGGCCAAGTCGGTACTGGACATCCTCGCCGCCAAGACCGGGCAGGCCGAGCGCTTCAGCGCCGAGGGCCGCAGCGACACCGAGCCGTTGGCGACCAACAGTACTGCCGAAGGCCGTGCCCGCAATCGTCGGGTTGAAATCACCGTATTGGCGGAGGGCGTCGAGTGAAGGCGTTTTTCAGTTTCATGATTCGCTGGGTGATCCCCGTGCTGGGGTTGATCGCCCTGAGCTTGATCATCTGGTTCGTCGGGCCGTTGCTCGACATGCTGGCACCCGAAGGGCGCCGCTGGGCGCTGATCATCCTGGTGTTCGCGCTGTGGATCGCCTACCGCGTGCTGCGCATCATCCAGGCGCGCCGTCAGGCCGCCGAAGTCATGCGCAGCCTGGCCGCCGAAACCCCGGCCGATCCCAACAGCGTCGCCACCGCCGAAGAGCTCGGCACCCTGCGTCAGCGCATGGACGAAGCCCTGGCACTGCTGAAAAAGGCCAAGCTGGGGGGCGACGAGCGCCGCAACCTCTACGAACTGCCGTGGTACGTGATCATCGGGCCGCCGGGTTCGGGCAAGACCACTGCGCTGGTCAATTCCGGGCTGCACTTCCCATTGGCCGCGCAGTTGGGCGCCGGTGCGGTGCGCGGCGTCGGCGGCACGCGTAACTGCGACTGGTGGTTTACCGATCAAGCCGTGTTGCTCGACACCGCTGGGCGCTACACCACCCAGGACAGCAACTCCACGGTGGATAAAGCCGCCTGGCTGGGCTTTCTCGACCTGTTGAAAAAGCAGCGTTCGCGCCGCCCGATCGACGGGGCCTTCATTGCCATCAGCCTGTCGGACCTGCTGCTCGGCACCGACGCCGAACGCGCCGCCCATGCCGCTGCGATCCGTCTGCGTATTCAGGAGCTGTACACCCAGTTGGGCGTGCGCTTTCCGATCTACCTGATGCTGACCAAGCTCGACCTGGTGCCGGGCTTCATGGAGTTCTTCGACAACCTGAGCAAGGAAGAGCGCGCCCAGGTGTGGGGCATGACCTTCGCCCTGGATGACGGCAAACACAGCGACAGCCCGCTGGCGCACCTGCAAAGCGAATTCGCCGGCCTGGAGCAACGCCTCAACGAGCGCCTGGTGGAACGCCTGCAACAGGAACGTGACCCGGCGCGCCGCGACTTGATCTACGGTTTCCCGCAGCAGTTCGGTGCGTTGAAAGATTGCCTGCAGAGCTTCCTCGAGGGCGTGTTCAAACCCAACGCCTTCGAAGAGCGCGTGCTGTTGCGCGGCGTGTATTTCACCAGCGGCACCCAGGAAGGCAGTCCGATTGATCGCCTGATCGGCGCCATGGCCCAGAGCATGAACCTGGACCGTCAGCACCTGGCGCGCCAGAGCGGCACTGGGCGCAGTTACTTCATCGAAAAACTGTTCACTGCCGTGGCCTTTGCCGAGCGTGGCCTGGTGGGGGTAAACCCGAAAGTCGAGCGCCGTCGCAAGTGGATCGCCCGAGGTGTACTGGCCGCTACCGTGGCCGTGGTGGTGGTGGTCAGCGGCCTGTGGTGGGTGAGTTATCGCGCCAACCAGGCGTATATCGCCCAGGTCGATCAAAAGGTCGCGCCCCTGGGCCAGGCCGTGCAAACCCTGAGCCCGGCGCAGCGTGACGTGTTGGCCGTGCTGCCGTTGCTCAACGCGGTGAAGCACCTGGCGGGGGATTCGCCCAACTGGTCCGAAGGGCTGGGGCTTTACCAGGGCGACATGCTCGAAGCCGAGTCGGCGAGCGTTTATCGCAAGTTGCTGATCGCGGTCTTCGCGCCGCGCCTGGTCACGCGCATCGAAGAGCAACTGCACGGCGGCGGCAATTCGGATTTTCTCTACGAAGGCTTAAAGGCCTACCTGATGCTGGCCGACAGCGAGCATTACGACCCGGACTTCATCAAGGCCTGGATCGCCCTCGACTGGGACCGCAACCTGCCACGCGACCTGCCGGCCGATCAGCGCCAGGCGTTGACCGGGCATTTGCAGGCATTGTTTGACCGCCACCCACCGAATGCGCGCCTCGATCCACGCCTGATCGATGACCTGCGCCGCCAACTGCAACAGCTACCGGTGGCCCAGCGCGTGTATGACCGGGTCAAGCGTCAGAAACTGCCCGAAGGCATCCCGGACTTTCGCCTCAATGAAGCCGCCGGCCGTGACGCCGCGCTGGTGTTCAGCCGCAAGAGCGGCAAGCCGTTGGGCGAACCGCTGAGCGGGTTTTTCACCGCCAAGGGTTATCGCCAGGGGTTTTTGCTGAGCAGCCTGAACCAGACCGGCACCCTGGCTGAAGAGCAATGGGTGCTCGGCCAGGAACAGGCCGACCAGCAGAACGTGGTGAGCCTGGCTGCCGATGTGCGCCGCCTGTACTTCCAGGATTACCAGCGCCAGTGGGATGCGTTGCTGGCAGACATCGACTTTGTGCCGATCACCAGCGTGGCCCAGGCGGCCGATGTGCTGCGGGTGATCTCGGGGCCGACCTCGCCATTGAAAAAGCTGCTGGTGGCGGTGGCCAAGGAAACCGACCTGCAAGCCGAAGAGCGCCAATTGGCGGCCAAAGGCGTGCCGGTGGAGGGCGGCGTCGACAAGCTCAAGGAACGCCTGGGCAGCCTGCTCGGCCAGGAGCAGCCGAGCGCCAGCGCGCCCGCGGCTGCGGATGACCCGGTTACCGCGCACTTTGCGGAGCTCAACAGCATCGTCAGTAAGAACGAAGGCGAACCGGCTGCCATCGACGGCCTGCTGTCGGACATGAACGCGCTGTATGTGCAGGTCAGTGCCATGGTCGGTGCCAGCGGTGATGCCTTGCTGGGCGAGGCGAAGAACCAGGCGGCGGCTGCGGCCACGCGGGTCAGCCTGAATGCCGAACGCCAGCCGCCGCTGGTGCAGGGCATGGTCAAGTCGGTGGTCAATTCCACCACCAACAGCATGATGGGCGGGGTGCGTAACCAGTTGAACGCGGCCTGGGTCAGTGAAGTGGTCAACGTGTATCGCCAGTCACTGGCCGGCCGTTACCCGATGTCGCCGGGCAGTGCGCGGGACGCGACCCTGGATGATTTCGGCCAGTTTTTCGGCGTCGGCGGGGTGATGGATAACTACTTTCGCAAGTACCTGCAGCCCTACGTAGACACCTCGGCCCAGACCTGGCGCTGGCAGCCGGGCGCGGCGCAGAAGCTCGGCATTGCGCCAGGCGTGCTGCAAACCTTCCAGCGTGCGGCGACGATTCGGGACGCGTTCTTCAGGTCCGGCGGCACACAACCCATCGTGCGCTTCGAACTCAAGCCGGTGTCGATGGACCCGACCATCACCCAGTTCCTGCTCGACCTCGACGGCCAGCAACTGAGCTACGACCACGGCCCGAGCCGCCCGGTGGCGATGCAATGGCCGAACCCCGGCAGCATCGGCGTGGTGCGGCTGTCGATCATGCCGCCGTCGGCCAGCGGACGCTCCGGCGTGACGCTTGACGGCCCGTGGGCCTGGTTCCGCCTGCTGGAGCAGTCGGACCTTACCGCCGGCAACTCGCCGGACCGCTTCAACCTGCGCCTGCGGGTCGACGGTGCAAGCATCGCCTACGAGCTGCGCGCCAACAGCGCCTTCAATCCGTTCAAGAGCCGGGTGCTCAGCGGCTTCAGCCTGCCGGAGCGGCTATGACGACGCTGGGTTTCTACGGCAAGTTGGCCAGTCGCGGTGATTTTGTCAGCCGCGCCTTGCCCCAGAGTTTTATCGGCCCCTGGGACAGCTGGCTGGCGGCGGGTTTGCTCGCCAGCCAGAACAGCCTGGGCGGCGACTGGCTCAACGCTTATCTGGTCAGCCCGCTGTGGCGCTTTGTACTCGCGCCAGGCGTGTGCGGGCCGGACGCGGCGACGGGTGTGCTGATGCCAAGCATCGACCGGGTGGGGCGCTATTTTCCGCTGGCGGTGGTGGTGGTGCTCGATCACGACACCAACCCCGCCTCCCTGGTGGGCGGGCCTGACGCCTGGTTCGAGCAGGCCGAGGAGCTGCTGCTCGGCACCCTGGACACCGGCGCCACGTTTGAAGCCTTCAACGCTGGCCTGGACCACCTCGGCCTGCCAGCGACGGAGCCGCGTGCGGTCGACAGCCGTTTTGCCGGCCTGCAACGCGTGGCCGCCACCGTGCCCCACGGGCGCATGACGGCGCTTGCCGAACAGGCCTGCGAAGGTGCCAGCCTTTGGTGGGGACGAGGGTCGCAGCGTATTTCCCCCGGTTTATTACGGTGTCAGGGCTTGCCTGCCGCCAACGATTTTGCGCAGTTTTTGCTCGGACAAGAAGGTGTGATGTAGATGGGCGCGACGTATGTATCCGCGAGCAAAAGCCATGTGGGCATGGTGCGCCAGGTCAATGAAGACGCGTGTCTGGACCTGCCGCAAAACCGCCTGTGGGTGGTGGCCGATGGCATGGGTGGGCACGCGGCGGGGGATTATGTCAGCAGCCTGATCGTCGACAGCCTGCGCAACGTGCCGATGGGGCGCTCCCTTGAGGAATACGCGGCCGCCTTGCGCAACGACCTGATCCGCATCAATGCGGCGGTGCGTGAAGAAACCGCCAACCGTGGCGTGACCATGATGGGCAGCACCGTCGTGGTGCTGGCGGCGCGTGGCTTGCGCGGGGTGTGCCTGTGGGCCGGAGACAGTCGCCTGTACCGCCTGCGCGACGGTGAGCTGCACAGCATTTCCCGCGACCACAGCTACGTGCAGGACCTGCAAGACAGCGGCCTGCTCAGCGAAGCCGACGCCCGTGTGCATCCGCGCGCCAACATCGTGACCCGCGCGGTGGGCGTGGAAGCGCAACTGGACGTGGCCTCGGTCGACCTGTTGATCGCCCCCGGCGACAGCTACCTGCTGTGCAGCGACGGCCTGACCAAAACCGTCGAAGACCACGAAATCCGTGAAGTGCTCGGCCATGACGCGCCCGATGAAATCGTACGCAGCCTGGTGCACCTGGGGCTCAATCGCGGCGCGCCGGACAACATCACCACCATCGTCGTGAAGGTGTCGCCATGAACATCGTCATCCCCGGCTATGACATCGAAGGCGAAATCGGCGAAGGCGCCATGGCCAATGTGTACCTGGCCACCCAGCGTTCGCTGGAGCGCAAGGTGGCACTCAAGGTGATGGCGGCGGCGCTGGCGGCCGACCCGAGCTTCTGCGAACGCTTCCTGCGCGAGGGCAAGACCCTGGCGCGCTTGTCGCACCCGCACACGGTGACCATCCATGACATCGGCAATGTCGGTGAGCTGTATTACATGGCCATGGAATACCTGCCCAACGGCACGCTCAAGGAACGCATCGCTGCCGGCCTGACCCCGGAGCAGGGCGTGACGCTGATCCGCCAGATTGCCTCGGCGCTCGGTTATGCCCACGCCCAGGGCCTGGTGCACCGCGACGTGAAACCGGCGAACATTCTGTTCCGCGCCGACGGCACGGCGGTGTTGTCGGACTTCGGCATCGCCAAGTCCCTGGACGACCGCACCCAGTTCACCCAGGCCGGTTTTGCCGTGGGCACGCCGAGCTACATGAGCCCGGAACAGGCACGCGGCCAGGAGATCGACGGTCGCGCCGACCTGTATGCGCTGGGCGTGGTGCTCTACGAAATCCTGGTGGGCAAGCTGCCTTACAGCGGCACCGATGCGCTCTCCACCGCATTGGCCCACCTGACCGAGCCCTTGCCGGAGCTGCCGGTGCACCACGGTCGTTACCAGGGTGTGCTGCGCAAGTTGCTGGCCAAGGACCCGGCAGAGCGTTATCCGGATGCGGCGGCGTTACTGCTGGCACTGGATCAACTGCCGGCGCAGTCGCCAGAGGCCACCCTGGTGCGGCCGCTGCCGATTCCACTCAGTTTTGACCTGGCGGGAATCACGCCGGAGTCGATTGAAATACCGACGGGCAAGCCGCAACCGGTACGTCAGCCGGTGGTGGCGCCGATGCAACACAGCGAGCAGCGCCGCGGGCCGGTATTGGCGCTGGCGGCGGTTGCCGTGGCGGTCGCCCTGGCCATCGGTGGCGCCAGTTATTGGTGGTTGAGCGGCACCGAGGAGCCGGTCAAGGCGCCTGTTGCCGTGGTGCCTGAAGCCAAGCCACCGGCGGCGGCGGTTGCGGTTGCGGATGGCGGCCAGCGTCCGCTGCTGATGGCCGGCAAGAAGACCCTGTTCCAGCGTGTGCTGAGCAAGCCCGGCGCGAAGCTTTCCAATGAAGCGGGCAGTGCACCGGGCAAAGCCTTGCCGGCGTTTTCCGTGCTCTACGTGTACCAGCGCAAGGAGGTCGATGGCAGCCCTTGGATGCGGGTCGGCGCGGCCACCGATGGTCGCAGTGACGGTTGGCTGCCGGCCTCGCAAGTCAGTGACTGGAAGCAGAGCCTGGTGCTCAAGTTCACCGAGCGCTCAGGCCGGGCGCCGGTGATGTTCCTGCGCCAGCCCGCTGAGGTGGAAAAACTGCTGGCCGACCCCGCGGCGGCGAAAAGCGTGTTGGCCAAGGCGCAGAACAACCGCGAAGACAATCAGCAAGTCCTGGCCCTGGAACCCACCGCCAGCGCGGTGCCGCAGAACCAGTTCTACCTGTTGCCGATCTTCGACGCCAAAGAGAGCTTCGACGAAAACGGCCAGCCCGTGCAGTTGCTCAATGTTGCCTCCATCGACCCTGGCAGCAGCGCCATTGCCAAGCCGGCGGCCGCGGTGGCTGGCGCCAATGCCGACGCCTTCCGCACGGCGGTGGTGTTGGTGGTGGACACCACCGTGTCGATGCAGCCGTATATCGACCAGGTGCGCGACGTGGTGCACGAACTGCAAACCCGTATCGCCGAGCGCGGTGAACTGGACAGCGTCAGCTTCGGGCTGGTGGGCTTTCGCAACAGCATCAAGAAAACCCCCGGCCTGGAATACGTGGCCAAGACCCTGATCACCCTCGACCAAGGCCGCGACCCGCAACGCTTCCTGGACATGGCGCGGCAGGTCAAGGCGTCGACGGTGTCCAGCCATTCGTTCAACGAAGACGCGTTTGCCGGGGTGATGCAGGCAGTGGACGGCATGGATTGGTCCGGCTACGGCGGACGCATCATCCTGCTGGTCTCCGATGCCGGGGCGTTGCGCAAGAACGACCCGTTCGCCGCCACCCAGATGAACGAAGCCGAGGTGCGCCAGGCAGCGCTGGGCAAGCAGATCAAGATCTACGCGTTGCATCTGCGCACCGACGCCGGCAAGAAAACCCATGCCGGCGCCGAAAGTCAGTACCGGACCCTGACCGCCGACGCCAACCCGCAGATCGGCGACCTGTACACACCGGTGCCCGGTGGCGACGTGCGCAAGCTGGGTGAGCGGGTCGACGAGATCGGCACGGTGTTCGCCAACCTCGTGCATCAGGTGCGCAGCAACACGCCGCAGCCGGTGCCGCTGCTCAGTGCCGCGCCGAGCCTGGCGGATAAGTCCGCAGCGGTCGGTTATGCGATGCACATGGATTTTCTTGGCCGCAAAACCGCGAGCCAGGCGCCGCAACTGGTCAGCGCCTGGACCGCCGACCGCGACCTGACCAACCCGGCGTTGCCGGCGTTCCAGGTGTGCGTGATGCTGACCAAGCTGCAACTGAACGACCTGCAGCAGTCGCTGAAACTGATCGTCGACGCGGCGCGCAAAACCCAAAGCTCGCCCAAGGATTTCTTCCAGGAAATCGCCAGCGCCTCGGCGTACATGAGCCGCGACCCGCAAGCCCTGCGCAAGGGCGGCAACCTGGCCGACGGCGGTCTGCTGGGCGAATACCTGGAGGGCCTGCCGTATCGCAGCAAGTCGCTGAACATGACCCAGGACCTGTGGTTGTCGTTGAGCGTGGCCGAGCAGGAAGACTTCATCGACGAGCTGGATTCGAAAATCCGCCTCTACGAAACCTTCCACAATGACGTGGCCAACTGGGTGCGTTTCGGCGATGCCGAACCGGGCGATGCGTTGTACCGCGTGCCGTTGTCGACGTTGCCGTGATGCTGAGCCTGAACGCGGTGCACAAGAGCCGGGGCGTCGGCAGCCAGCGCTACAGCCTGGTGATTCCGACGCTGCAGCTGCGTGCCGGTGAGCAACTGGCGATTGTCGGGCCCAGCGGCTGCGGCAAGAGCACCTTGCTGGATATGCTGGCGCTGGTGTTGGCGCCGGATCGGAGCGGGCAGTTCGAGTTCAACCAGGTCGATATCGGCGCGCTCTGGCGCGCGGATGGGCAAAGCGCCCTGGCAAGGTTGCGCAGCCGGCATCTGGGCTATGTGCTGCAAACCGGCGGGCTGCTGGGGTTTCTCGATGTGCGCGGCAACATTGCCTTGTCCCGCCAATTGCTGGGCTTGAAGGACGACGGCAGCGTGGCGCGCCTGGCTGCGCTATTGGAAATCAGCGACCAGTTGAACAAGCCTCCGGCCGCCTTGTCGGTGGGCCAGCGCCAACGCGTGAGCTGCGCCCGCGCCCTGGCCCACGCACCGCAACTGGTGCTGGCCGACGAGCCGACCGCGTCCCTGGACCCGCTCAATGCCGAGCGCGTGATGCAGACCCTGCTGGCCCAGGCTCGCGAACACCGCGCCGCCTGCGTGATTGCCACGCATGATGAACCCCTGGCTCGCGCCAGTGGCTTGCAGGTGCGCCGCATCGGCTGCCGTCGCGATGCGGATGGCGGCGTCACCGCGACGCTCGGGGAGGTGTGCTGATGCGCATCGGCCTGGTTGCGTCGCTCGCCTGGCAGGACTACCGCAACGATGCGTGGCTGTCGGCCTGCTCGGTGCTGGCGCTGGTGGCCGTTATCGCGCCATTGCTGGTGTTATTTGGGCTGAAATTTGGACTGGTTAGCAGTTTGACCGAACGCTTGGAGACCGACCCGGCTACCCGTGAAATCATTCCGTTGGGCGGTGGTCGATTCAGCAGCGCCTGGGTCGAGCAACTGGGCCAGCGCAGCGATGTGGCGTTCGCCATACCGCGTACGCGGCAGATCGCGGCGACCGCGCAGGTGGGCGCGTTGGTATTGGAAATGCTGCCCACCGCGCCGGGCGACCCGTTGCTGGCTGGCTTGCCGATGCCCAAGGGCCTGGACCAGATCGTGCTCAGCCATACCGCCGCCGAGAAGCTTGCGGCGCGGCCCGGCGACTGGCTGGAGACCCGCTTTGCGCGGCAACTGGCAGGGCGCGTCGAGGCGCAGCGCACGCGGGTGCAGGTGCTGGCGGTATTGCCGCTGGAGGCCTTTGCCCGTGACGGGCTGTTTGCTGACTTGGCGTTGCTGGAGGCGGTGGAGGATTATCGCGATGGCCGCGCGGTGCCGGCGCTGCAGTGGGAAGGTGAAGCGGTCGGGGTGGGCGAGCAGCGGGTGTATCCGGCGTTTCGCTTGTATGCGCGCACGCTCACCGACGTGGAACCGCTGCGCCTGTACTTCGCCGGGCAGCAGGTGCTGGTGTCGACCCAGGCGCAAACCATCGCCCAGGTGCAGTCGTTGAGTCGCAACCTGTCGATCGTATTCTGGATCATCTGCGGGTTGGCGTCGGCCGGTGCGTTTGCGGCGACGTTCGCCGGGGCGCTGGCTGCGGTGGCGCGCAAGCGTCGGGAGTTGTCGGTGTTGCGCCTGTTGGGCTTTTCCACGGCCGCGCTGTTGGTGTTCGTGGTGATGCAGGCGCTGTACAGCGCGAGTGTTGCCGCCGTGCTCAGTGCCGGGCTGTATGGCCTGGCCGAAACCGCTGTGAATAAGCTATTCGTGCAGGTGCCGGGCGAACATGCCAGCCATCTTTTGGCGCGTCACTACGGCCTGGCTCTGGCGGCTGTCCTCGGCGTCAGCGCCGTGGCGGCGGCCTGTGGCGGTTGGCGAGTGGCGCGTATTCAGGCTTCTGAAGGAATCAGAGATGTTTAAGTTAGTGGGCGCCTGTGTGGCGCTGAGCCTGGCCTCGCTGGCCTGGGCCGATGAGGCAAGCGACAAGCTGGACAACCCCAAGCCGTTGCCGGACGACGTGAGCCTGCCGCTGCCGTGCGAAGGCAACATGGTGTTCCGCTACGCCTATGTGCTGGCCCAGGGCACCCTGGACGACCGTGAGGTCAACCTCGGCTATCCCTTTGCCGAAGGCGAGGCGGGCTATCAGCAGTCGTTCATCTCCGGTTACCGGCGTGACTTCATCAACGGCCAGTTCACCCTCAAGGACCTGCCCAAGGACTGGAGCAGCGTGATCGCGCCGCTGATGCCGAAGGCGGACGCCAAGACCCCGCTCAAGCCCATGCTGTATTTCATCGGCAAGTACGAAGTGACCGCCCGCCAGTACGCCCAGGTGATGTCCCAGGCCCAGTCGCTGGCCAGCGGCGAGCCGGCGCCGGCCTGTGATGCGCCCACCGGCATGGCCGGGCGCTTGCCGAAAGTGAAACTGTCACGCTTTGAGGCCGAGCGTTTTTCGGCGGTGTACAGCGCCTGGCTGATGAAATACCACCGCGAGTTGCTGCCGGTCAGTGGTCGCGGCGCCTCGGCCGAAGACGGCGGCTTGGGTTTTGTGCGCTTGCCCACCGAGGTGGAATGGGAATTCGCCGCCCGTGGTGGCCAGGTGGTGAGTCGCCAGGACCTGGAAGGGCGCCTGTTTCCACGCCGCGTCGAGGGCAGTGAAAGCGACGGGCCACTGAGCGATTACGCGGTGTTCAACCAGGTCGCCGGCGGCACCGGCCAGGCCGCGCGGCTGATGCCCATCGGCACCAAGCTGCCCAACCCGATTGGTATGTTCGACGTGATCGGCAACGCTGCGGAAATGGTTCAGGAATCCTTCCAACTCGTTCATGCCGGGCGCCGCCAGGGCACCTATGGCGGCTTCGTGGTCAAGGGCGGCAACTACCTGGAGGGCGAAGGCACGTTATTCACCGGCATGCGCCGCGAGTACCCGCTGTTTGCCGCCGATGGCACCGAGCAAAGCAACGAGACCACCGGCTTTCGCGTCGCGATTGGCGCGCTGTCGGCGCCGCGCTCACGCTACAAGGAGCTGTTTGCGCAGTGGCAGAAAGAAGGCCGCCTGGCGTCGCTGACCGACGCCATCGACGACGCCCAGGACCCGACCAAGCGCCTGGACAGCATCATCGCGGCCAGCGTCGACCCCAAGCTGCAAGCCGAACTGGGCTTGGTCAACGAAGAGCTCAAGCGCAACGTTTCGCTGATCGCCCAGCAGCGCGAAGAAGCGGCGGGCAACCTGATCCAGTCCGCCGCGCTGGTGGCCGAGACCATCAGCAACTACAACATCCGCCTGGCCAACCTGCAGAAGAGTCGCCAGCAGGCCGTGGACAACAAGGACCAGGCCAGCGCGCAGTTGTTCGACATGGCCATTGCCAACGGGCGCAGTGCGCTGGACGGCGCCGTGGCGATCTACATCGACAACCTGGCCACCGGCACGCGCTACACCGATGCGGTGATCCAGGCACAGTTTCAACGAATCAAGGAAGAGTTGGATCGCAAGCCAGTGCTCGGCAAGAGCCTGGTGACGCGCGCGACACTGTTCGTTCGCCATGTCGGCAACTACCGCAAGCAACAGCGGGCCGACCCGGCAACGATCTTGAAGGAATTGCTCGCAGCGAGCGGTCAGCGGTCTTGATCGTTGGCTGTCTAGCGAGCTTGGAAGGGACTCAGGCGGCGGTGGGCCGTGCTGGGCAAGTCAAACTTAATCGAGATCACACCTATGCTTTTTTCCCGTAAGTCGGTTTCCAAGCGTCACCTGCTGCTGATCGCGGCCGGTTTCAGCACCGTGTTGACCGGTTGCGCTACGTCGCCTGCGTCCAAGGTCGCGTCGAGCACCAAGGTTGAGTACTACCCCAACTGCTACGAGCCCGTGCAGCACCTGCGCGCTACCGACTCGAACATGACCAAGTCGGTCGTGACCGGTGCCGCCATCGGCGCAGCCGGTGGTGCACTGCTGGGCGCCCTGACCGGCGACAAGGAAAAGCGCGGCCGTAACGCCGCGATCGGTGCAGCGGGCGGCGCCCTGGCGGGTGGCGCAGCGGGCTACTACACCGAGCGTCAGAAGCAGATCAGCGATGACAACCAGCGCATCGCTTCCTACTCCACCGACTTCAACAAAAGCGCGTCGGACATCGACCGCAGCACCGCCTACGCCAAGGCATCGCAGCAGTGCTACCAGAGCGCATTCACCAAGCTGGTGGCAGACCGCAAGGCCAAGACCGTCAACGACACCGAAGGCCGCAAGCGCCTGGCGGAAATCGTTGCGGGCCTCAAGGAATCCAATGACCTGATCGTTGCGGTCAACGGCAAAGCCAGCGAAGACCTGAACAACTACACCGAGGCCTATGAGAAAGACCTGCAGCAGGTTGGCGTGCAGCGTAGCGACGTCGTCACCGTGGCCACCGCCGACACCACGCCAGTGGTCGCTCCGGCCAAAGGCAAGAAAGCCGTCAAGCCGGCCAAGAAGCAAGTCCTCCCGACCGTGCCGAAAGAAGCGGTGACCACCGAGCGGAGCATCCAGACCGTCCAGGCCAAGCAAGCTGAAAGCAAGCAGGTCGTCACTGCCGGCAAGACTCAGATCGAAGGCACCTGCCGCGATCCGAACCTGGCCGACTGGGCACCGGTGCCTTGCCCTAACGTTTAATCAAGCTTTTGTCGTAGCAACATGAAACGCCAGTCGGGCTAACCGACTGGCGTTTTTTATATGCACCGACACATTTATCTCACAGGGGGGTTCAGGCCCTTGATGCGGAATTTGCCACCGGTAAACCGGTAAGGCGAAGCGTCAAAGTGCAACGTACCTTCCAGTACTTGCGTTGCTTCATCGTAGCAATATACAAGTTGTCCTTGATTACCGTTGTATAACTCATTGGCCATAAAGCCGGCATAAGCTGTTCCGGGAATCCCATCAGGTTGTACCGGTAGTGTTTGTGCGTCGTATAGATCGTCAGTGTGAATTAAAATCCAGAAACTCAAGTGAGGGTAGTCATCGACATACGCCCTTACTTCAAGATAATCCTCGTTGTATCGCATGAGTATATTTTCAGTCGCACTGAACTTCTCGAACGGGGGAAGGGGGATCATGCCTATGGCGATACTCAGCGAGCCTTTGGTTTTCGTAGCGTTATGATGTCCGTGCAGGAACTTCGGCGAAGCTGTAGTTTTTTGCATATCAAAGCCCTCTTAATCATGGATGACTCTGGGGTGAGTGATTGATACTTCCGAGGTCACTTTAATCATTGCGGCACATAGCACATCACTGTGATTGTTGACAGTTTGCAATACGAGTTTGGAATAAGGTTTATGGCGAAATGTTCGAGCCGGGCTTGATATTTGAGCAGGAGTGAAGGGTTTAATTGTGACTTGTCAGTCATTAGCGCTTGATGTGAAGGTGGGGTCGTCGCTTATACGAAACAGTGTTGGTGTTCCATATCCGAATCGCTAAACTGCGCCGGCCGTTCATTTTTCTGAGGCTGTGCATCTATGAAATTTCGTCTTCTCCTGTGGGTGCTGGGCCTGATGATGGGCAAAGCCAGCCGCACCAACCCCGCCTTCCAGCAGCAGCTAGGTGACAAAGACCTGGCCTTTCAGTTGCAGACCCTCGACGGCAAGGTTGCCCGTCACTTCATCGTCAAAGACCAGCGCATCACCAGCCGCTCGGGTGTACACCCAGCGCCGGCGTTCGCGATTGCGTTCAAGGATGCCGCCTACGGCTTCGCCACGATGCAGGCCAGGAACAAGCAACTGGCGTTCATGACGGGAATTCAGGACAAGTCGATCCAGATCAAGGGCAACCCGGCGCTGGTGATCTGGTTTCAGGGGTTGACCAAGTATTTGAAGCGCAAACGCAGCTCCAAGCGATGAGCTACAAGCTGCGAGCTTGAAGCTGACTACTTGAAGCTTGCAGCTGCTGTCAGGGCTGAGTGAACTGGGACGCCAGCTCGCGCAACAGCACCTCTGCATCCAGCACCTTGCCTACCACTTCCTCAGCCTTTTCACGGCTCAAGCCCAGGCGATCGAGCAGCGCATCCGGGATGGTTTCATCCGGCCCGGAACCGATGCCTCGGCTGCGCAACAGGCGCACGGCCAGGCACACCAGGTTCGGGTACTCGGCGTACTGCCCGTCATAGGTCGGGTCGTGCTGGAAGCGCAGGGCGGTGGACAGTTCGTCCGGCATGTCCCAGTAGCGCATCAGCCAGGCGCCGATCTGCTCGCGGCTGATACCCAGCAGGTGTTGTTCCACGTAGCTGTGGCACAGGTGCGGATTGACCTCCAGGTGGCGGCAGATCAGCGAGAAGTGCGGCGGGAACACGTGGGCCAGCAGCAGGTAGCCAAAGTTGTGCAGCAGGCCTGCGAGGTAGGTCAGGCCGGCTTCCGGGCGCTGGGCGCGGGGGATGGCGCGGGTCAGGCCTTCGATCACGGCGGCGGTGTAGATCGACTGGTGCCAGTACGGCGTGGACTGGTGCGGGCGGTCCTTGGGCAGGCTCAGGGTTTTGCCCAGAGCCAGGCCCAGTGCCAGGTTGATCACCAGATCGAAGCCCAGCACGCGCACGATGGCGTCTTCCACCGAGCGGATCTTGCCCGGCGACGCGTAGTAGGGCGACGCTGCCCAGCTCACCACTTGGGCGGCGAGGGCCGGGTCGGTTTCCACCACGCCGGTGATGTCGTCGATGGTCGCGTTGGGGTCGACGCGCAGTTTGATGATCTTCTGCGCGGTGTCGGCCAGCGGCGGGATTTCGATGGTCGCTTCCAGGCGTTGCTGGATTCGGCGAGCGGTGAATGCCTGCATCGCCTGGGTGATTTCCTCACGGTCATCATTGGGGCGGTCGAGGTTGGGGCGAATGTTGCTCAGCGGCTCGCCGAACTGCGCGGCACTGGCCTTGGTCAGCAGGGTCTTGAAGTGCTCGCTGGCGATCTCCAGCAGCAACCCGGCTTCGCCCGAATGCACCCATAGACTCGGCTCGTTGAGCAGACTGCCTTCGTACAGGCAGGGCGAGCTGGTGAGTGGCGGCAGGCCCGGCAGCAGGCTCAGGTCATGTTTGCTCAGCATGCGCTCGACGCGCTCCGGGGACACGGCCGTGAGGCGGCGACCGGTCAGCTCGGTGAGGCGGTTGAGGTCGAGCAACTGGCTCTGGGGGAACAGCACCATGAGCGCGCCAACGGCATCTTCGAGCAGTACCGCCTGGACCTTTCGCGCAGGGTTCAGGCCAGTCTGTTCGATGACTTCCGTGTAGGGAATGGCGAGCTTTGCGAGCAGTGCCCGAATGACCGGTGGGGCGGTCAGTGGGACTGTAGCGAGGGCAACTTCTGACATGGCCGGATCCAATTTCTTACATTCATTGGAGTATAACCAGCTTGATACAGGTGTAGGTCGGATAAGTGAGTCCGGCGTCACACTTGGCCATATTGCTGCCCGTGTCGCAGCCAGCGGTTGAGCAATGGGCTGACATGCTCCGGCCAGCGCTCCAGCAGCGCTTGCGCCGCATCGCGCACAGCGGGCAACAGGTCGGCGTCGCGCATCAGGTCGGCGACCTTGAATTGCAGCAAACCGGTTTGACGAGTGCCGAGCATTTCCCCCGGGCCGCGCAGCTCCAGGTCCTTTTCGGCGATGACAAAGCCGTCGTTGGTTTCGCGCATGATGCCCAGCCGTTGGCGGCCAATCTGCGACAGCGGCGGGTGATACAGCAGCACGCAATGGCTGGCGGCGCTGCCCCGACCGACGCGACCGCGCAATTGGTGCAGTTGGGCCAGGCCCAGGCGTTCGGGGTTTTCAATGATCATCAGGCTGGCGTTGGGCACGTCCACGCCGACTTCGATCACCGTGGTGGCCACCAGCAGTTGCAGGTTGCCGGCCTTGAATTCGGCCATCACCGCGGCTTTTTCCGCAGGTTTCATACGGCCGTGGATCAGCCCGACCTTGAGCTCGCCGAGTGCACTGGTGAGGTCTTCATAGGTGGTTTCGGCGGCCTGGCAGGTCAGCTCTTCGGACTCTTCGATCAGCGTACACACCCAGTAAGCCTGGCGGCCTTCGGCGCAGGCGCCGCGCACACGTTCGATCACTTCGACGCGTCGCGTGTCGGTGACCAGTACGGTGTTGACCGGGGTACGGCCGGGGGGCAGTTCGTCGAGGATCGAGGTGTCGAGGTCGGCGTAGGCGCTCATTGCCAGCGTGCGCGGGATGGGGGTGGCGGTCATGATCAACTGATGCGGGTTCATGCGCCCGCCAACGCCTTTCTGGCGCAGGGCCAGGCGCTGTTGCACGCCGAAGCGGTGCTGTTCATCAATGATCACCAGCGCGAGGTTCTTGAACTGCACTTCATCCTGGAACAACGCGTGGGTGCCCACCACCATGGGCGCACCGGCGGCGATCTGCTCCAGCGCGGCCGCACGGTTCTTGCCCTTGAGCTTGCCGGCCAGCCACGCCACTTCCAGCCCCAGCGGTTCGAGCCAGCGCTTGAAGGTGATGAAGTGCTGTTCCGCGAGAATTTCCGTCGGCGCCATCAGCGCTACCTGATAACCGGCTTCCAGAGCCTGCAAGGCGGCGAGGGCGGCGACCACGGTCTTGCCCGCGCCCACATCGCCCTGGATCAGGCGCAGCATCGGTTCCTGCTGGCTGAGGTCGTAGGCGATTTCGTTGCCGACACGCTGCTGGGCGCCGGTGGGTGCGAACCCCAGGTTGGCCAGGTACTGCGCGGGCAAACGCGTGGCTTTGGGCATGGCGGGTGCGCGCAGCGAGCGCATGCTTTCGCGCAGGCGCTGCTGGGACAGTTGATGGGTGAGCAATTCTTCGAACGCCAGGCGATGCTGCGCCCAGTGATGACCGAGGGCGAGTTCGTCGACATCGGCATCGGCAGGCGGGTGATGCAGGTAGCGTATCGCATCCGCCAGCGGCGCCAGCTGATAGTCCCGCGCCAGCTCCAGTGGCAGCCAGTCGGGCAAGCTCTGCGGGCCGAGCATCGTCAGGGTTTGCATGCACAACTGGCGCAGGCGCTGCTGGGTAAGGCCTTCGGTCAGCGGGTAGATCGGCGTGAGGGTGGTGTCCACCGGTGGCGGTTCGTCGCCGGTAATGGCGCGGTACTCGGGGTGGTAGATTTCCAGGCCCGAGGCGCCAGGGCGGGCTTCGCCGTAGCAGCGCACGCGGGTGCCGCGCTTGAGGCCTTCTTTCTGCGCATTGCTGAAATGGTAAAAGCGCAGGCTCAGGCCACCGGTGCCGTCCTGCAGGCGCACCACCAGGCTGCGGCGCTTGCCCATCACCACGTCGGCGCCGCTGACGGTGCCTTCGATCACCGCGTCCTGGCCGGGTCGCAACTGGCCGATGGGCACGACGCGGGTGCGATCCTGGTAGCGCAGCGGCAGGTGGAACAGCACGTCCTGAAGGTTTTCCAGGCCGACCTTGGCCAGTTTCTCGGCCATGGCCTCACCGACACCCTTGAGTGCGGTCACCGACACCTGCGACAGCTCTGTCATACCGTTACTTAGCTCGCAGCAGGCGGTTTGGCCACCGAGCACAGGCGTATCGAGTCGGCGAGTATCTCAATCGCTTTTGGCCGCGGAAAGCTGGCGCGCCAGGCGATGGCCACGGTGCGGAAGGGCACCGGTGGCGTGAGTGGGCGCACTTCAATCACGCCAGGGGCGTAGTGATGGCTGTCTACCGCCGACAACGGCAGGATCGAAATACCCAGGCCGGACGCGACCATATGGCGAATGGTCTCCAGGGAACTGGATTCCACCGTGGTGTGCTTGGCGCCGTCGTTGCCCTTGGTCAGGGTCGGGCAGGCTTCCAGCACCTGATCGCGGAAGCAGTGGCCTTCGCCGAGCAGCAGCAGGCTCTTGTCATTGAGCAGGCCGGCATCGATGGTGTCCTTCTTGGTCCACGGGTGCGAGGCCGGCATCAGTACGTAGAACGGTTCGTCGTAGAGCGGCAGGGTCAGTACGTCCGCCTCGTTGAACGGCAGGGCGATGATGATCGCATCCAGCTCACCGTTGCGCAGTTTGTCGCGCAGCACGTGGGTGAAGTTTTCTTCGATATACAGCGGCATCTGCGGCGCAACGCGGTGCAGTTGCGGGATCAGGTGTGGGAACAGGTAGGGCCCGACGGTGTAGATGGCGCCCACCTTGAGCGGCGCGGTCAGCTGGTTCTTGCCGGCCTGGGCCAGTTCGCGAATGCTCTGCGCTTGTTCCAGTACCTTCTGAGCCTGGGCAACGATGCCTTCGCCCACGGGGGTGAGGCGCACGGCGCTCTTGCTGCGCTCGAAAATCAGCACACCGAGTTCGTCTTCAAGCTTTTTCACGCCCACCGACAGCGTCGGCTGGCTGACGTGGCAACGCTCGGCCGCGTGGCCGAAGTGCTGTTCTTGGGCGAGGGTCACGATGTAGCGTAATTCTGTAAGAGTCATAGCGGGCGTCCATGAGGTTGCGGGCCAAGCATACCGGCTGCAATCGATAGACGCACGTTATCAGAACTTTGTTAGGGATTGAGCGGGGAGTGTCGGTAATTTTGCTTATTCGCCGCAGGTGTATGTGGGAGGGGACGGGCCCCTCCCACATTGCCCGGCTAGCGGCGACGCTTGTCGATGTTGTAAACGAACGGTGCGACAAGCTCCACGCTGCCGTTTTTCAACAGGTCGGCGGGTGGCTTGGGCAAGGGTTGCGCCTTGCGGATCATCTCCAGCGTCGCACGATCCAGGTCGGCGTTGCCGGAGCGGCCTTCCAGTTCGTAAGACAGCACGTTGCCTTCGCCATCGACCACGAAGCGCAAGCGGTTCATGCCTTCCTTGCCACGCTGCTGGGCGCTCGGCGGGTACTTCTTGTACTTCTGCAGGTGTGCCAGCAGGGTGCTTTGCCAGGAGGCCTGGGCAGCCAGCTGTTGCGCCGATGGACCGGGAGCAGGCTGGGCGGATTTTTGCGCAGGTGCGTTGCTCGGTGGTGTGTCGCTCGGCGGCTCCTCGGAAGGTTTTTCCTTGGGCGGATCGGGCTTCTTCTCCACCGGTTTGGGCGGTTGCGGCTTGGGCTTGGGCTTGACCGGCTTGGGCACCTGGATCGTCGGCTTGGGCGCCTCGGCCAGTTTCGGCAAAGGCAGCTCTTCGACCGGTGGCGGTGGTGATGCCACGACCTTGGGCGGTGCCGGAGGCGGCGG
Source organism: Pseudomonas sp. MUP55 (assembly GCF_034043515.1). Classification (NCBI taxonomy): domain Bacteria; kingdom Pseudomonadati; phylum Pseudomonadota; class Gammaproteobacteria; order Pseudomonadales; family Pseudomonadaceae; genus Pseudomonas; species Pseudomonas sp. MUP55. The sequence goes on along the minus strand of NZ_CP138214.1, from coordinate 5,771,116 downwards.
TGGCGCCGGCAGCGGTGCCAGGTCGATGACCATCGCGGCCGGCGGCAACGGGATTGCCTGCGGCGCGGACCATTGAAGGGCGATGATGATCGCGACGGCATGCACGCCCAGCACGACTGCGAGGCTGGTGCCATACCGCGTCAGTTTGTGGCGCGTCGTGATCATTTCTTGGCTGCCGTCTCGAGTCCGACCAGGCCTACCTTGAGGTAGCCGGCTGCCCGCAGGGCATCCATCACGCTCATCAAGTCGCCGTAGTCCACGCCCTTGTCGGCCTGGAAGAAGATCGTCGTGTCTTTCTTGCCTTGGGTCTTGGCGTCGAGCACCGGCCCCAGGGTTTCAGCCTTGACTTCTTCTTCGCCCAGGAACAGGCGTTGGTCCGCCTTGACGCTGAGGAAAATCGGCTTCTCCGGCCGCGGCGCCGGCTTGGCGCTGGATGCGGGAAGGTCAACCTTGATGTCCACGGTGGCCAACGGTGCCGCCACCATGAAGATGATCAGCAGCACCAGCATCACGTCGATAAACGGCGTGACGTTGATTTCGTGGTTCTCGACGAGTTCATCGTCGCCTTGATTCAAATGCAGGCCCATGGCCGATTACCCCACTTTCACCATGTGCGGTTGCGAGCTGCGCTCGGTAGGCAGGTGATCGAGGTCGCGGCTGACCAGCAGCAGGACTTCTGCCGACGCGTCCGACACCTGGGCCTTGTAGCCGGCGATCGAACGGGCGAAGACGTTGTAGATCACCACCGCAGGAATCGCGGCAACCAGGCCCAGGGCGGTAGCCAGCAGGGCTTCGGCGATGCCGGGAGCTACTACGGCGAGGTTGGTGGTCTGGGTTTTGGCGATGCCGATGAAGCTGTTCATGATGCCCCACACGGTACCGAACAGGCCGACGAAGGGAGCGGTGGAGCCGATGGTCGCCAGCACGCCGGTGCCACTGCTCATGTTGCGACCGCAAGCCGCCACCAGGCGCTCCAGGCGAAAGCTCACACGTTCCTTGATGCCTTCTTTTTCGCGGGTGTTGGCCGACAGGCGCATTTCTTCAAGAGCGTCATGCACCAGCAGGTTGGCCAGGGTGCCCTTCTTGGTCGCGGTTTCACTCGCTTCCTTGAGGGTGGTGGCCTTTTTCAGGTGGACGATTTCAGTACGCAGACGACGCTTGGCGCCCAGCAGCTCGAAGCCTTTGGCGATCCAGATGGTCCAGGTGATGATCGAGGCGATGGCCAGGCCGATCATCACGGCTTTCACCACCACGTCGGCGTTCTGGTACATGCCCCACGGGGACAGGTCGTGTGCCATGCCGAGGGTGTTGTCTTCTTCCAGCACGACGCCGTTTTGGTCGGCAGGGGCTGCAGCCTGGGCCGGGTCGGTGGCGGCTGGCGCGGCGGAGGGGGCAGTGACATTCTGTTCGGCAGCGGCGGGCGCGGCCGGTGCGGTGGCGTCAGCGAACGCGGCGGTCGGCGCCAGCAGTACGCTGAACAGCATCGCAGCAATCGCACGCCAGGCGCGGGATGGGCTGTGAGGCTTGGTTGGCGAAGCGGGTTTTGTATGACGTGTCATGCTGGCCGGACCTGAGAGAAAATAATGGGTGATCGTCCTGCCAGACCCTTGAGGGTCGAGGACAAATGGGTGGTTATTATTGCAAGTAATTCTTGTTAACTAAAGTGGCACTGTTACTTTATTTCGCTTTTTACTGGCCGTTGATCCTCTCGCGCGGCTAATCTGCGCCTTTGAGAATGGAGTTTTATGATGTCTGCGCCTTCTGTTGTGATTGCCGGTTGCGGCGATGTGGGTAGTCGGCTGGCTAGCCAATTGCTGGCCGCAGGATGGGAGGTTCATGGCCTGCGCCGCGATATTTCACGCCTTCCTGACGGCGTGATTGGCATCGCTGGCGACCTGTTCAATAAGGACTGCCCCGAGACTTGGCCGATTGGCGGCGTGGATTACCTGGTGTATTGCGCTGCGGCGACCGACCACGATGAGGCCGGCTATCGTGCGGCCTACGTGCAGGGTTTGAAGCATGTGCTGGAGTGGCTGCAGGATTATGGCCAGGAACCCAAGCATCTGTTGTTTGTGTCCAGCAGCAGCGTATATGGCCAGCAGAACGGCGAATGGGTCGACGAAACCTCTGAAACCCAGGCGAAGGGGTATTCCGGCCAGGTCATGCTCGAAGCCGAGCAGGTCGCGCTCAACAGTGGCATCCCGGCGAGCATTGTGCGCTTGACCGGTATTTACGGCCCGGGCCGTGAGTGGCTGCTGACCCAGGTGCGCCAGGGTTACCGCGTGGCGATTGACCCGCCTTTATATGGCAACCGCATTCACGCGGATGACGCGGCGGGCTTGCTGGCGTTTTTGCTGCGCCATGTGGAGCAAGGCGGTTCCCTGGACAAGGTTTATATCGGTGTCGATGACGCGCCTGCGCCGTTGGCTGAGGTGGTGCGCTGGTTGCGCGGGTATCTGGGCGTGACAGAGTGGTCCGAGGACGCCAGTGTGCGGCGTGCGGGCAGCAAGCAGTGCAGCAATGCGCGCATCAAGGCGCTGGGGTGGAAGCCGACGTATCCGACCTACCGTGAAGGTTATGCAGCCATTTTGAAAGGTTGAGCGACAGACAAAATTTGGGAGGGGGCTTGCCCCCTCCCACATTTGGACCTGTGTCGCAGGGGTTATTGCTTTTCAAGCAACCACTGGCGCTGACCAGGCGTGAAGGAAGGCACTTCATCAGCCTGCGCGGTGTTGATTGCCTGGAAAATTTCCAGCTGCTTGCCTTTGCGCGCGAAGATCCACGGGTTGCCCACGCCATTTTCCTGTAGCCAGAGGCTGTCGTAACCGCCGCTCATGGAGGCGCAATCCCCGGCCAGGCACAGGGAATACTGGTCGGCGCCAGGCAGGCCGGCGACTTTGCCGTTGGCTTGAAACTGTACGGTGGCGCCATTGCCGACGCCGTCGGTGATCTTCCAGTCTCCGCCCATGTAGGCGGCGTAGAGCGCTCGCTCGAAGTTGGCGCCCAGGGGTGCGCCCTCTGGAGCCGGTTCCTGCGCACGGGCGAACATCTGCTCAGGCTCATTGTCGTTGGCCAACTGCAGCAGCTTCTTGCCCTTACGCTTGAGCTCGGTGGCGGAGCTGCCGTAGAAATCCACGCTCCAGGCGCCGGGCTTTTCGCTCAGCAGCTTGCCTTCCGCGACTTCAAAACCGTTGTAGTAGCGGGCCTGCAAGGCCTTGGTGTTGACCTCCCATTCCAGGTTCGGGCCGAAGGTCTGCAAGGCTTCACGCAAAGGGCCGCCCTTGGCTGCCGCATCAATGGCGGCCTGGTTGATCCAGGTACCGCTCACATCCAGATCGGCAGGGTTGCTGGCACAGCCGCCGAGCAGCAGGGCGAACAACGAAGAGGCTACAAGCGCTTTGCGCATGACTAAATCCTTCTGAAACGAAGTCGGCGCAGCGGTTGAGGCTGCGCCGGGTGTTTTACTCAATGACCAGAATCGCGTCCATTTCAACCTGCGCGCCCTTTGGCAGGGCGGCAACGCCAATGGCGGCGCGGGCTGGGTAGGGCTGTTCGAAGTACTTGCCCATGATCTCGTTGACCTTGGCGAAGTGGCTCAGGTCGGTGAGGAAGATGTTCAGCTTGACGATGTCCTTGAACGAACCGCCAGCCGCCTCAGCCACGGACTTGAGGTTTTCGAACACCTGTACGGTCTGTGCTTCGAAGCCTTCCACCAGTTCCATCGTCTTTGGGTCCAGCGGGATCTGGCCGGACATGTAGACGGTGTTGCCCGCCTTGATCGCCTGGGAATAAGTGCCGATGGCGGCCGGGGCTTTGTCGCTGGTGATTACTGTCTTGGTCATGAATGACTCCTTGTAATAGGCGATGGCTTACTTGAAGAACTACGCGCGCATGCGGGTGATGCGGATCACCCCGGTCAGTGCACGCAGTTTCTTGATCACGCGGGCCAGGTGCACGCGGTCGTGCACGCTGACCACCAGCTGGACCACGCTGATGCGCCCATCGCGTTCGTCCATGCTGATTTTCTCGATATTGCCGTCGGCCGCGTTGACGCTGCTGGCCAGCAAGGCGATCAAGCCGCGTTGGTGCTCGAGCTCCACGCGCAGCTCGACATTGAATTCGCCGGTGACATCCTTGGCCCACGAAAGCTGGATGCATTTTTCCGGGTTGTGGCGGATTTCGGTGATATTGCGGCAGTTGTCCAGGTGCACCACCATGCCTTTGCCCGCCGAGAGGTGGCCGACAATCGGGTCGCCCGGAATCGGTGTGCAGCATTTGGCATAGCTGAGCACCAGGCCCTCGGTGCCGCGAATCGCCAGCGGGCCTTCGGGGCTTGGCAGCTGTTCGCCTTCGCCGAGCAGGCGACGCGCAACCACGTAGGCCATGCGGTTGCCCAGGCCGATATCTTCGAGCAGGTCTTCGATGGTTTCCTGGCGATACTCGTGGAGCATCGCGTTCACGCGCTCCTGCGGGATCTTGTCCAGGGCACTGTCGAACCCGTTGAGTACCTTGTTCAGCAGGCGTTCGCCCAGGCTGATGGATTCGGAACGACGCTGCAGCTTCAGGGCGTGGCGGATATGCGTACGCGCCTTGCCGGTGACCACGAAGTTGAGCCAGGCCGGATTTGGCCGCGCGCCCGGCGCACTGACGATCTCCACCGTGGAGCCGCTTTGCAGTGGCTCCGACAGCGGGGCCAGGCGTCGGTTGATGCGGCAGGCGATGCAGCTGTTGCCCACATCGGTGTGCACCGCGTAGGCAAAGTCCACCGCCGTGGAGCCTTTGGGCAGCTCCATGATCCGGCCCTTGGGCGTGAACACGTAGACCTCGTCCGGGAACAGGTCGATCTTCACGCTTTCAATGAATTCCAGGGAGTTGCCGGCACGTTGCTGCATTTCCAGCACGCCCTTGACCCACTGGCGGGCACGGGCATGGGTGCCTTTTGGCTGCTCGTCGCCGCTGGACTTGTACAGCCAGTGCGCCGCGATGCCGTTGTTGGCCATCTCTTCCATTTCGCGGGTGCGGATCTGGATCTCGATCGGCACACCGTGCATACCGAACAGCGTGGTATGCAGCGACTGGTAGCCGTTGGCCTTGGGAATCGCGATGTAGTCCTTGAAGCGCCCCGGCAGGGGTTTGTACAAATTATGTACAGCGCCCAGCACGCGGTAGCAGGTGTCGACCTTGTCGACGATGATCCGGAACGCATACACGTCCATGATCTCGTTGAAGGCCCGACGCTTGCCGCGCATCTTCTTGTAGATGCCGTAGATGTGTTTCTGCCGTCCGCTGACTTCGCCTTCGATCTCGTCGACCGCCAGGCAATGGCTCAGGGACTCTTCGATCTTGTTGACGATTTCCTTGCGGTTGCCCCGGGCGCGCTTGACCGCCTGGTAGATGCGCGCCGAGCGCATCGGGTGCATGGCCTTGAAGCCCAGGTCTTCGAATTCGATACGAATGGCGTGCATGCCCAGCCGGTTGGCGATGGGCGCGTAGATTTCCAGGGTTTCCTTGGCGATTCGCCGGCGCTTTTCGCCGGAGAGCACTTCCAGCGTGCGCATGTTGTGCAGCCGGTCGGCCAGCTTGACCAGGATCACGCGGATATCGCGGGCCATGGCCATGGCCATCTTCTGGAAGTTTTCCGCCTGGGCTTCGGCCTTGGTCTCGAAGTTCATCTGGGTCAGTTTGCTGACCCCGTCGACCAGTTCGGCCACGGTTTCGCCAAACTGCGCGCTGAGCGCTTCCTTGGCGATGCCGGTGTCTTCGATCACGTCATGCAGCATCGCGGCCATCAGGCTCTGATGGTCCATGTGCATGTCGGCCAGGATATTGGCCACCGCAAGAGGATGGGTGACATACGCCTCACCGCTACGGCGGCGTTGGCCGTCGTGAGCCTGTTCGGCGTAGAAATACGCTCGGCGGACCAGGTTGACCTGGTCGGGGCCGAGGTAGGCCGATAAGCGATCGGCGAGGGCGTCTATGCTCGGCAAAGTATGAACTCCTGCCGAAGGCTGTGACCCCGCGCCGTGCTACGTCGACCAGGCATAGGCTTAGACGGCCTCGTTGGACTCGTCCTCGAACGCTGCAAACAGCGGTTCGTCTTCAACGATTTCAGCGTTGGCGATGAACTCGTAGCTCATCAGGCCTTCTGCGATTTCACGCAGGGCTACAACGGTAGGCTTGTCGTTTTCCCACTGGACCAGGGGCTCTTTGCCGCCAGTGGCCAGTTGACGGGCACGCTTGGTAGAGAGCATGACCAGCTCAAAGCGGTTATCCACGTGTTCTAGGCAGTCTTCAACGGTTACGCGGGCCATGGTATTCCTCGGAGCGAATGCAAGATGCGCGCTGCCCGGTTGGGCGAGCGGACTGAGCAGTTTAAAAAATCACCAGCGTTAAGGGAAGCGCTGATTTTTCACAGGCCCTCGCAAAACCGCTACAAGTGCCAATGTAAAGCCCTTGCGGCGGTTTTGGGAAGGGCCAATCAGCCAAGCAGTTCGGCGAGTAATTTGCCGAAACGCTGCTGTTGGCGCTTTTGCTGCAACTGGTTGGCGCGGAAAATCGCCTTCAAATCATCCAGTGCGTGGGCAAAATCGTCGTTGATGATCAGGTAGTCGTAGTCGACGTAGTGGCTCATTTCGCTGACGGCTTCACGCATGCGGCCTTCGATGATCTCATCGCTGTCCTGGCCACGGTTGGTCAGGCGCTGATGCAAGGCTTCAAGCGAAGGCGGCAGGATGAAGATCGAGCGCGCCTTGGGCATCAGTTGGCGTACTTGTTCAGCGCCCTGCCAGTCGATTTCCAGAATCAGGTCATGGCCTTCATCCAGCGTCTGCTGCAGGTGGCTTTGGGAGGTGCCGTAGAGGTTGCCGAACACTTCGGCGCGCTCCAGGAAGTCACCGTGCTCGATCATTTTGACGAACTCGGTACGCTCGACGAAGTGATAGTGCACGCCGTCCACTTCACCCGGGCGCATGGCACGCGTGGTGTGGGACACCGAGATGCGGATCTGTTCGTCAGCGTCGGTCAGGGCCTTGACCAGGCTGCTCTTGCCCGCGCCCGAGGGGGCGGAAATGATGTAAAGGGTGCCGGTGCTGTGGGTCATGGAGGTTGCCTTACTCAATATTCTGTACTTGTTCGCGCATCTGCTCGATCAACACTTTGAGGTTGACCGCAGCGGTGGTGCTGCGCGGATCGAATGCTTTGGAGCCCAGTGTATTGGCTTCGCGGTTGAGTTCCTGCATCAGGAAGTCCAGGCGCCGACCGGCGGCACCGCCGGACTTGAGCACGCGGCGCACTTCGAGGATGTGGGTGCTCAGGCGGTCGAGTTCTTCGGCGACGTCACTCTTTTGCGCCAGCAGCACCATTTCCTGCTCAAGGCGCACGGGATCGAGGTCGGCCTTCATGTCGGCGAAGCGGTCCAGCACCTTCTGGCGCTGGGTGGCGAGCATCTGCGGTACGAGTTCGCGCAGGGTCACGACGTCTGCTTCGATGGACGTCAGGCGTTCGTTGATCAGGCGGGCCAGTTCGGCGCCCTCGCGCTCGCGGCCGGCCTTGAGTTCGTGCAAGCCTTGGGTGAAGAGGGCCAGCGCTTCGGCGTTCAAGGCCTGCGGGTCGGTGGCATCGGCCACCAGCACGCCGGGCCAGGCGAGCACTTCCAGGGGGTTCAGCGCGGCGGGCTGCTTGATCAGGCCGGCAATGGTTTCGGCGGCGGCGACCAGTTGCGCGGCGCGGTCGCGGTCGACCTGTAATGGTTTGCCGGTGGTTTCTTCGGTGAAGCGCAGGGTGCATTCCAGCTTGCCGCGGGAAATGCCCTGGCGCAGCGCTTCACGCACGGCGCCTTCGAGGTCGCGAAAAGACTCGGGCAGGCGCAGGTGTGGCTCCAGGTATCGGCTGTTGACCGAGCGCAATTCCCAGCTGAGGGTGCCTTGGGCGCCGGCTTTTTCGACGCGGGCGAAGGCGGTCATGCTGTGCACCATGGAGGTACCTCGCAATGCAGTCCCGCAAATACGGGATGATGATGAAATGGGAGCCGACAGGCTGCGAAGGCGCAGGAGTGTAGCGCAGTGGCGCGGGTGCGCCCAAACAATGGGCGATAGACCGCGTATTCGTAAGCGGATTTTAAGAAGTGCCCCGAATCGGCTGGCGGCTCTATAATGCTCGGCAGTTTTTGTCCTCAGTACAGGTATCCCCTATGAAACGTCCAAGTGGTCGCGCCGCCGATCAGCTCCGCTCGATCCGCATCACCCGCAACTACACCAAACACGCCGAGGGATCCGTACTGGTCGAGTTTGGCGATACCAAGGTGATCTGCACCGTCAGCGTCGAGAATGGCGTGCCGCGGTTCCTCAAGGGCCAGGGCCAGGGTTGGTTGACCGCCGAATACGGCATGCTGCCGCGCGCCACGGGCGAGCGTAACCAGCGTGAAGCCAGCCGTGGCAAGCAAGGCGGGCGTACCCTGGAAATCCAGCGCCTGATCGGCCGCTCGCTGCGCGCCGCCCTGGACATGTCCAAGCTGGGTGACGTGACCCTGTACGTCGATTGCGACGTGATCCAGGCCGATGGCGGCACCCGCACCGCGTCGATCACTGGCGCCATGGTGGCCCTGGTTGATGCACTCAAGGTGATCAAGAAGCGTGGCGGCCTCAAGGGCGGTGACCCGCTCAAGCAGATGATCGCCGCCGTCTCGGTCGGTATGTACCAGGGCGAGCCTGTGCTGGACCTGGATTACCTGGAAGACTCGGCCGCCGAGACCGACCTGAATGTGGTCATGACCAGCACCGGTGGTTTCATCGAAGTGCAGGGCACCGCCGAAGGCGCGCCATTCCAGCCGGCCGAGCTGAACGCCATGCTGGCCCTGGCCCAGAAAGGCATGAATGAAATTTTCGAACTGCAAAACGCCGCACTGGCTGACTGAGCCGGTCTCAAGGAGAAACGCCATGAATGACAACAGCCAAATGCCGGTGCCTGCGCCTTCCTACGAAGTGCGGCAGGCGGCGATGTTGTGCCATCTCGCGGCGTTTCTGGGGTTCGTGTTCCCCTTCGGCAGCGTTGTAGGGCCACTGATCCTGTGGCAGATGAAGAAGGAGCAGGATGCGTTTATCGACGATCAGGGCAAGGAAGCGCTGAATTTCCAGATCACCGTCGCCATCGCCTGGATCGTTTGCATCGTGCTGGCCTTCGCAGTGATTGGTTTCTTCCTGATGATTGCCCTGGCGATTGCCACGGTGGTGCTGACCATCATCGGCAGTATCAAGGCCAACAAGGGGATCGCCTATCGCTATCCTCTGACCTGGCGCCTGGTCAAATAATAGCCACCCACAAAAAAACCGACATCGCTGTCGGTTTTTTTGTGCCTGGAAAAAGACCTCAGATGGTCAAGGTCCAGTCGTAGTCCACGATCAGCGGCGCGTGCTGCGAGAAGCGCGGCTGGCGCGGCAGGCGTGCACTGCGCACGAACCGGCGCAGGCCCGGGGTCAGCAGCTGGTAGTCGAAACGCCAACCCAGGTTGAGCATCTCGGCCTGTTCGTTATCCGGCCACCAGCTGTACTGGTCGCCTTCGCGGCTGACTTCACGCAGGGCATCGACATAGCCCATGTTGCCCACAATCTCGTCCATCCAGGCCCGTTCCGGCGCCAGGAAGCCTGGTGATTGCTGGCTGTCGCGCCAGTTCTTGATATCCAGCTTCTGTTGCGCCACGTACAGCGAGCCACAATAAATGTACTCGCGACGTTTGCGTCGCTGTTTATCCAGATAACGGGCGAAATCGTCCATTAACTTGAATTTCTGGTTCAAGTCTTCATCGCCGTTCTGCCCCGAAGGAAGCAGCAAGGTCGCGATGCTGACCTTGTCGAAATCGGCTTGCAGGTAGCGCCCGTAGCGGTCGGCTGTCTCGAAGCCGAGGCCGCTGATGACCGCCTTGGGTTGCAACCGCGAGTACAAAGCCACGCCACCTTGGGTGGGCACTTCGGCATCGCAGGCATAAAGGAAGTAGCCATCCAGTTGGAAGGCTGGGTCGTCCAGTTCAAAGGCGGAGGCGCGGGTGTCCTGCAGGCAGATGACGTCGGCATTCTGAGCTTGCAGCCAACTGAGCAAACCACGCTCGACTGCAGCCTGAATACCATTAACGTTCACACTGATGATCCGCATAAATGGCCCCAAAAATCGCGTGCGTGTATGATACACGCCGTCTACCTAATTAGCTAAATCCGTGGTATCTGAGGCTTTTTTCATGCAGGCGTATCAACGCGATTTCATTCGTTTTGCCATCGATCGCGGGGTTTTGCGCTTCGGTGAGTTCACCCTCAAGTCCGGGCGTACCAGCCCGTATTTCTTCAATGCAGGCTTGTTCAACTCGGGTTCGGCCCTGGCCCAGCTGGGGCGTTTCTACGCCGCGGCCATTGTTGAGAGCGGTATTTCCTTCGACGTTCTGTTTGGCCCGGCCTACAAGGGCATTCCCCTGGCCGCAGCGACAGCGGTGGCCCTGGCGGAGCACCACGGGCAGGACCTGCCGTGGTGCTTCAACCGCAAGGAAGCCAAGGCTCACGGCGAAGGTGGCAGCCTGGTGGGCGCGCCGCTGACGGGCGATGTGCTGATCATCGACGACGTGATCACCGCCGGCACCGCCATCCGTGAAGTGATGCAGATCATCGCCTCCCAGGACGGCGCCAAGGCGGCAGGTGTGCTGATTGCGCTGAACCGCCAGGAGCGCGGCAACGGTGAGTTGTCGGCGATCCAGGAAGTGGAGCGCGACTTCGGCATTCCGGTGGTGAGCATCGTGTCGTTGAACCAGGTGCTGCAGTTCCTGGAAGATGATCCTCAGCTCAAGCAGCACTTGCCGGCGGTGCGTGCGTACCGCGAGCAATTTGGCGTCTGACACCAATCTTCATGCGTGTCAGACCATGTGGGAGGGGGCTTGCCCCCGATTGCGGTGTGTCAGTAGGTATCCAGCACTGAGCCACCGCTATCGGGGGCAAGCCCCCTCCCACATTTGGAGCGCCGCAGGCTCAAGCTAATTCACCCACACAAAAAAGCCCCGCTCAATCTGATTGAGCAGGGCCTTTTGTTTTCTGCTGCTTAAGGACGCTTGCGGTTACTGATCAGCGTGCCCACACCGGTGTCGGTGAAGATTTCCAGCAGGATCGCATTCGGCACACGGCCATCCAGAATCAGCGAGCTGCCGACGCCGCCTTGAACCGCTTCCAGCGCACAACGGATCTTGGGCAGCATGCCGCCGTAGATGGTGCCGTCGGCAATCAGCTCGTCCACCTGCTGAGTAGTCAGGCCGGTCAGCACCTGGCCTTCCTTGTCCATCAAACCGGCAATGTTGGTCAGCAGCATCAGCTTTTCAGCCTTCAGCGCTTCAGCCACTTTGCCGGCCACCAGGTCGGCGTTGATGTTGTAGGACTCACCGTTGGCGCCCACGCCGATTGGCGCGATCACCGGGATGAAATCACCCTTGACCAGCAGGTTGAGCAGATCGGTGTTGATGCCGATCACTTCGCCCACCTGGCCGATGTCGATGATTTCCGGTTGGGTCATTTCCGGCGTCTGACGGGTCACGGTCAGTTTTTTCGCGCGGATCAGTTCCGCGTCCTTGCCGGTCAGGCCAATGGCGCTGCCGCCGTGGCGGTTGATCAGGTTGACGATGTCCTTGTTGACCTGGCCACCGAGCACCATCTCCACCACATCCATGGTCTGCGCGTCAGTGACGCGCATGCCATCGATGAAGTGACTCTCGATCGACAAACGCTTGAGCAGATCGCCGATTTGCGGCCCGCCGCCGTGGACGACCACCGGGTTGATCCCCACGGCCTTCATCAGCACGATGTCGCGGGCAAAGCCGGTTTTCAGCTCGTCGCTCTCCATGGCATTGCCGCCGTACTTGATCACCAGCGTCTTGCCGACATAGCGTCGAATGTAGGGCAACGCTTCGGACAGGACCTTGGCGGTGTTGGCAGCGGCTTCGCGTTCGAGGGTCATTCAGGGCTCCGGTAAAAAATCAGAACGGTAATTGGAGATCAGGGGCAACACGTTTCAACTGGACGTGGAAGACGTCCTTGATGCGCTGCAACTCAGCCTCGGTATCCGCCTCGAAGCGCAGCACCAGCACCGGTGTGGTGTTGGATGCGCGCACCAGGCCCCAGCCTTTGGCGTAATCGACTCGCACACCATCAATGGTGGTCAGGCTGGCGCCTTCGCCCCATTGCGCATCGTGCAGTGCGTCAATGATGCTGAATTTGCTCTCCTCGGTCACATGGATATTGATCTCTGGCGTAGAAATATCGTTCGGGAAGGTCTGAAACAGCTCTTGCGCCGTGGATTTTTCCTTGCTGAGGATCTCCAGCAGCCGCGCCGCGCTGTAAATGCCATCGTCAAAACCGAACCAGCGCTCCTTGAAGAAAACGTGACCGCTCATTTCACCGGCCAGCAGGGCGCCGGTTTCCTTCATTTTCTTTTTGATCAACGAGTGACCGGTCTTCCACATCAGCGGGCGGCCGCCGTATTCCTTGATCAGGGGCGTGAGGCGACGGGTGCATTTAACGTCGAAGATGATTTCAGCATTGGCATTGCGCGCAACCACGTCACGGGCGAACAGCATCAACAGGCGGTCCGGGTACACGATCTCACCGGTTTCGGTCACCACACCTACGCGGTCGCCGTCGCCGTCGAAGGCCAGGCCTACGTCTGCGCCCACTTCCTTGACCTTGGCGATCAGGTCCACCAGGTTTTCAGGCTTGCCCGGGTCCGGGTGATGGTTGGGGAAGTTGCCGTCGACGTCGCAGAACAGCGGGATCACTTCGCAGTTCAGCGCTTCGAGCAGTTGCGGAGCGATCACGCCGGCCGCACCGTTGCCGCAATCGACCACCACTTTCAGGCGGCGGGCGAGCTTGACGTCACGGGTGATCTCGTCGGAGTAGCGCTGCAGGATGTCGACTTTGGTGATGCTGCCGGTGCCGCTGGTCAGGTCGTTGGTTTTCAGGCGCGTGTGCAGGGCCTGGATCTGTTCGTTGGCGAGGGTATCGCCGGCGATGACGATCTTGAACCCGTTGTAGTCCGACGGGTTGTGGCTGCCGGTAAGCATCACGCCCGACTTGCCGGCCAGCACGTTGGCGGCGTAATACAGCGCAGGCGTAGGCACCAGGCCGACGTCGCTGACATGGCAGCCGCTGTCCGCCAGGCCCTGGATCAACTGCTCCACCAGCTCCGGGCCGGACAGGCGGCCATCGCGGCCTACCGAAACATTTGGCTCGCCCTGGGCCAGGCTCTGCGAGCCGATGGCGCGGCCGATCCAGTAGGCGGTTTCGGCGGTCAGGGTCTTGGGCACCACGCCACGAATGTCATAGGCGCGAAAGATGCTGTCGGGAAAAGTCGGGGCTACGCGGGCTGCGGTACTCATCGCGGGGGGAACTCCATCTGAAAGGGGGCAAGGCTGGCCTGGTGTGGCTGGCCGGCAGGCTCAAACTGAAGGGTATGACGGCGTTTTCGGCAGAGAGTTCGTGGTGTAAAAGTGCCATCGGCGCGTCTGCGCCGTGTCCGGACCTGCATAACCATTTGATTTCATTGTAGAAATCTTGCTGATCCCGTTCGCGCATTCTTCATCCTGAAAAGCCGGGCGGTGGCGTCTGGCCGAACAATTGCGTCCGGCCAGGTTCAGCTTAGTCAGTGGCTGCCGGAATGCCCGAAACCGCCTGCGCCGCGCTGGGTTTCGTCGAATTCCTGCACCAGTTCGAAATGCGCCTGTACCACCGGCACCAGCACCAGTTGGGCGATACGCTCGCCGACCGCAATGTTGAATGCGGTCTGGCCACGGTTCCAGCACGACACCATCAACTCGCCCTGGTAGTCGGAGTCGATCAGGCCCACCAGATTGCCCAGCACGATGCCGTGTTTATGACCCAGGCCGGAGCGGGGCAGGATCAGCGCTGCGAGGCCCGGGTCGCCGACGTAGATCGACAGGCCGGTGGGGATCAGGATCGTCTGGCCTGGCTCAAGCACGGTGTCTTGCTTGAGCATGGCGCGCAGGTCCAGGCCGGCGGAGCCTGGGGTGGCGTAGGCCGGAAGCGGGAATTCGCTACCGATGCGGGGGTCGAGGATCTTGGCTTGCAAAGCGTGCATGGACATTAAACCTGGTTCAGCCGTTGGGCGATAAAAGAGATCAGTTGGCGGGCGATCTTGCCCTTGCTGGTCTGGGCGAAAAGGGTGGCGTGCAGCTCGCGGTCGATCACGCTGCAGGCGTTTTCCTCGCTGTTGAAGCCGATGCTCGGGTTGGCGACATCATTGGCAACGATCAGGTCGAGGTTTTTGTCTTTCAATTTGCGTGCGGCGTAGTCCAGCAAATGTTCGGTCTCGGCGGCGAAGCCGACGCTGAACGGACGGTCCGGACGCGTGGCGATGGTGGCCAGGATGTCCGGGTTGCGCACCATTTGCAGGAGCAGGCCATCGCCGCTTGTAGGGTCTTTCTTGAGCTTTTGCGGCGCAACGACTTCCGGTCGGTAGTCCGCAACCGCTGCCGAGGCGATGAACAGGTCGCACGGAATGGCAGCCTCACAGGCCGCGAGCATGTCCCGGGCGCTGACTACGTCGATTCGCGTCACACGATCAGGCGTTGGCAAATGCACCGGGCCTGTGATCAGGGTGACACGCGCGCCTGCCTCAACCGCGGCTTCAGCCAGGGCAAAGCCCATTTTTCCTGAGCTATGGTTGGTGATGTAGCGCACCGGGTCGATGTTTTCCTGGGTCGGGCCTGCGGTGATCAGCACGTGTTTGCCGGTCAGGGCCAGGTGCTGGAAGCACTCGGCGGCACACAACGCCAGGTCGGTGGCTTCGAGCATGCGGCCCATGCCGACGTCGCCGCAGGCCTGGCTGCCGGACGCCGGGCCGAAGACCTTGAGGCCACGGCTTTGCAGGAGCTGGGTGTTGGCCTGGGTGGCCGGGTCGCGCCACATGGCCTGGTTCATCGCCGGGGCGATGGCGACGGTGGCGTCGGTGGCCAGTACCAGGGTGGTCAGCAGGTCATCGGCGATGCCCTGGGCCAGGCGCGCGATCAGGTCGGCGGTGGCCGGCGCGATCAGCACCAGGTCGGCCCATTTGGCCAGTTCGATATGGCCCATGGCGGCTTCGGCCGCCGGGTCCAGCAGGTCCAGGTGAACCGGGTGGCCGGACAAGGCCTGCATGGTCAGCGGGGTGATGAACTCACTGCCACCACGGGTCATGACCACGCGCACTTCGGCGCCTTGGTCGAGGAGCCTGCGAACCAGCTCTGCGCTCTTGTAGGCGGCAATGCCGCCGCCGACGCCGAGAACGATGCGTTTCCGATACAGACGCTGCATTGGTTTGCCTTTCCAGTTCAGTGAAGCCAGTTCAGTGACGCCTGCGATGAC
Source organism: Pseudomonas sp. MUP55 (assembly GCF_034043515.1). Classification (NCBI taxonomy): domain Bacteria; kingdom Pseudomonadati; phylum Pseudomonadota; class Gammaproteobacteria; order Pseudomonadales; family Pseudomonadaceae; genus Pseudomonas; species Pseudomonas sp. MUP55. The sequence goes on along the minus strand of NZ_CP138214.1, from coordinate 5,755,739 downwards.
CCCTCCCCAGGTGAAATCGCATGCAAAAAAGAGGGCCTACGATAACACAGCGACCGCCCGGCAACAGCGGCGCATACGGCGTACATCATGGAGAGGAGGTGGGATGAGTATTCGCGATTGGCCTGCTGCCGAGCGGCCGCGAGAGAAGCTGTTGGAGTGGGGGGCGGCCAGTCTGTCCGATGCCGAATTGCTGGCAATCTTCCTGCGCACCGGGGTGTCCGGCAGGAGCGCCGTGGACCTGGCGCGCCATCTGCTGGCGCAATTCGGTGGCCTGCGCCCGCTGCTGGAGGCCAGCCAGGTGCGGTTCAATCAGCAGTTGGGCCTGGGGCCGGCGAAGTTTGCCCAATTGCAGGCGGTGCTGGAAATGTCGCGGCGCCACATGGCCGAGCGCCTGCGCAACGATTCGGTGCTGGAAAGTCCCCTGGCCGTGCGCGAATACCTCAAGGCGCTGCTGCGTCATGAGTCACATGAGGTGTTTGGTTGCCTGTTTCTCGACTCCAAACATCGGGTGCTGGGTTTCGAGGCGCTGTCCGAGGGCACCATCGATGCCGCTCTGGTCTATCCCCGGCAAGTGGTCAAGCGTGCGCTGGCCTACAACGCGGCGGCCTTGATCCTGTGCCACAACCATCCCTCGGGCAGCGCGGACCCAAGCGCTGCTGATCGAAAACTGACCAAGGTCTTGCAAAAGGCCCTGGAAATGGTGGACGTACGGGTGCTGGATCACATCATCGTGGGCGATGGTGATCCGTTGTCGATGGCGGAATATGGATGGATGTAGAAGGCAGCTGCAAGTTTGAAGCTGCAAGCCGCAAGTGGGCTTGCAGCTTGCAGCTTGCAGCTTAAGGCTTGACGCTGACCTTGGAATAATCCTGGCGGCCAAACGGGCTCACTTGGTAACCCTCTACATTCTTGCGTGTCAGGGCAAACGCAGTGGGGTGGGCCAAGGGCAACCACAGGGCCTGCTGCTGGATCTGCGCCTGGGCCTGCTGGTAGAGCTTGCTGCGTACGCCCTGTTCGCTGGTGGTTTTGCCGGCGCTGATCAGCTTGTCCAGTGCCGGGTCGCAGTAACGGGCGAAGTTGGTGCCGGACTTGACTGCCGCGCAGGAGAATTGCGGAGTCAGGAAGTTATCCGGGTCGCCGTTGTCACCGGCCCAGCCCATGAAGAGCAGGTCGTGCTCGCCGGCTTTGGCGCGACGAATCAACTCGCCCCATTCGATTACGCGGATCTCGGCCTGGATGCCAACCTTGGCCAGATCCGCTTGCAACAGCTGAGCGCCAAGATTCGGGTTGGGGTTGAGCAGGCTGCCGGTAGGGCGGGTCCAGATAGTGGTTTTGAAGCCGTCCTTGAGGCCGGCGCGGTTCAGCAGTGCCTTGGCTTTGGCCAGGTCCTGTGGATAACCGGTCAAGTCCTTGGCATAGCTCCAGGTATTGGGTGGGTAAACGCCGTTGGCCGCTTCAGCGGTGCCTTCGAATACCGCTTTGAGGTAACTGCCCTTGTCAAAGGCCAGGTTGATCGCCTGGCGGACTTCGGGCTTGTCCAGTGGCGGGTGCTGGCTGTTGATGGCGACGAAGGCGGTCATGAAGGCGGCGGTTTTTTCCACCTTCAGGGCCGGGTCTTTTTCCGCTTCGCCCACGTCCAGCGGTTTGGGCGACAGGGCGATCTGGCATTCGTCGCGGTGCAGTTTCTGCAGGCGCACGTTGGCATCCGGCGTAATGGCGAAGATCAGGTTATCCACCGCCGGTTTGCCGGCGAAGTAGTCCGGGTTGGCCTTGTAGCGCACCACCGCATCCTTCTGGAAACGTACGAAAACGAACGGTCCGGTGCCGATGGGCTGGCTGTTGAGTTTTTCCGGCGTGCCGGCCTTGAGCAGTTTGTCGGCATATTCAGCCGGGTAGATCGAGGCAAAGCCCATGCTCAGCGCGGCAAGAAACGTGGAGTCGGCGTGGTCAAGGGTAAAACGCACGGTCAGCGGGTCGAGGGCGTCGATCTTCTTGATCAGCGTGGGCAATTGCAGCGATTGCGCATGCGGAAAGCCGCTCTGGGCGATCTTGTGCCACGGGTTGGCTGGGTCGAGCATGCGTTCGAAGCTGAAGCGCACATCTTCGGCCGTCAGGGTGCGGCTCGGGGTGAAATATTCGGTGCGATGGAATTTCACGTTCGGGTGCAACTTGAACGTGTATGTCAGGCCATCTGGCGAGACCTCCCAGCTCTCGGCCAGGCTCGGGACCAGTTTTCCGGCGCTTGCGTCGTAGTCCACCAGACGGTTCATCAGCACATCCGCCGAGGCGTTGGTGGTGGTCAAGGAGTTGTACTGCACCACGTCGAACCCTTCGGGGCTGGCCTCGGTGCAAACGCTCAGGTTGGTGGCGGCAACGGCCATCGGCGCGATAAAGAGGGGGGCTAGCAATAGCGGTAGGGCAGCGAGGCGCATATTCGGTTTCCTGTGCAGATCGAAGGCCCATCTGCGAGTGCAGTCTGGAAAAGGCCTACCGTAGTGGCCTGTTGGTTAAATGACTAGCCTATTTTTGCCTGTGCTTTTGGCTCAAATGCTGTTTTGATGGCGCTTCAGCGCGTTTCATCCTGCAGGTCCGAGTACTTGCGAGCGCTGAAAATCATTCTGTGCGACGAGCGGTCGGCTGTTGTAGCGGCCCCTCCTGGCAACGGTTCAGGCGCCAATGGCCGAGATTTACCCAGGTAAAAACACACTCGCTGTTGTTGCACCTGGGTCTTTCTGGTATAAAGCAGCGCTCTTTTCTAGGGGCCCGGTTCCTTCGCTTGTAGGTGTAGCCGGTAAGACCCTAAAGAAACGCGGCGCCTGGCGCCAAATGACTGAGAGATTAAGCGGCCAACCCATGCCGGGTTGGGCATGTGGTTTTAGAGGGCTGAGGCATGTCGAGAGTCTGTCAAGTTACCGGTAAGGGTCCGGTGACTGGGAATAACATTTCCCACGCAAATAACAAAACCCGTCGTCGTTTCCTGCCGAACCTGCAGCATCACCGCTTCTGGGTTGAAGAAGAGAAACGTTTTGTTCGCCTGCGTGTATCTGCCAAAGGCATGCGTATCATCGACAAGCGTGGCATCACTGTCGTGCTGGCCGAAATCCGCGCCGCCGGCAAGATCTAAGGAGCTCTATCATGCGTGAATTGATTCGAATGATCTCTAGCGCCGGTACTGGTCACTTCTACACTACCGACAAGAACAAGCGTACTACCCCGGACAAGCTCGAAAAGAAAATGTTCGACCCGCGCGTTCGCAAGCACGTGATCTACAAAGAAGGCAAAATCAAGTAATTGATTTCCTTCCTTGTGAAAAAAAGCCCGTATCTCACGATACGGGCTTTTTTTTGCCTGTGATGATCGTTCCCACGCTCTGCGTGGCAACGCCGCACCGCTGTTCACCGATCAGGCTTTCTGTTCAAACACCACGTAGATCTTGCGGCACGCTTCCAGCACTTCCCAGGTGCCGCTGAAGCCTGCGGGGATCACGAAGCGGTCGCCAGCGCGCAAGGTTTTGGCATTCCCCTCGGCATCGCGCAGTACGGAGACCCCCTGCACGATCTCGCAGTACTCATGCTCGGTGTAATTGACTTTCCACTGCCCGACTTCGCCTTCCCAGACGCCCGCGTTCATTTGTCCGCATGGGCTGTTGTAGTGGTTGTAGATCGTCTGTTCGGGGTCACCCTTGAGGATTTTTTCGGCGGCAGGGCGATAGCGGTCGGGGGCGGTGTTGGCTTGGCTGAAATCGACGATGTCCTGGATGCTCATGTGCTTGTCCCGTCTGGCCTGCGGTTGGAGAGCCCAAAGTCTATGTTTATTAAAATGAACATCGCAAGGGTGTTTGAAGGCGTTATGTCAAATATATTGAAACATCCCCAGCCGCTGGTTTAGGGTGGCAGCTGCCTTGAGCCGAACATCAGGCTGGCCAGGCAAGAATTCGTGGAGGCGTCGGGACTAATCTCCCCGGCGCTTGTATCCAATAAGAGGAGGACACTTGCATGACCACCCTGACCCATGCTGACTGGGAACAACGCGCCAAGGACCTGAAGATCGAAGGCCGCGCCTACATCAATGGCGAATACACCGCCGCCGCGTCCGGTGACACCTTCGAATGCATCAGCCCGGTCGATGGCCGTCTGCTTGCCAGCGTAGCCAGCTGTGACGCCGCCGACGCCCAGCGCGCCGTGGAAAACGCCCGTGCCGTGTTCAATTCCGGCGTGTGGTCGCGCCTGGCGCCGGCCAAGCGCAAGTCCGTCATGATCCGTTTCGCCGCGCTGCTCAAGGCCAATGCCGAAGAGCTGGCCCTGCTTGAAACCCTGGACATGGGCAAGCCGATCAGTGACTCGCTGAACATCGACGTACCTGGCGCGGCGCAAGCGCTGAGCTGGAGCGGTGAGGCAATCGACAAGATTTACGATGAAGTGGCGGCCACGCCCCATGACCAACTGGGTCTGGTGACCCGTGAGCCGGTTGGCGTGGTCGGTGCGATCGTACCGTGGAACTTCCCGCTGATGATGGCCTGCTGGAAGCTCGGCCCGGCGCTGTCGACCGGTAACTCGGTGATTCTAAAGCCGTCCGAAAAATCCCCGCTGACCGCCATCCGCATCGCCGCCCTGGCCGTTGAAGCCGGCATTCCCAAAGGCGTGTTCAACGTACTCCCAGGCTACGGGCATACCGTGGGTAACGCGTTGGCGGTGCACATGGACGTGGACACCCTGGTGTTTACCGGCTCCACCAAAATCGCCAAGCAACTGTTGATCCGTTCCGGCGAGTCGAACATGAAGCGTGTGTGGCTGGAAGCCGGCGGCAAGAGCCCCAACATCGTGTTCGCCGATGCGCCGAACCTGCAAGCCGCCGCCGAATCTGCCGCCAGTGCCATCGCCTTTAACCAGGGCGAAGTCTGCACCGCCGGATCGCGCCTGCTGGTGGAGCGTTCAATCAAGGACACGTTCCTGCCGCTGGTGATCGAGGCGCTCAAGGGCTGGAAGCCGGGTAACCCGCTGGACCCGGCCACCAATGTGGGTGCGCTGGTGGACACCCAGCAGATGAACAATGTGCTGTCCTACATCGAAGCGGGCCATGCCGACGGCGCCACGCTGGTTGCCGGTGGCAAGCGTACCCTGGAAGAAACCGGTGGCACCTACGTTGAGCCGACCATCTTCGACGGTGTGACCAACGCCATGAAGATTGCCCAGGAAGAGATCTTCGGGCCGGTCCTGTCGGTGATCACCTTCGACAGCGCCGAAGAAGCCATCGCCATAGCCAACGACACCCAATATGGCCTGGCTGCGGCGGTGTGGACGGCGGATATCTCCAAGGCACACCTGACAGCCAAGGCCCTGCGTGCGGGCAGTGTGTGGGTCAACCAGTACGATGGCGGCGACATGACCGCTCCGTTCGGTGGCTTCAAGCAGTCGGGTAACGGTCGCGATAAATCGCTGCATGCGTTCGACAAATACACCGAGCTGAAAGCGACCTGGATCAAGCTCTAAGTTACGTTACACCGCAGGCCCCCTGTAGGAGCGAGCTTGCTCGCGAAAAACGCCAACGATAAAGCGTGCTGTCTGGTTGAACGCGGTGTCTTTGAGTTCTTCGCGAGCAAGCTCGCTCCTACAGTTCGTTTACAACCCTGAAAATTATCCACAGGAGCGTGGACATGCGTTGGGCGACCTATTTTGCCGTGCTGGCCTCGGTACTCAGCGTCGGGCTGGCGCTGGGTGTGAGCATGCCGTTGGTGTCGCTGCGTCTGGAAGGCTGGGGTTATGGCAGTTTCGCCATTGGCGTGATGGCTGCGATGCCTGCGTTCGGCGTGCTGCTGGGCGCCAAGGTTTCCAGCCGCATGGCCTCCTGGCTTGGTACCGCCAACCTGATGCGCCTGTGTCTATGGGCCGGTGCGCTGTCCATCGGCTTGCTCGCGATCCTGCCCAGTTATCCGGTGTGGCTGGTGCTGCGGCTGATGATTGGGGTGATCCTGACCATCGTGTTTATCCTGGGGGAAAGCTGGATCAACCAGTTGGTGGTGGAGCAGTGGCGTGGCCGACTGGTGGCGTTGTACGGCTGCACTTATGCCCTGAGCCAGCTATCAGGCCCTTTGTTGCTGGGTGTGATCGGCACCGACCACGATTACGGTTTCTGGGTGGGCGTTGGCCTGCTTCTGGTGGCTCCGCTGGCCTTGCTTGGCCGCTCCGGCGCGCCCAGCGCCGAATCGTTCAGCGTGACCTTTGCCGACCTCTGGCGTTTCTGCCTGAGCCTGCCGGCCATTGCCTGGGCGGTTGCGCTGTTCGCTGCGTTCGAAGCGATGATCCTGACGTTGCTGCCGGTGTATTGCCTGCAACAAGGCTTCACCGCCGAAATCGCTCTGGCGATGGTCAGTACGGTGGTGGTCGGTGATGCGCTGCTGCAATTGCCCATCGGCGCACTGGCGGATTACCTGCCTCGGCGCACCTTGTTTCTCGGCTGCGCGTTGCTGTTGCTGGCCTCAAGCCTGGCGATTCCGCTATTGATGCACACACCACTGATCTGGTCTTTATGGGTGCTGTTCGGCGCCAGCGCGGGCGGGTTGTTTACCTTGTCGCTGATCCTGATCGGCGAGCGCTACCGCGACGACGCCTTGGTGCGCGCCAACGCTCACATCGCGCAGCTGTGGGGTGTCGGTTGCCTGATTGGCCCGTTGCTGGCGGGGGCAGGCAGCCAATGGATCAGTGGGCACGCGCTGCCACTACTGATGGCGGCCGGGGCCTTGGGGCTGGTGCTGTTGCTATTGCGCCAGGGTGCGTTTGGCGCAGCGCAACCGGTCTGAGCTGCCCTGCGTTTTTTCAAAGCATGCGTTCCAGGCCCACCGAGGTGGCGAACCATGCGTTGAACCGGCGCCACCAAGTGCCCGGCTCCTGGGTCAGGGTGTGCAATTGGCCGTTATCTTCGGTCACCCACACGATCTGCCCGTCCTGCAGTTTCGCCTCGTAGCTCAACGCTGGCGCCATGCCTTGCAGCGCCAGGTTGCGCACGTGTTCCGCCAGTTCCGGGCTGTCCACCAGCACGCCGACTTCGGTGTTCCACAGCACCGAGCGTGGATCGAAATTGAACGAGCCGATAAACGACTTTTCCCGATCGAAAATCATCGCCTTGCTGTGCAGGCTGGAGTCGGAACCGCGGAAACTGCCTCGACGAAACAGGTGCGGGCCGCTGTTTGCACTGGGGTCGCCCGGTTGGCGACGCAGCTCATAGAGTTTCACGCCATGCTCCAGCAGCGCCTTGCGATAGGGCGCATAGCCGCCGTGCACGGCCGGTACATCAGTGGCCTCGAGGGAATTGGTCAACAGGCTCACCGACACGCCCGCATCGGCGCGGCCCGTCAGGTAAACCAGCCCCGGCGGCCCCGGAACGAAGTACGCCGAAATCATGATCAGCTCATGGCTGACCCCCTGCAGCTCCGGCGCCAGTTGGGTGGTGAGCAGCAATTGCGGGTCCGGGTCGGCCTTGGCCAGCACCTTGCTCGGGGCGTCCCACAACGCCTGGTTCCAGGCCCAGATCAACTCGCGCCGCCAGATGTCCATGCGCGGCTGGGTCTGGTAGGTACGCAGGCGGTTATACAGGGCGTGGTTCTGCTGGCGCGATTGAGCCAGCGAGGCCTCAAGGCGCCCACGCGCCACCGCGAGGTCGACCTTGGACGGCATGCTTGAGACAAACTCATCGATAGGCTTGCTCAGCGCGCTGTTCCAGTACTGATCGAAGCTGTGACCCAACTGCTCAGCCACCGGCCCGACGCTGAGCATGTCGATATCGGTGAAATTCAGGTTAGGTTCGGCATCGAAGTATTCATCCCCCAGGTTGCGGCCACCCACGATCGCCACGCTGTTGTCGGCCAGCCACAGCTTGTTGTGCATGCGCCGGTGTTGCAGCGACAGGTTGAACAGGCGGCCCATGGCGCGCGTTACGCCCGTGCTGCGCCCCAGGTGCAGCGGGTTGAACAGGCGGATGTCGATCTTGGGATGAGCGGCGAGGGTGGCGATGATCTGGTCGAGCCCGTCGCTGGTGGTGTCGTCGAGCAAAATGCGCACGCGCACGCCACGGTCGGCGGCCTTGAGCAGTTCATCCACGAGCATGCGCGTGCTGATGCCGTCATGCACGATGTAGTACTGAAGGTCGAGGCTGGTCTGGGCGTTGCGGATCAACTCGGCACGGGCCACGAAGGCTTCGCTGCTGTTGGGCAGCAAACGAAAGCCCGAGCGGCCCTGATACGGTGCCGCCTGGGCCTGGATCGAGCGGCCAAAGGAAGACTGTGCCGCCGGCAGCGCGTCACTGGGTTCGCGCGGTGTGTGCGCCGTCGCGCAACCACCCAGTGCCAGCGCTCCCAGCAGGAAAAACGGTAAAAGCCGTTGAATCATCAAGGAAGCGGCATCCAGGTCAGGGCGGTTGTCGGCATATGACGGCAATTGCTCGGAAAAGGTCAGTCCGCCGATTCTTCCAGCATTTTGCGCGCAGCGGCACCAACCTTGCGCACCGCCTCTTCGATCTGCGGCGTCGGTTTGGCAGCGTAGTTCATGCGCAGGCAGTTACGGTACTTGCCGGAGGCAGAAAAAATGCTGCCTACCGCCACCTGTACGCCTTGTTCCATCAGTGCACGGTTGAGCTGGAGGGTGTCGAAGCCTTCCGGCAATTCCACCCACAGCATGAAACTGCCTTGGGGCCGGCTGGCGCGCGTGCCGGCAGGGAAGTAGCGGCTGACCCAGTCGAGCATCAGGTCGCGATTGCGCTGGTATTGGGTACGCATCCTGCGCAAATGAGGTTCGAAATAGCCGCCCTTGAGAAATTCCGCTATCGCGATCTGCGGCTGCGTGGCCGTAGAGCCCGTGCTGATGTATTTCATGTGCAGCACTCGGTCCAGGTAGCGCCCCGGCGCAACCCAGCCAATGCGCAGGCCAGGCGCCAGGGTCTTGGAGAACGAGCTGCACAGCAGCACCCGGCCGTCTTCGTCGAAGGATTTGATGGTGCGCGGGCGCGGGTAGCTGTAGGCCAGTTCGCCATACACATCGTCTTCGATGATCGCCACGTCAAAGCGCTGGGCCAACGTCAGCAGTGCGCGTTTGCGCGCCTCCGGCATGATGTAACCCAATGGGTTGTTGCAGTTCGGGGTGAGCTGGATGACTTTGATCGGCCACTGCTCCAGCGCCAGTTCCAATGCTTCAAGGCTGATGCCGGTGATCGGGTCGGTGGGGATCTCCAGGGCTTTCATGCCCAGACCCTTGAGGGTCTGCATGGCACCGTGGAAACTTGGCGAGTCCACCGCAACGATATCGCCGGGTTCACAAATGGCGCGAATGCTGGTGGAAAGGGCCTCGTGGCAGCCGGTGGTGATGACGATGTCGTCGGCAGCCAGTTGGCAACCGGAATCCAATGACAGTCGCGCAATTTGCTCGCGCAACTCCATACAGCCAAGGATGGTGTCGTAATACAGCCCCGGCAGATCCTGGCGGCGGCTGATACGGGCCAGGCTGCGCAGCAGTGGCTTGATGGTGGGCGACAATACATCCGGCATGCCACGGCCCAGCTGTATGACGTCCTTGCGCGGCACCGCGCGAATCAACTCCAGCACCTGATCCCACTGGGAAATTTCCACCGGCCGCTGGGCGGGGCGACCCACCTCGGGTAGCGCCGGCAGTTCACGGCCCACCGGCACAAAATAGCCGGACTTGGGCTTGGGCATCGCCAGGCCGTTGTCTTCCAGCAACCGATAGGCTTGCTGCACGGTGCTCAGGCTGACCCCATGTTCCACGCTCAATGCCCGCACGGAAGGCAGGCGGTCGCCGGGGCGATAGAAGCCTTGTTCGATGCGGGTGCCCAGCAATTCGGCGAGGTTGACGTAGAGGGTCACGGCGGTCACTCCCAGGGGACCAATACAGATAGGCAGAAAATACAGGATTCAGCCGTTCATAGGCAGTATCTGTATGGATTTAATAAAGGTAGGTTGAATCTGTATTGGTTTTGCGCGGCCGTTCATTCTAGTCACTCAAGGCAGCAAGCTAACGAGGGATAACAAGATGAACGGCATGAGCGATGTGCGGCTGGCATTACACAGCCAGGAACTGGAAGCCGCCCAGGAGCGGACGTTGTCCATGCCTGGCGAAACCCGCTGGAGCCTGTTCCGGCGCCGCCGCCATACGCGCAAGGCCTTGCTCACGCTGACTCGGGAGCAATTGCTCGACGTAGGCCTCACGGCAGAACAGGCGCGCCACGAAGGCTTGAAGCCATTCTGGCGCGATTGATCAGACCAGCTCCTTGAGGCGGTGCCAGAGCATCCCCAGGGCCAGCAGCGGCGAGCGCAGGTGTTTACCGCCAGGGAAGGTGATGTGCGGCACTTGGGCGAACAGGTCGAAGCGCCCTTGCTGCTGGCCGCTGATGGCTTCGGCCAGCAACCTGCCGGCCAGGTGCGTGGCGTTCAGGCCATGACCGGCGTAGGCCTGGGCGTAATACACATTGGTGTGATCCGCCAGGCGTCCGATCTGCGGCAACCGATTGGCGCCGATGCCGATCATGCCGCCCCATTGGTAGCCGATCTTCACGTTGGCCAACTGCGGGAACACCTGCAGCATCTTTGGCCGCATATAGGCGCCGATGTCTTTCGGGTCGCGCCCGGAATAATGGCAGGCGCCGCCGAACAACAGGCGGCGGTCGGCGGATAGGCGAAAATAGTCCACCGTTACCCGCTGGTCGCACACCGCCATGTTCTGCGGCAGCAGGTTGGCAGCTTGCGCTTCACTCAGGGGTTCGGTGGCGATGATGTAGCTGCCCGCGGGCAGTATCTTGCCGCTCAGGTGTGGATTGAGGCCGTTGATGTACGCGTTGCAGGCCAGTACCAGGGTGTTGGCGAGCACCTGGCCCTGGGCGGTGTGCACCTTGACCTGCGAGCCGTAGTCGATGCGCGTCACTTCAGACTGCTCGAACAACTTCACGCCCAACTGCTGCGCGGCGCCGGCTTCACCCAGGGCGAGGTTCAGCGGGTGCAGATGCCCGGAACCCATGTCGATCATCCCGCCTACATAGCGGTCGGAGCCGATCACGCTGCCCATCTCGCTGGCTTGCAGCAGGCGGACTGGATGGCGATAACCCAGGCTGCGCAGCTCTTCGGCGTCTTCGGCGAGGCCCTCAAGGTCGCGGGCTTTGTTGGCCAGGTCGCAGTAACCCCAGGTCAGGTCGCAGGCGATCTGGAAGCGTTCGACACGTTCGCGCACGATCTCCACGGCTTCCAGGCCCATCAGCTTCATCTGGCGCACGCCGTCGGTGCCGATCACCTTGGCGAACTGGTCAAGGCCATGGCCAACGCCGCGAATCAGCTGCCCGCCGTTACGCCCGCTGGCGCCCCAGCCGATCTTGCGCGCCTCCAGCAGCACCACGCTGAACCCGCGCTCGGCCAGCTCCAGGGCGGTGTTGAGCCCGGAATAGCCGCCGCCAATCACGCAGACATCGGCGCGCACCTCACCGGTCAACGCCGGGTAATCGGGGTGCGGCACGCTGCTGGCAGCGTAGTAGGACGCGGTGTGGCGGGCGCTGGCGGTCATGGGGAGCTCCCTGTTTGGAAAATTTGACGCAGGATACAGCGGTCGGGCGAAGCTGTCTGCGCGGGGCGTTTTACGGCAGAATCCGCGTCTAGTCGCGGTTGGGTGTGGATTTGGATGAGTTGCAACAGTCAGAAAGTCAGCGCTTTGCGCAGGCAGATTCCTTCGTTCGAGTGTGTCCCTGGTTGCCACGACTGCTGTGGGCCGGTGACCACTTCGCCTGAGGAAATGTCGCGCCTGCCACGCAAGACGGCTGCCGAGCAGGAAGCCGCCATGGACGAGCTGAACTGCGTGCACCTGGGGCCTGACGGCTGCACGGTTTACGATGAGCGTCCGCTGATCTGCAGGCTGTTTGGCACCACTACGACCCTGCCATGCCCCAACGGTCGGCGGCCGGTGGAGTTGATACACCCTCGGGTTGAAAAGCAGATTCACGCGTATATGGCGAGTACCCGACAAGTACTGGTGTAGCGGATGTACTGGGTCAGTGTGGGAGCGGGCTTGCCCCCCCCACATTTGATTGAGTTGTGTCAGGTTAATCGGGGATTGGCAGGTTCAGGCTTTCCTTCACTTCTTCCATCACGATATAGCTCTTGGATTCGCGCACATGGGGCAACTTGAGCAGGATGTCGCCGAGTAATTTTCGGTAAGAGGCCATCTCGGAAATCCGTGCTTTGACCAGATAGTCGAAGTCCCCCGACACCAGGTGACATTCCAGCACGTGGGGCAGTTTGAGCACGGCGCGGCGGAACTCTTCAAACGTGTCGCCGGACTTGTAATCCAGGCTGATCTCGACAAATACCAGCAAACTTCCTTTCAAATGCTGGGGGTTGAGCCGCGCGTTGTAGCCCATGATGATCCCTTCGCGCTCCAGGCGGCGCACCCGCTCGGTACACGGCGTCGTCGACAGCCCGACCTTCTCTCCCAGCTCAGTGAACGAAATGCGCCCATCGGTTTGCAGGATGCGCAGGATATTGCGGTCGATCTTGTCCAGCTCCCGCTTGGTCTGGGTGTTGGTACGCATAGGGGATACGCCTCTGTAAAAAGCATTTGTGCCGAGAATTGTCGCCAAATATAGGCATTTATATAGTGAAATGCACTGGCGATTGTTTTTTACACTGCGCTCATCATTGCTCGAATAACACACGTCAGCGGCTTGGCCGCGATGAGGATATAAAAATGCGCGTTCTGGTCTTGGGTAGCGGCGTCATTGGCGTGACCAGTGCCTACTATTTGGCTCGGGCCGGCTTTGACGTCGTGGTGGTCGACCGGCAACCGGCCGCCGCCATGGAGACCAGTTTCGCCAACGCCGGCCAGGTATCCCCAGGCTACGCGTCGCCATGGGCCGCGCCGGGCGTGCCGCTCAAGGCGATCAAATGGCTGCTGCAACGTCATGCGCCGCTGGCGATCAAAGCCACCGCCGATATCGACCAGTACCTGTGGATGGCGCAGATGCTGCGCAACTGCACCGCGAGCCGGTATGCGGTGAACAAGGAGCGCATGGTCCGCCTGTCCGAGTACAGCCGTGACTGCCTGGACGAACTGCGCGCTGAAACCGGGATCGCCTACGAAGGGCGCAGCCTGGGCACCACCCAACTGTTCCGCACCCAGGCCCAGCTCGATGGCGCGGCCAAGGACATTGCCGTGTTGCAGGAGTCCGGCGTGCCGTTCGAACTGCTGGACCGTGCCGGCATCGCCCGGGTTGAACCGGCCCTGGCCAGCGTCACCGATATTCTTGCCGGCGCCCTGCGCCTGCCCAACGACCAGACCGGCGACTGCCAAATGTTCACCACCCGCCTGGTGGAGATGTGCAAGCAGTTGGGCGTGGAGTTCCGTTTCGAACAGGACATCCAGCGCCTCGATTACGCAGGCGACCGCATCAACGGCGTGTGGATCGACGGCCAGTTGGAAACCGCCGACCGTTATGTGCTGGCCCTCGGCAGTTATTCGCCCAAGCTGCTCAAGCCGCTGGGGATCAAGGCGCCGGTGTACCCCCTCAAGGGCTACTCGCTGACCGTGCCGATCACCAACCCGGCGATGGCGCCGACCTCGACCATCCTGGACGAAACCTACAAAGTGGCGATCACCCGTTTCGACAACCGCATTCGCGTCGGCGGCATGGCTGAGATCGCTGGTTTTGACCTGTCGCTTAACCCGCGGCGGCGTGAAACCCTGGAGATGATCGTCAACGACCTTTATCCTCAAGGCGGCGATCTGGCCCAGGCCAGTTTCTGGACCGGTCTGCGCCCGACCACACCCGATGGCACACCGATTGTCGGCGGCACCCCATTCAAGAACCTGTTCCTGAATACCGGCCATGGCACCCTCGGCTGGACCATGGCCTGCGGCTCCGGTCGCTTGCTGGCCGACCTGATGGCGAAGAAAACCCCGCAGATCAGCGCCGAAGGCCTCGCTATTTCCCGTTATGGCAATCACCAGGAGTCCGCACGACATGTCAATCCAGCGCCAGCTCACCAATGAGCGCATGAGCCAGATCGTTGTTCACAGCGGTACCGTGTATTTGGCAGGCCAGGTCGGCGACGACATGAGTGCCGGCATCGAGCAGCAGACCCGCGAAACCCTGGTCAACATCGAGCGTTTGCTGGACCTGGCCGGCACCGACAAGACCCGTTTGCTGTCGGTGACGATCTATTTGAAAGACATCGATGCCGACTTCGCCGGCATGAATGCGGTGTGGGATACGTGGCTGCCAAGGGCGTCGCGCCGGCTCGCGCCACGGTTGAAGCCAAACTGTGTGAACCGCAAATCCTGGTAGAGCTGTCCGTCGTGGCCGCGCTGCCTTAAATAAGCATCCCTCTCCCGGCGCCGATGTTGTTGGTCGGCGCCGGTTTTTCTTCACTCTGCCGCCTAGAAGCCTGCCGCCATGCGTCCTGCCCGTGCCCTGATCGACCTCCAAGCCCTGCGCCACAACTACCAATTGGCCCGCGAAGTCACCGGGGCCAAAGCCTTGGCCGTGATCAAGGCGGATGCCTACGGCCATGGCGCGGTACCTGTTGCCCAGGCGCTGGAAGCCCAGGCCGATGGGTTCGCGGTGGCGTGCATCGAAGAGGCTCTGGAGCTGCGCGCCGCCGGGATACGTGCGCCGGTGCTGCTGCTGGAAGGCTTTTTCGAAGCCGACGAACTGCCGCTGATCATCGAGCAGGATCTGTGGTGCGTGGTGCATTCGCTGTGGCAACTGGAGGCTATCGAGCAGACCGCGCTGAGCAAGCCGTTGACCATCTGGCTCAAGCTGGACTCGGGCATGCACCGTGTCGGCCTGCATCCCAAGGATTACCAGGACGCTTACAAGCGCCTGCTGGCCAGCGGCAAAGTCGCGAAGATCGTGTTGATGAGCCATTTCGCCCGCGCCGACGAGCTCGATTGCGTGAGCAGCACCGAACAAGTGGCAGTGTTCGAAGCGGCTCGTCAGGGCTTGGCAGCGGAAGTCAGCCTGCGCAATTCACCGGCCGTATTGGGTTGGCCGAGTGTGACCAGCGACTGGGTGCGCCCAGGCATCATGCTCTACGGCGCTACGCCCTTTGGTGAAGACCAGGCCATCGCTGCACGTTTGCAGCCGGTGATGACCCTGGAGTCCAGGATCATCTGCGTCCGCGAACTGCCGGC
Source organism: Pseudomonas sp. MUP55 (assembly GCF_034043515.1). Lineage (NCBI taxonomy): Bacteria > Pseudomonadati > Pseudomonadota > Gammaproteobacteria > Pseudomonadales > Pseudomonadaceae > Pseudomonas > Pseudomonas sp. MUP55. The sequence goes on along the minus strand of NZ_CP138214.1, from coordinate 5,740,566 downwards.
GGGTGAGCCAGTAGGCTACGGTGCCAGGTTCGTCACGCCCAAGCCGATGCGCATCGGCGTGGTGGCCATGGGGTATGCCGATGGCTACCCGCGTCACGCCCCCACTGGCACACCGGTGCTGGTCGCCGGCCAGCGCAGCCAGTTACTGGGCCGGGTGTCCATGGACATGCTGTGTGTCGACCTGACGGATGTGCCCCAGGCGGGGTTGGGTTCCACGGTGGAGTTGTGGGGCAAGAATATCCTCGCCAGCGACGTCGCGACCGCAGCGCAGACCATCCCTTACCAGATCTTCTGCAACCTGCGCCGAGTGCCAAGGCTCTATTGCGGGGCTTGATCGCCCGCTACGAATGCCGCCGCTCGGGATTTAGGCCCAAGTGTTGTAAATACTGAACGCTGTCGCCATGATAACGCTCAATTACAACAAAGCCTGAATCCTAGGAGGCTCCTGCATTGGACGTCGGCGAACGACTGCAATCCATCCGTAAACTCAAAGGCCTTTCCCAGCGCGAGCTTGCCAAGCGCGCGGGCGTCACCAACAGCACCATTTCGATGATCGAGAAAAACAGCGTCAGCCCCTCGATCAGTTCCCTGCGCAAGGTGCTGGGTGGCATTCCCATGTCCATGGTCGAGTTCTTTTCCGAAGAGATCCTCCAGGAAATACCGACGCAGATCGTCTATAAAGCCAATGAGCTGATCGACATTTCCGACGGTGCCGTCACCATGAAGCTGGTTGGCCGAGCGCACCCCAGCCGGGCCATCGCGTTTCTCAACGAAATCTACCCGCCAGGCGCCGACACGGGCGAAGAAATGCTGACCCATGAAGGCGAAGAAACCGGGATTCTGGTGGAAGGGCGCCTGGAACTGGTGGTCGGTCTTGAAACTTTTGTGCTTGAGGCTGGCGATAGCTACTACTTTGAAAGTAGTAAGCCCCATCGTTTTCGCAATCCGTTCGACGTGCCGGCGCGACTAATCAGCGCAGCCACACCCGCGAACTTCTAGAAAAGAGGCGCCCTGCCAGCGTTGCAGGGGTTCGCGCAGCTGTACACCGTGAGGTCGAATCTCCCTTTATTTAATAGGGTTGTTTCGGCCGGTCGGGCTAACCGCTATACTTTCGCCGCCTGCGAAACCGTGGCCGCAGGCGTGAATAGCCACCATTGAGGGTGAACGCGTGAACCTAATTATGAAAATGCTGGCTGCACCAGCAACCGTACTGGCCCTATGGGCTGTCAGCGCTCAAGCTGCGACCAATGATGACATCGCCAAGCGCCTGGAGCCTGTGGGCCAGGTCTGCGTCCAGGGCCAGGAATGCAAAGGCATGGAGGTCGCTGTCGCAGCGGGCGGCGGCGGTGCCAGAACCCCGGATGAAATCATCACCAAGCACTGTAATGCTTGCCACGGCACAGGCTTGCTGGGTGCGCCGAAAATCGGCGATACCGCCGCGTGGAAAGAGCGTGCCGATCATCAGGGTGGCCTTGACGGTATCCTGGCCAAGGCGATCACCGGCATCAACGCCATGCCGCCCAAGGGCACCTGCGCGGATTGCTCGGATGACGATCTGAAGGGTGCTATCAAGAAAATGTCAGGGCTTTAACCCACCGATCTTCGCCAAAAAAGCCGCTTACGAGCGGCTTTTTTGTGCCCGGGATTATCTTTCGACACTGGTCAATGCAGCAAAGACCCGGCAAGCTCGGTCCAACCCCAATTCATGGAATGTTCGGGAGCAGTCGGATGGTGCAGTTGTGTTCAATCGAGCAAGCAGTTGACGACGTACTGGCCCGCTTGCCGGCGCATATCCACATGGGCATGCCGCTGGGGCTGGGCAAGCCCAACCTGTTCGTCAATGCGCTGTACCGGCGCATCGCCCAGTTGCCTGAGCGGGAGCTGACGATCTACACCGCGCTGAGTCTGGGCCGGCCCACCCTGGGCGACGGTTTGCAGAAGCGCTTTCTCGAACCCTTTATCGAGCGCGTGTTTGGCGACTACCCCGAGCTGGATTTTCTCGCCGACCTGCACAAGGACAGCCTGCCGAAGAATATCCGCGTGCAGCAGTTCTTCATGCAGCCCGGCAGCCTGCTCCACAGCGCCGCGGCCCAGCAGGATTACGTCAGCAGTAACTACAGCCATGCCGCCCGGGACATCAACGCCGCCGGCCTGAACCTGGTAGCGCAACTGGTTGCCAGCAGCGCCGAGCATCCCGACCGCCTGAGCCTGAGCTGCAACCCGGACATCACCCTCGACCTGCTGCCAATGATCGCCAAGCGGCGCGCGGCGGGTGAGACCATCCTGATCGTCGGCCAGGTCCACAGCGACTTGCCCTACATGCCCGGCGATGCCGAGTTGGGCATGGACGCCTTCGACTACCTGCTCGATGAGAAAGACAGCACCACGTTGTTCTCCACGCCAAACATGCCGGTGGGGTTCCAGGACCACTTTATCGGCCTGCATGCCAGCACCCTTGTGCGCGACGGAGGCACCTTGCAGATCGGCATCGGCTCCATGGGCGATGCGCTGACTGCCGCGTTGCTGGCGCGCCAGGCTGATAACGAAGCCTATCGATTGCTGCTGACCGACCTGGATGTGTATCAGTGGGCGCCCCTGATCAGCCGTGAGGGCGGCGTTGAGCCGTTCGCCCGTGGCCTTTACGGTTGCAGCGAAATGTTCGTCAACGGCCTGCTGGTACTGGCCGATGCCGGGATCATCCGGCGCAAAGTGTACCCGGACGTGGCGACCCAGCAGCAGGCCAATGCCGGGCTGCTCGACGATGCCGCGCAGCCCGATGGCATCTCGGTCCATGGCGGATTCTTCCTCGGCCCGCGCAGTTTCTACCAGCGCCTGCAGGAGATGAGCCACGCCAAGCGGCTGGAATTCAACATGACCGGCATCAGCTATATCAACGAGCTGTACGGCCAGGAAGAGCTCAAGCGTTTGCAGCGCCAGGATGCGCGGTTTATCAACAGCGCGATCATGGTCAGCTTGCTCGGTGCCGGTGTGGCCGACCAGTTGGAAGATGGCCGCGTACTCAGCGGCGTGGGCGGGCAGTACAACTTCGTTGCCCAAGGCCATGCGCTGGAGGGCGCGCGTTCGATCCTGATCCTGCGCAGCTGGCGCGAGTCGGCGGGGGAGGTCAGTTCGAATATCGTCTGGGAGTATGGCCATTGCACCATTCCCCGGCACCTGCGGGATATCATCATCACCGAGTACGGAATTGCCGATTTGCGCGGTCAGACCGATGCCAAGGTGATCGAGGCGTTGCTCAATATCACCGACTCCCGTTTCCAGGATGACTTGATCGAACAGGCACAAAAGGCTGGCAAGTTACCCAAGGATTTCAAGCTGGCGCCGCGTTTTGCCGACAATACACCGCAACGGCTCCAGGCGATTCAAGCCAAGCATCGGCGCCTGTTCCCGGAGTACCCGCTGGGCAGTGATTTCACGGAGCAGGAGCGGGATCTGTTACGCGCGCTGAACTGGCTCAAAAGCAAATTCAAACTGACCGAGATGCTGGAGCTGGGCAAGGCGGCGCTGGATGCACCGGAGCCGGAAGCGTTTCCCGAGCATCTGAGGCGGATGGGGCTGGATAAGCCGCAGGGATTCAAGGATGACCTGTATCAGCGCCTGTTACTGGCCGGCCTACAGGCCACCGCACACTAAAAGTCAACATAAGACAAAATGTGGGAGGGGGCTTGCCCCCGATAGCTGTGGGTCAGCCAACCAGTTGGTGACTGATACACCGCAATCGGGGGCAAGCCCCCTCCCACATTTTGAGCTGCGTTGGTTCAGATAAAGGTAACGACGCCACCCGCCAGCGACTTCACCCGCGCCAGCGATTCAACCCGGTAACCCTGCGCATCCAGCTCCGCACGGCCACCCTGGAACGACTTCTCGATAACGATGCCCAGGCCGGCCACGGTCGCACCCGCTTGCTTGATGATCGAAATCAGCGCCTGGGACGCCTTGCCGTTGGCCAGGAAGTCATCGATGACCAGCACGCGGTCGCTGCTGGTCAGGTGGCGCGGGGAAATCGCCACGGTGCTTTCGGTTTTCTTGGTGAAGGAGTACACCGTCGCCGACAGCAGGTTTTCGGTCAGCGTCAGGGACTGCTGCTTGCGTGCGAAGATCACTGGCACGCCAAGGTTCAGGCCGGTCATGATTGCCGGGGCGATGCCGGAGGCCTCGATGGTGACGATCTTGGTAATGCCCGAGTCTTTGAACAGCGCGGCGAATTCGTCGCCGATCAGTTTCATCAGCGCCGGATCGATCTGGTGGTTCAAAAAGGCGTCAACCTTGAGTACCTGATCGGAAAGCACGATGCCTTCTTCGCGAATTTTCTTGTGCAGTGCTTCCACGGAAAGCTTCCTCTGGTGGCGCAGCAGGCGCCGAAAGTAGATTAAAAAGTAGTCGATTCTAGCGCTTTAACATCGCGCGTATATCGGCCAAGGCGCTGTTGCCGCGAACGGCCTTTACCTCGGTCGGTGTGTCGTCATTGCCTTCCCAGGCCAGGTCATCCGGCGGCAGCTCATCCAGGAACCGGCTGGGGGCACAATCGATGATTTCGCCGTATTGCTTGCGCTTGGCGGCAAAGGTGAAGGCCAGGGTCTGACGCGCACGGGTAATGCCCACGTAGGCCAGGCGCCGTTCTTCCTCGATGGTGTCGGCTTCGATGCTGGAGCGATGCGGGAGTATTTCCTCTTCCATGCCCATGATGAACACGTAGGGAAACTCCAGTCCCTTGGACGCATGCAGGGTCATCATCTGCACGCCTTCGGCGCCATCTTCCTCTTCCTGCTGGCGTTCGAGCATGTCGCGCAGCACCAGTTTGCCGATGGCGTCCTCGACGGTCATTTCACCGTCTTCGTCTTTTTCCAGGGTGTTCTTCAGAGCTTCGATCAGGAACCAGACGTTGCCCATGCGGTAGTCCGCGGCCTTGTCGCTGGAACTGTTGGTGCGCAGCCAGTTTTCATAGTCGATGTCCATGACCATGCTGCGCAGCGCGCTGATCGGGTCTTCGCCGGCGCACTGTTCGCGCACCTTGTCCATGAAGCGCTTGAAGCGCGACAGGCGGTCGGTGAAGCGCGTGTCCAGGTGTTCGCCCAGGCCGATTTCGTCGGTGGCGGCGTACATCGAGATCTTGCGTTCGGTGGCGTAGTTGCCGAGTTTTTCCAGGGTCGTCGAACCGATTTCCCGGCGTGGGACGTTGATCACCCGCAGGAAGGCGTTGTCGTCATCCGGGTTTACGATCAAGCGGAAGTAGGCCATCAGGTCTTTCACTTCCTGGCGCCCGAAAAAGCTGTTGCCGCCTGACAGGCGATACGGCACCTGGTGGTGCTGCAGTTTCAGCTCGATCAGCTTGGCCTGGTAGTTGCCGCGATACAGGATCGCAAAATCGCTGTAAGGCCGGTCGGTGCGCAGGTGCAGGCTGAGGATTTCCACAGCCACGCGCTCGGCTTCGGCGTCTTCGTTGCGGCAGCGGATCACGCGAATTTCGTCGCCATGGCCCATCTCGCTCCACAGTTGTTTTTCAAACTCGTGGGGGTTGTTGGAGATCAGCACGTTGGCACAGCGCAGGATACGGCTGGTGGAGCGGTAGTTCTGCTCCAGCATCACCACTTTCAGGGACGGGTAGTCGTCCTTGAGCAGCATCAGGTTTTCCGGGCGGGCACCGCGCCAGGCGTAGATCGACTGGTCGTCGTCGCCCACCACGGTGAATTGGTTGCGCGTACCGATCAGCAGCTTCACCAGCAGGTATTGGCTGGCGTTGGTGTCCTGGTATTCGTCCACCAGCAGGTAGCGCACCTTGTTCTGCCACTTTTCCAGGATGTCCTTGTGTTCCTGGAACAGTTTGACCGGCAGCAGGATCAGGTCGTCGAAGTCCACCGCGTTGAACGCCTTGAGCGTGCGCTGGTAGTGGGTGTAGACGATGGCGGCGGTCTGTTCCTTGGGGTTGCGCGCGGCTTCGAGCGCTTCGGCGGGCAGGATCAGGTCGTTTTTCCAGGCGCCGATCATGTTCTTGATCTCGTCGACGCCGTCGTCGCCCGCGTATTCCTTCTGCATGATGTCGGTCATCAGGGCCTTGACGTCGGTCTCGTCGAAGATCGAGAAACCCGGCTTGTAGCCCAGCCGTACATGTTCCTTGCGGATGATGTTCAGCCCAAGGTTGTGGAAGGTACACACAGTGAGGCCACGGCCTTCGCCACCCTTGAGCAGGGTGCCGACGCGCTCTTTCATTTCCCGCGCCGCCTTGTTGGTAAAGGTCATGGCGACGATGTACTGGGCGCGGATCCCGCAGTTCTGGATCAGGTGCGCGATCTTGCGGGTAATCACGCTGGTCTTGCCGGAGCCAGCACCGGCGAGCACCAATAGAGGGCCGCCGACGTAGTTCACGGCTTCTTGCTGCCGGGGATTGAGTCGGGACATACAGAGTTCGGGGAGTCGTTGTTCAAAAGGGCGGGCATTTTAACAGGCTGGCAAGATTCTGCTGCCTTAGAACGACGGTGTGACGTACCACTCGATCTAAATTTGCCGGTTTTGCTACTTTGCCGCAGGATGTGGGGGGTATCGCGACTATTTTTCACAGTTTGCGTGTTTGATAACACCTATCATTTGTCATGCATTTGTCATTGTCAGGCCGCACGTCATAATGCCCGCCGCCAACGAATTCTTGCAGAGTCTAGGGAGCTAGCTTGTCTACGCCTGTCGAACCCTTGCGTTTGCTGCTGTTGGCCGATGAGCCTGAGTGGGCAGCGTTGTTGCGCGAGTGCCTGGCGCCGATGGGCGATGGGGCTGTGCTGATCAGTGCGCCCAATTGGGACTCGGTGAGTCGTCTGTTCGACGACGACCACGGTGCGGTGCTGTTGACCACGCCCAATCTGCAACCCGGTCCCGGCCGTTGCAGCTTGCCGTGTGTATTGCTGCTGGAGCAGGAACCGCTGGTTGCACCGCTGGGTGTCAGCGATTGGCTGATCCATTGCGCGCTGGATGCCGATACCCTGCGCCGTTGCCTGCGCCACGTGCGCGAGCGCGGCGTGCTGGAGACTACGTTGCAGCGCTTGGCCGAACAGGATCCGCTCACCGGTATTGCCAACCGCCAGGGTTTCCAGACCTTGCTGGCGGCGCGGCTGGCGGATAACGAAGGCCGCGGCCTGGCCCTCGGGCATCTGGACCTCGACAACTTCCGTCACGCCAACGATGCCCTCGGTCACCAGGCCGGCGACCGCTTGATCCTGCAGGTGGTATCACGGCTCAAGAGCCAGCTGGAAGCCGGTGATCAACTGGCGCGGCTGGGCAGCGATGAGTTCGCGCTGCTGATCGACACCCGCCGTGCGCCCCAGCGCGCCGAGTGGATGGCCGAGCGCATCACCCAGGTGATGGCCGAGCCGTACTGGGTGGACGGCGAAAGCCTGCTGATCGGCTGCAGCCTGGGGGTGGCGCATGCCCGCGCGCGGGCCGGGGCCGATCCGTTGATGTGGCACGCTCATATCGCCATGCAGCAGGCCAAAAGTACCCAGGGCTGTACCTTTCATATCTTCAACGAACGCATCAACCGCAACGCGCGCAGCCTGGCCGACCTGGAAAGCGAATTGCGCCGTGCCCTGCGCCGCGATGAGCTGGAGCTGCATTACCAGCCGCGCCTGGACCTGGATGACGGGCATATCGTCGGCCTGGAAGCCCTGGTGCGCTGGCGTCACGGCGAGCGTGGCCTGCTGCCACCGAGCGAATTCGTACCCTTGGCCGAGCAGAGCGGCCTGATCGTGCCGTTGGGCTACTGGGTGATTTCCCGGGCCCTGCGCGACATGCAAGACCTGCGCGAACGCGGCCTGCCGGCCTTGCACATGGCGGTCAACCTGTCGTTTCGCCAGTTTCAGGACAGCCAATTGCTCTCGACCCTCAGCCGGCTGATTGCCGAGCGCGGCGTGGAAGCGCAATGGCTGGAGTTCGAGTTGACCGAAACCGCCGTGATGCGTCGCAGCGACCTGGTCAAACAGACCATGGACGCCCTCGGCCGCCTCGGCGTGCGTTTTTCCCTGGATGACTTCGGCACCGGTTTCTCATCGTTCGTGCACCTCAACAGTCTGCCGATCGCCTTGTTGAAGATCGACAAGAGCTTCGTTGGCGGCATGGAAGAGCGCGAAGAGAATCGCAAGCTGGTGCACGCCATGATCAACCTGGCCCACAACCTCAACCTGGAAGTGGTGGCCGAAGGCGTGGAGACCGCCGAGCAGCTTGAGCTTTTGAGACTGTTTGGTTGCGATCAAGCCCAGGGTTACTTGATCAGTAAACCGTTGCCACTGGCCGAGTTGGTGGAGTATCTGACGTTTGGTCAGAGCCAGCAGGCGTTGTTGAGCTAAACATGCCAGCCTTGTAAACCCAATCCAAAATGTGGGAGGGGGCTCGCTCCCGATAGCGGTGTATCAGTCAACACATCCTGTGACTGACAACCGCCATCGGGGGCAAGCCCCCTCCCACATTTGTAATCGAGTAGGGCCTTAGTGCGTCTGTGCGGCCTCGAAAGCAGTGTGTGTTTGCGGCTCTCGCCGGATCATGCGTTTCATTTTCGCTTCGAACGCCCAGGTCAGGCTCACCGCAGCACAAGCAAGGCCCAGCGCCAGGCCCCACCACACGCCGGTCGGTCCCCAGCCCAGGGTGAACGCCATCAACCAGGCCGATGGCGCGCCGATCAGCCAGTAGCAACCGAGCCCTACCAGGAACGTGGTCTTGGCGTCCTTGAGGCCCCGGATGCAGCCCATGGCAATGGTCTGCACGCCGTCGAACAGCTCGAACCAGGCCGCGACGGCCAGCAGGCTGACGGCAAGTACGATCACTTCGTGAAAGGCCGGGTCGTCATGGTCCAGGAACAGCCCGATCAGCGGGTCGGAAAACAGCCAGAACACCACGGCAAATCCCAGCATGACCAGGGCGCCAAACCCCATGCCGACCCGCCCGGCCAGGCGCGCCTTCAATAACTGTCCGGCGCCATAATGCTGGCCGATACGCATGGTGACTGCGTAGGACATCCCCGCGGGGACCATGAACGCCACCGAGACGATTTGCAGGGCGATCTGGTGCGCGGCCAACTGCGTGCTGCCCATGGTGCCCATGCACAGTGCCGCAAACGCAAATAGCCCGACCTCTACCGCGTAGGTGCCGCCAATCGGCAGGCCCAGGCGCCACAGCTCGCGCAAATATTGGGTATTGAGGCGCAGCAGGCCTGTACTCAATGGATACGCGGCGTAGGTCCGGTTGCTGCGGATGTACCACATCAGCGCCAGCGCCATGCCGTTAGCCACGATCGCCGTGACCAGGCCAATGCCCATCAACCCGAGCTTGGGCAGGCCGAACATGCCTTCGATCAGCGCATGGTTGAGCAGGTAGTTGACCACCGTGCCGCACAGGCTGATCACCATCACCGGGGTGGCTTTGCCGATGGCGCTGGTGAAGCCGCGCAGCGCCATGAAGCTGAGGTAGCCGGGCAGGGCGAAGGGCAGGAGAGTAAGGAATTGCCCGGCGGCCTGCACGTTTGTTTCGGTCTGGCCGAATATCAGCAGCAACGGCTTGAGGTTCCACAGCAGCAGCGCCGCCGCCAGGGCCATCAACCAGGCGAGCCACAACCCGGCCTGGGTCAGGCGGGTGGCGCCTTCGATATCGCCGGCACCGTGACGGATAGCCACCAGGGTCCCCACTGCCGCAATCACACCGATGCAGAAAATCGCCACGAACGAATAGCTCGCCGCGCCCAGGCCACCGCCGGCCAGGGCTTCGGGGCTGAGGCGGGCCATCATCAGGGTGTCGGTCAGCACCATCAGCATGTGCGCCAACTGTGAGGCAATCAACGGCCCCGACAGCCGCAGAATGGCCCAGAGTTCGGTACGTGCCGGATGCTGCATGATCATCACTCTCAAAAAGTCAGAAGGGGGGAAAGGGTCGATTCTCGGCGCTTTGCGCGTATTGCACAAAAGGATAAATGCGATCATCAGCATGATTAAAACTCATGCCTGGTCTGTTCTGGTAGGGTCTGCTGATAGCACCGTCGGAGCTTTAAGAATGTCTCGTCGTCTTCCTCCGCTTTACGCCTTGCGCGCATTTGAAGCCGCTTCACGCCACCATTCCTTTACCCGCGCGGCGCAGGAGCTGTCGATTACCCAAAGTGCGGTCAGCCGGCATATTCGTACCCTCGAAGAGCATTTCGCCTGCCGTCTTTTCCAGCGCAGCGGCCGCACCTTGCAGCTCACCGAAGCGGCGCGCTTGCTGTTACCCGGCGTGCGCGAAGGTTTCGCCGCCCTGGAGCGTGCCTGCCATACCCTGAATGCCGAAGATGACATTCTGCGCATGAAGGCGCCTTCCACCCTGACCATGCGCTGGCTGCTGGCACGGTTGAGTCGCTTTCGGGCCTTGCAACCCGGCAATGAGGTGCAACTCACCAGCGCGTGGATGAGCATCGATGAGGTGGACTTCAACCAGGAGCCGTTCGATTGCGCGGTGTTGCTCAGCAACGGGCACTTTCCGGCGGACTGGGAGGCCAGTTACCTGTTTGCCGAAATGCTCATTCCGGTGGGGGCGCCCAACCTGCTGGATGACGGCCCCTGGGATGTGGCGCGGTTGGCGACGGCTGAGCTACTGCATCCGACCCCGGACCGTCGCGACTGGCGTTACTGGCTGGAGCGCATGGGGCTGGCGTCGCGGGTTTCGCTCAAGGGTGGGCAGGTGTTCGACACGCTTGAGTTGGGCATGATCGCTGCCGCGCGGGGTTATGGCGTGTCCATGGGCGACTTGCTGATGGTCGCCGAGGACGTCGCTCAGAAACGCTTGAGCCTGCCTTGGCCAACCGCCGTCGCCAGTGGCGAAAGTTACTACCTGGTGTGGCCGAAAACCCGCCCCGGTGGCGAGCGCTTGCGGCGCCTGGCGGAATTTCTTCAAGGCGAGGTGCAAGCGATGGTTTTGCCTGCTGTGGAGCGCTTCGAATGAAGGGTTTGGTGTGTGCAGTGCAATCGTTTGCGTGATGCCCTTGTGAATTGCTCAAGTATTGCAGAACTGCGCCGAAGTAAGGTGTTGGAACCCTCGTGCACAATCGTTTCCCATTAGATAATTCGCCGAGCAGCGCTAAGAGATCAGGATGATCCTGGCCTCGGCTCAGGAGCTGTCATGTCTCAACCTCGCGCTCGGATCGCTTCCCAGTTAGGCCTCGCATTGGCCGTGATTCTGGCTGTCGTCATCAGCGGCAGTACCGTTTTTGCCTTACGCTCCCTCGACACTGCCAACCTCGCCACACGCGAGGAACACCTGGCCAGCGAGGCGCGCCTGCTCGCCGACCAACTCAACACCTTTCACAGCACCTTGCGCGAGAGCACCCAGCGTTTGAGCGGGCTGTTTGAAAAGCGCTTCGGCGCAGGCTTGAGCGTGCGTGCAGACCAGCCAGTCGCTGTGGCCGGTGTGCAGACCCCCAGCCTCTACCTGGGCAATCAGGTGCTGAACAACAACTTCAGTGAAGTGGACGAATTCAAGGACATGTCCGGCGGCGTGGCCACGGTATTCGTGCGCAGCGGCGATGACTTTATCCGCATCAGCACGTCCCTGACCAAGCAGGACGGCAACCGCGCCATTGGCACCGTGCTTGATCGCCAGGGCCCGGCCTACCAGCGTGTGTTCAACGGGCAAGCCTACATCGGTCGGGCCGTGTTGTTCGATCGCTCCTATATGACGCAGTACAGCCCGGTGCGTGACGCCAGCGGCAAAGTCATCGCAGTGTTGTTCATCGGTTTCGACTACACCGACGAGCAGAAAGCCCAGTTCGATAACCTCAAGCGCTTCCGTATCGGCCAGACCGGCTCCCTTTCGCTGCTGGACGAGCAGAAGCATTGGCTGGTGCCGCCGGCCGGTGTACAAGCCCTGGATCAAGCCATTCCAGTGATGCTCGACTTGGCGAAGAAGCCGGGTGAAGGCCGTTTCTGGAGCGATAAGAACGAAGATTTCTACAGCGTCTCGGTACCGTTCGAGGGTGGCCCCTGGGCGGTCGTAGCGAGCATGCCCAAGGCTGAAATTCGTGCTGTGACCTGGGACGTCGGCCTGCGCCTGGTGATCGGCAGCGTGCTGGCAATGCTGCTGGCGGTGGGCGCCACGGTGTGGCTGTTGCGCAGCAAGCTCGCGCCGTTGAGTGACCTGGTACGCCAGGCAGAAGCGCTGGGTGCGGGCGACCTGAGCGCGCGCCTCAACGTCTCCAGCCATGACGAAATCGGCCAACTGGCCCGTAGCTTCAACCAGATGGGCGAAGCGCTGTCGACCATGGTTTCGCATATCCGCAAGGCCGCTGAAGAGGTCAACAGCCGTGCCCAGGCGTTGTCGGGTTTGTCTGGCGGTGCCTATGAAGGCATGGAGCAGCAGTCCGGCGAGATCACCAGCATGGCGGGCGCGGTGGAAGAATTCAGCGCCACTTCGCTGAATATCGCCGACAACATGGGCAACACCGAGCGTCTGGCCCAGGAAAATGCCCAGCAGACCCGCATCGGCCGTGCCTCGATGCAAGACGCGTCGTCGTCCCTGGAGCATATCGCCTCCGCCCTGAACAGCACCGCTACGGTGATCAACACCCTGGGCCAGCGTTCCCAGGAAATCGGCGGCATCGTCGGGGTGATTACGTCGATTGCGGAACAGACCAACCTGCTGGCGCTGAATGCGGCCATCGAAGCTGCCCGCGCCGGTGAGCAGGGCCGTGGCTTTGCCGTGGTTGCCGACGAAGTGCGCAACCTGGCTTCGCGCACTCGCCAGGCCACCGATGAAATTTCCGGCATGATCCAGAGCATCCAGCAGGAAACCGGCAATGCCATCAGCACCATGGAACACGGCAATGTGCTGATGCAGGAAGGCCTGTCGCGCAATGCCGACGTGGCTTCGGCGCTGGCGCGCATCGACGAGCAAAGCCGCTCGGCCGGCCAGCAGTTCGCCGCGATCACTACCGCCACACAAGAGCAGAGCAGCACCGCGACCTTGCTCAGCAGCAACCTGCAGAGTATTGCGCTGGCTAACAGCGAGCAGCGTGAAGTGGTGTCGAACCTGGCAATCACCGCCAAGGAGCTGGAGACCTTGGCGGCGGGCTTGCGACATGAAGTGGATCGGTTCCGCTGAGCCAGGGCGTTCCGAACACAAAGGCGAAAGGCTCAATTGATCACCGCCGGACGGTACTGCAAGGCTTCTTGCAGATGGTGGCGAGCGATGTCTTCCGTTTGTTCGAGGTCGGCCAAAGTGCGCGCCACCTTGAGCAGCCGATGAGCCGCCCGCAACGACAGCGTCAGTCGCTCGCATGCGTTTTCCAGCCAGCTTTCATCGGCCTTCGTCAGCGTGCAGTACTCGCGCAGCCCCGGCAGATCGAGGAACGCGTTGGCGCAACCCTGGCGCTGTTGCTGGCGCTCTCGCGCGTCGGCCACCAGGGCTGCGGTTTGCGCGGTGTTGTCGCCGGTCTGTTGGGCCGGGCTCAGTGCCGTGGCTTCGCGCGCTACCGTCAGGTGTAGATCGATCCGGTCCAGCAGTGGCCCCGAGAGCTTGTTGCGATAGCGTTGAATCTGTTCCGGCGTGCAACGGCAACGGCCGCTGGGGTCGCCCATATAACCGCAAGGGCAGGGGTTCATCGCCGCGACCAGTTGGAAGCGCGCCGGAAAACTCACCCGGTCCCGCGCGCGGGAAATCACAATATGTCCCGACTCGAGGGGCTCGCGCAGCACCTCCAGCACTTTGCGGTCGAACTCTGGCAGCTCGTCCAGAAACAGCACGCCGTGGTGAGCCAGGGTGATTTCCCCCGGCTGCGGCTTCGATCCTCCGCCGACCAGCGCCGGGCCTGAGGCCGAGTGGTGCGGCTGGCGGAACGGCCGGTGCGGCCAATGGCTCAACGGTGCCAGGCTGACCACGGATTGAATCGCCGCAACCTCCAGCGCTTCCTGCTCGCTGAGCGGTGGCAGCAACCCCGGCAGGCGGCTGGCGAGCAAGGTTTTGCCGGTACCGGGCGGCCCGCTGAACAACAGGTTGTGTGCCCCCGCTGCGGCAATCAGCAAGGCACGCTTGGCGGCCAGTTGGCCCTGTACTTCACTGAGGTCCGGGTAAGGTTTGTTCAAGTACAGCAAGCCGTCTGACGTGTAGGGCTCGATCGGCACGTGCCCGTTCAAATGCGCCACTACCTGCAGCAGATGATCCACAGCAATCACCTTCAGCCCTGATGCCAGGCACGCTTCCTCGGCGTTCGCCCTGGGCACTATCAAGGTGCGACCGGCCTTGCGCGCCGCCAGGGCGGCCGGCAACACACCTTTGACCGCACGCACCTCGCCGGACAGCGCCAACTCGCCCAGACACTCGACATCATCAAGCATCAATGCGGGCACCTGCACGCTGGCCGCGAGGATCCCCAGGGCTATCGCCAGATCAAAACGCCCGCCGTCCTTGGGCAGGTCGGCGGGCGCGAGGTTGAGCGTGATGCGACGCGCCGGATATTGCAGGGCCGAGTTGAGAATGGCGCTGCGAACGCGGTCCTTGCTTTCCTTTACTGCGGTTTCCGGCAAACCCACCAGGGTCAGGGATGGCAAGCCATTGGCCATATGCACTTCAACCGTGACGACGGGGGCTTCAACGCCGATCTGGGCGCGGCTGTGGACGATGGCGAGGGACATGCTCGATCCTTGAATGGGAGGCCGCTTCCTGCGGGTTATTCAAGGGTAGACGAGGGTGGGAAAAGCAAAGCGGGGGAGGTTTTACAGAACGTATCCAGACAACACTATGGGGGAAAACTCTAATACCAGGCAGTTAAGGCGAACACCGTACCTGTGGCGAGGGAGCTTGCTCCCGCTGGGTCGCGAAGCGGCCCCAGACAATCGGACTGCTCAGACAATCGGACTGCTGCGCAGTCCAGCGGGAGCAAGCTCCCTCGCCACAGGTGACTTCGCGCTTCTGCCGTTTTTAACGCTGAGGGGTAACCCCCATCACTCATCGCGGTTATTGAGCAGAGGCTGGCGTCATCCGAGCTTCCAGTTCTGCGACTTTCGCCTCCAGGCTCTCAAGCCGCGCACGCGTGCGGGCCAGTACCACCATCTGGCTGTCGAATTCTTCACGGCTCACCAAGTCGAGCTTGCTGAAGCCGCTTTGCAGCAGGGCCTTGAACTGGCTTTCGATTTCATTGCGAGGCAGCGGGGTGTCACCGCTGAACAGGCGAGAAGCCTGGCCGCTCAGGGCATCAAGGAAGTCTTTGGGCGCGAGCATGGGAAATATTCCGGAAAACAGTTGGCAGGCAGTGTATCACGCAGCCTCTATAGTCTTTCCATGGCCTGACGCGCACGCTTTTCGCGCATCGGGATGGACGGTCGCGCACTGTTTTGATGCGCTTGGCCACTGCCGGAACGCCCGGCGGGTGGGCGTGAGCGGGCAACGGACTGATTTCAGTGCTTTTTACGGAGCTGGCAAGGTTTCTGCTTAGACGAACATGACCCATGCACTGATGCAGTCGCTGTGACGAATGCAGTGCGCCGATGGATCAGGGGTACAGTTTTTCGTCACCAGTGTTCGCTGGCGTCGCCACGGTAAATGCCGAGGCGACGATGCGTTACAAAGCCAGGCACTGCGCTTAGACTTGAGACGGGTTTGTTTTCCTGGGGCAAGTCCACCAATTCGGGAGAGAGTTTTCATGAAGCTAGTCACTGCCATCATCAAGCCGTTCAAGTTGGACGACGTACGCGAGTCACTGTCCGAGATCGGCGTGCAGGGCATTACCGTTACTGAGGTCAAGGGCTTCGGTCGGCAGAAGGGTCATACCGAGCTGTATCGCGGTGCGGAATACGTGGTTGATTTCCTGCCTAAGGTGAAGATTGATGTCGCCATTGACGACAAGGATCTTGACCGGGTTATCGAGGCGATAACCAAGGCCGCCAACACTGGCAAGATCGGTGACGGCAAGATCTTCGTGGTCAATCTGGAACAGGCTATTCGCATCCGTACCGGCGAAACCGATACCGACGCAATCTAAGCCGCCAAACCCCAACGCCCCAGGAGAAAAACACTATGACTCTGCGTAAATTCGCAGGGCTCGGAGCCCTGTTGTCCATCGTAATGCCAAGCCTTGCAATGGCGGCAGATGAAGTGGCGGCTCCAGTCCTCAACTCCGGCGACACTGCCTGGATGCTGACCGCCACCGCACTGGTGCTGTTCATGACTATTCCTGGCCTGGCGCTGTTCTATGGCGGCATGGTCCGTTCCAAGAATATTCTGTCGGTGATGATGCAGTGCTTCGCCATCACTGGCCTGATCAGCATCCTCTGGGTCGTCTACGGTTACAGCATTGCGTTCGATACCACCGGTATGGAGCAGGGCGTAGTCAACTTCAACTCCTTCTTCGGCGGCATGGGCAAGGCGTTCCTGGCGGGCGTCACGCCGGCCAGCATCACCGGGCCTGCGGCGCTGTTCCCGGAAGCGGTGTTCATCACCTTCCAGATGACGTTCGCCATCATCACCCCGGCGCTGATCGTCGGTGCTTTCGCCGAGCGCATGAAATTCTCCGCGATGCTGATTTTCATGGGCATCTGGTTCACCCTGGTCTATGCGCCGATTGCGCACATGGTCTGGAGCGGCAACGGCGGCCTTATGTGGGACTGGGGCGTGCTGGACTTCGCCGGTGGCACCGTGGTGCACATCAACGCCGGTGTGGCTGGCCTGGTGGCGTGTCTGGTACTCGGCAAGCGTAAAGGCTTCCCGACCACCCCGATGGCACCGCATAACCTGGGTTACACCTTGATCGGCGCGGCGATGCTGTGGATCGGTTGGTTCGGCTTCAACGCCGGTTCGGCTGCGGCGGCCAACGGTACGGCCGGCATGGCAATGCTGGTTACCCAGATTGCCACTGCTGCTGCTGCGCTGGGCTGGATGTTCGCCGAGTGGATCGCTCACGGTAAGCCGAGCGCCCTGGGCATCGCCTCGGGTGTGGTGGCCGGCCTTGTCGCCATCACTCCGGCTGCTGGCACCGTCGGCCCGATGGGCGCTCTGGTCATCGGCCTGGCGGCGGGCGTGGTGTGCTTCTTCTGCGCCACAACCCTCAAGCGCAAGCTGGGCTATGACGACTCCCTGGACGCCTTCGGCGTGCACGGTATCGGCGGTATCCTCGGCGCGATTCTGACTGGCGTGTTCGCGGCCCCATCGATGGGTGGCTTCAACGCTGCTACCACCGACATCGCCGCCCAGGTATGGATCCAGTGCAAAGGTGTTGGCTTCACCGTGATCTACACGGCGATCGTCACCTACGTGATCCTCAAGGTGCTGGACATGGTCATGGGCCTGCGTGTCACCGAAGAGGAAGAGGCGGTCGGCCTCGACCTGGCGCAACACAACGAGCGCGGCTACAACTTGTAAGTACGCGAAAAAAAAGATGCCCGGCTTGCCGGGCATTTTTTTGCCTGGCGTTTGTCTTTGGCTATAAGTGGTATGGGTTTTTCGTCGACTTTGTGATGGGATCCACACCGCACTTTTGAGGGTGCGAATGTCTTACAGGCATGTAGGCGTATTCGGCACTTTGTTTTTTTCCAGAGCGCGCTAGAATGCGCGCCGATGGGCGGAGAACTGTATGTGGCAACAGACCCTGATTACCCTGCGGGCCAAGCCCCGGGGCTTTCACCTGGTGACCGACGAGTTGCTTGCCGGCTTGCCTGAATTGAAGGCCTGTCGCGTGGGCCTGTTGCATCTGTGGCTGCAGCACACCTCGGCCTCGTTGACGGTCAACGAGAATGCCGATCCGGCGGTTCGCCGTGACTTCGAGCGTTTCTTCAACAGACTGGTGCCGCAGGGCCATGCAGGGTTCGAACACAACGACGAAGGTCCGGATGATCTGCCGGCGCACTTCAAGGCCAGTCTCCTGGGCTGCCAGCTGAGTTTGCCGGTGAAGGCCGGCCGCTTGGCGATGGGGACCTGGCAAGGTGTTTATCTGGGCGAGCACCGTGATCATGGCGGTGCTCGTAAAGTCCTCGCCACCTTGCACGGTGAAGAGGCATAAGCCACTGGTGATCCAGTGGACGTTGATTTTTTCCGGCGACCTCGACAGAGGGTGAAGCTGGGCTATAACTAATCTGCTTTTCGCAAGTCATGAGGTAGAACATGAGCGACGATGATCTGGAAAACGACGACCTCGAAGTAGGTGACGAAGACGACACTGAAGAGAGTCTTGAAGCGGCGGCTGATGACGTTGCTGAAGACCTTGATGACAGTGCTGGCGATGATGCCGCGCCCAAAGCCAAAGGCAAGGCCAAGGCTGCCGTCTCGGTAGACGAGCTGCCCAGCGTCGAAGCCAAGAACAAGGAGCGCGATGCGTTGGCCCGTGCGATGGAAGAATTCCTCGCCAAGGGCGGCAAAGTGGTCGAAGTCGAGCCCAATGTGGTTGCTGACCCACCGAAGAAGCCTGACAACAAGTACGGCAGCCGTCCTATCTGAGGTCAGCTGACTGCTTGTAAGAAAAAACCCGCCGTCGCTGCGGGTTTTTTCATACCTGCGGATTTATGAGCCTGTGGCGATTCAATGTGGGAGGGGGCTTGCCCCCGATTGCGATGGGTCAGTCAGTACATCTGGTGACTGGTACACCGCTATCGGGGGCAAGCCCCCTCCCACAATTGGATCTGTGGCGTGTTACTGCCAGCTGCGGAGCAATGGCGGTAGCTCTGTCAGGCTGCGAATTTCTGCGTCGGGGCGCTTGTCTGCCTCCCACACCTTGCCCGTCGGGTTGAACCAAACGGCCCGCAGCCCTGCCTGCTGCGCACCAGCAATGTCATCGCCTGGATGATCACCAACATGCACCGCCGCCCCGGCCTCCACACCGCCGCGCTGCAATGCCTCCTGGAACAAGCGCGCATCCGGCTTGGCGATACCGATATCTTCGGCGCGCAGGGCAAAGTGGAAGTAGTCCGCCAGGCCCACGCGTTGCACGTCGGCATTGCCATTGGTGATGACCCCGAGCAGAAAGTGCTGGCGCAGCGCCTTGAGCATCGGCTCGGCTTCGGGGAATACGCTCAGTTGGTGCCGCGCATGTATGAACGCCTCAAAACACACGTCGGCCATCTCTGAAGCTTCAGGCTGTGGGTAGCCGGCCTCTTCGAAGGCCTGCAGCAATACGCGGTGGCGCAGGAGGCTGATGCGGTGTTTGAGTTCAGGGTGACGCTGCAGCACTTGCTGGCGCAGGCTGGCGAAATGTTCCAGAGGTAAATCGCCCACCTTGGAGGCGTTGAGCGCCAACCATTCGCGCATTGACGCTTCGGCGCTGATGATGACGGGTACGTTGTCCCAGAGCGTGTCGTCCAGGTCGAAGGTGATCAGCTTGATGCTCATGAGTCGTCGCCCTTGATGCGTTTGGCCCGTGGATGGGCGCTGTCGTACACCGTTGCCAGGTGTTGGAAGTCGAGGTGGGTATAGATTTGCGTGGTCTTGATATCGGAGTGGCCGAGCAGTTCCTGTACCGCGCGCAGGTCTTGGGACGACTCCAGCATATGGCTGGCGAAGGAGTGCCGGAGCATATGCGGGTGCAGGTTTTGCCCCAGTTCACGTTCGCCCGCGGCCTTTACCCGCAACTGAATGGCTCGTGGCCCCAGGCGCCGACCTTGCTGGCTGATAAATACGGCGTCGTCTTGCGGGTTGGCCAGTGCGCGCAATGGCAACCACAATTGCAAGGCTTCACGGGCTTTGCGGCCGACCGGCAGTACGCGCGTCTTGCTGCCCTTACCCAGCACCTGCACCAGTCCGTCCGCCAGGTCGAGCTGGTCGAGGTTCAGGCCGGTCAGCTCTGACAGGCGCAGGCCCGAGGAATAGAACAGTTCGAGGATCGCCTGGTCGCGATGCGCCAGAAAGTCATCCTCGACCGCACCGTCCAGCAGTTGCAGGGCGCGGTCGGTGTCCAGGGTCTTGGGCAGGCGTCGCTCGCCTTTGGGTGGTGACAGGCCGTTGGCCGGGTCGTGATCGCACAGGCCTTCGCGGTTCAGGTAGTGATAGAGGCCGCGCACCGCCGACAGCAGACGCGACAGGCTGCGCGAGGACTGACCTTGCTGATTCAGCCGAGCGACCAGGCTGCGCAGAGTCTGGATATCCAGCGCCTTCCAGCTGGCAACCTGCTGTTTTTCGCAATAGGCCAGCACCTTGTTCAGGTCCCTTCGGTAGGCCTCCAGGGTATGAGGCGACACCTGGCGCTCGTTGCGCAGGTGAGCGCAGTAAGCGTCCAGTTGCCGTTCCATGGCTAGCGCACCGCGCGCAGGGCAGTGGTGTAGCGTGGCAGGACGCGGCCCAGCACTTCGGCGATGTAGGTCAGAAACAGCGTGCCCACCGAGCTCTTGTAGTGCGAAGGGTCGCGGCTGGCAATGGCCAGCACGCCGTGCAGGCCTTGGTGGCTTAGGGCTACTACGGCAGTCGAGCCGATCTGTTTGCGCTGTTCGGCACCAAACAGGAAGTCCAGTTCGTGCTCGCGCAGGGTGCCGCTGATGGTCTTGCCTTCCGACAGCAGGCCACCGATGGCGGTCTGCGCTTCGCTGCCACTGACCCAGCGACCCACTGGCATCGGGTTGTCGCTGAACAGGATCAGGCTGACAAATGGCACCTGGAAGTCCTGGCGCAGGCTGTCTTCCACTGCCATCACCGTTTCTTCCAGGCTGGCGGCGTCCATCAGGGTCAGGATCAGGCGACGGGTCTTGTCGAACAGGCGATCGTTGTCGCGCGCCACGTCCATCAGGTGCGAAAGCCGATGGCGCATTTCGATATTGCGCTCACGCAGGATTTTCATCTGCCGTTCCACCAGCGACACGGTATCGCCACGCTGGTGAGGGATGCGCAATGCCGGAAGCAATTCATCGTGCTCGACGAAGAAGTCCGGATGAGCCTCGAGGTACGCCGCGACTGCAGCGGCCTCCAGGCTTTCACTTGGGGTGAGGTGTGCGGGTACTTGAGGCTTATCGGTCATTGGCTTGGCTCACTCATAGACGGACCTGTCCTTCGTATACACGCGAGGCCGGCCCGGTCATTATCACCGGATGGCCTGGGCCTGCCCATTCGATGGACAAGCGCCCACCGGGCAGGTCGATCAGCAGTGGCGAATCCATCCACCCCTGGCTGATCGCGGCCACGGCAGCGGCGCAAGCACCGGTGCCGCAGGCCTGGGTTTCGCCGGCGCCGCGCTCCCACACGCGCAATTGCGCGCGGGAGCGGTCGATCACCTGCAGGAAGCCCACGTTGACCCGCGCTGGAAAGCGCGGGTGATGTTCGATCTTCGGCCCCAGTTCGTGCACCGGCGCGTTGTTGATGTCATTGACCCGCAGCACCGCATGGGGGTTGCCCATCGACACCGCGGCGATATCCACGGTGCTGCCGTCGACATCCAGTGCGTAACTGAGGGCCTGCTCCGGCGCCTGGAACGGAATGTCCGCCGGCACCAGGCGTGGCGCGCCCATGTTGACGCTGATCTGGCCGTCACTGCGTACATCCAGTTCGATCACGCCGCCCTTGGTCTCGACGCGAATCTGGCGCTTGGCGGTCAAGCGCTTGTCCAGCACAAAGCGCGCAAAGCAGCGGGCGCCGTTGCCGCACTGTTCCACTTCGGAGCCATCGGAATTGAAAATCCGATAACGGAAGTCCACCTCCGGGTTGGTCGGCGCTTCCACCAGCAGCAGTTGGTCGAAGCCGACACCGGTATGCCGATCGCCCCATTGTTTGGCGTGCTTGGGCAGGATGTGCGCGTGCTGGCTGACCAGGTCGAGGACCATGAAGTCATTGCCCAGTCCGTGCATCTTGGTAAAACGCAGCAGCATGGCTTACTCCGGCAGCAGGCTTTCGCCAGCATACAACTCGGCTACCGTCTCGCGGCGACGCACTTCAAACGCTTGATCACCGTCCACCAGCACCTCGGCCGCACGGCCGCGAGTGTTGTAGTTGGAACTCATGACAAACCCATAGGCACCGGCCGAATGCACGGCCAGCAGGTCGCCTTCCTCCAGAGCCAATTGACGATCCTTGGCCAGGAAGTCACCGGTCTCACAAATCGGACCGACGATGTCATACGCGCGTGTTTCGCTGTCGCGCGGTGCCACGGCGGTGACGTTCATCCAGGCCTGGTACAGCGCCGGGCGGATCAGGTCGTTCATTGCCGCGTCGACAATGGCGAAGTCCTTGTGCTCGGTGTGCTTGAGATACTCGACCTGGGTCAGCAGCACACCGGCATTGGCCACGATGTAGCGGCCCGGCTCGAACATCAGCGTCAGGTCGCGACCTTCGATACGCTCGCGCACGGCCTTGATGTAGTCGGCGATCAACGGCGGCTCTTCGTCGCGATAACGTACGCCTACACCGCCACCCAGATCGATGTGGTGCAGGTAGATGCCGCAGTCGCCGAGGCGGTCGATCAGCGCCAGCAGGCGGTCGAGCGCATCCAAGAAAGGCGGCAGGGTGGTCAGTTGCGAGCCGATATGGCAATCGACGCCCAGTACGTCCAGGTTGGGCAATTGGGCGGCGCGGATGTACACGTCTTCGGCGTCGGCGATAGCGATGCCGAACTTGTTCTCTTTGAGACCGGTGGAAATGTACGGGTGAGTACCGGCGTCGACGTCCGGGTTGACGCGCAGGGAGATCGGCGCGCGAACGCCCATCTCGGCGGCCACGACCTGCAGGCGTTCCAGCTCGTCGGTGGACTCGATGTTGAAGCAGTGCACGCCTACTTCCAGGGCGCGGCGCATGTCTTCGCGGCTCTTGCCGACGCCGGAGAACACGATCTTGTCGGCCTGGCCACCGGCGGCCAATACACGTTCGAGTTCACCACGGGACACAATGTCGAAACCGGCGCCAAGGCGCGCCAGGACATTGAGCACACCCAGGTTGGAGTTGGCTTTAACCGCGTAGCACACCAGGTGCGGCACGCCTTCCAGCGGGTCGGTGAACGAGCGGTATTGCGCTTCGATGTGTGCACGCGAATACACGTAGGTCGGGGTGCCAAAGCGCTCGGCAATTGCGGACAGCGCCACGCCTTCCGCGAACAGCTCGCCGTCCCGGTAGTTAAAAGCGTCCATGAGGATCCCTTAGTAAGTGTCGTGCTTGTGCGCTTTGGATGGCTTTTGCGACGACTGCGCCTGTTCATTCGGGTCTTTGCTGTCGTCGGGCAGGTACAGCGGGCCTTTTTGACCACAGGCACTAACGAGGCAAGCGACCGCGACGAGCGCAGCAAGGGAAGAGATCAGGCGCTTCATGGCGAAATCCTTGAATATGCATTAATTGCGCCCGAGTATACCGACCACCCGGCAGCTTGCCTATGCGCTGGAATACCCGTCCGGCGGGGGTTTGCCGAGATAGTCGGGAAGCGGGCTACGCTAGCTGGGGATATTTCGTACCGCCATCTGTGATGAAATCGGTATCCTTTGCAATCGGCAGGGCGCGTCCGTATCGTGCGGCGCTTGAGCAGAACCAGACACTTTTGAGGTTGCCACAATGAGTTTGACCGAAGCCCGTTTTCACGACCTGGTGGATGCCGCCCAGGAGAAGCTGGAAGATATTTTCGACGACAGCGACCTGGACGTGGACCTGGAAAACTCGGCCGGCGTGCTGACGGTCAAGTTCGAGAGCGGCCAGCAGTTGATCTTCAGCCGTCAGGAACCGCTGCGTCAGCTCTGGTTGGCGGCGCGCTCCGGTGGGGTTCACTTCGACTACGACGAAGAAAGCGGCAAATGGCAGTGCGACAAGAGTGAAGAGTTGCTGGGAGAAATGCTTGCGCGCCTCGTCCACGAATATACCGGCGCCGACCTGGATTTTGACGAGATTTGACCGTGACCCAGCCTGCACCCGTACGCCCGGCCAAGCCGCTGTTCAGCAATGTCAGCCCTGCAGTGCCGTCACCTTGTATCAGTTTGTGTCGCCTTGACGAGCAAAAAGTCTGCCTCGGCTGCTTCCGTCACGTCGAAGACATCCGTGAATGGCGCTCTGCCGACGATGCGCGGCGTCGAGTGATCTGCGCCGAGGCCGAGCAGCGCCGGGCCCACGCCTGAGGCTGTCTTGTTTATTTGTGACGCTGTGGTAGTGTCCGGATACACCTCAACTCATCGAGGTCCGTGAAAACCCCGCCTTTTTCTGGCGGGGTTTTGCTTTTTTGTGCAGGAAAAAGGAGTCTGCCTGAATCATGACCACCGCACCGTCCATCATTCTCACCCGTCTTGACGTGCAGCGTCTGGAACAACTGATCGACCGCTTGGGCGACGATTATCCTGGCGTCGAAGCGTTGCAGGCCGAACTCGACCGCGCCGAAGAGGTGGTTGCTCACGATGAAGTGCCCGCAGGTGTCGTGACCATGAACTCCAGCGTGCATTGCCGTGAGCAAGGCAAGGGTAAGGACTATCACCTGACCCTGGTCTATCCCAAGGATGCGAATGCCGACGAAGGTAAAATCTCGATTTTGGCGCCGGTCGGCAGCGCTTTGCTGGGCCTGCAAGTGGGCCAGCACATCGACTGGCCGGCACCGGGCGGCAAGACCCTCAAGCTCGAGCTGTTGAGTGTTGAAGGCCAGCCCAAAGACGGCGGTCCCTTCCCGCTTTAAATCTGGCTCAGCGCTTGATTGAGCGCGAGCTCCAGCTCGGTCTTGTAGCGCAGGTACAGATTGCTCGGGCTTTGCACGTCGCCCAGCAGGCCCGACAAATCCAGATCGGTAATGTAGCAGCGGTAACGCTCGGGCTCCCGACGTTGCCCGACGATCTCCCTGGCGACCACCGCAAACAGCTGGTCGCCAAACTCCAGTTCGGAAAACTCGCGCTGATTGCAGTACAGCGTGATGCTCACCTTGCCAGGCGCCGCCTTGCCGATAATCGCCTGCACGTCATAAAACGGCTTGTTGGCTGGGTTCTGCGGCGCCGGCCTTGGCTCCACAACGCGCGCGCGAGCACTGCCCGATGGCAAGAGTTGGTAGTACAGGGTTTGTACTTCGCCCAACGGCTGTTGTGTGTCCAGCGGTGCCAGCGCTTCGCGGCGATAGATGATCGAAAGCAGGAAGCGCTGCAGCGGTGCGAACAGGCTTTGTTCATCATGGAACGGCAGGCGTTGCTGCCAGAGCGCATTGAATTCGTCGAGCACATACAGCTCGGCGAAGCCTTCATTGGCTCGGTAGAATACCTGTATGCAGTCGGCCAGCCCCATGGGCAGCACAAGTGCCAGGTCATGGTCTTCCAGCGCCATGGCGTCCAGATGCAGCGGGCTGTAGCTGGCCAGCTCTTCGCTGAGGTAGGCGATCAATGCGTCCTGGGTCGGCAGCGCCACATGCGTGGCTTGCCCGGGAGTCAGTTCCACGACGTGATAGTGCTGCTGCACCTGGAGCAGGTAGCGGTGATTGCTTTGGCCGAGCAGCAGGTTCTGTGCGGTGTCGAATACCTCTTCCACGCGCTGGGCAATGAACTGCGCCCGGTTGTGACAGAAGCAGCGCACCCGCAACCGTGGCAGATGGTCCGAGGGTAGTTGGTTGAGGTAATCGCGCAGGCAGTCGAGCAGCGCGTGGGGGCCGTCGTAGCGGCTGACCATCACCTCGTTCCAGCTATTGAGCGTGACTTGGTCCAGGGTCAGCACCAGGTTTTCGCGTACACCGGCATAACTCAGGGAGTCGGTGCGTTCGGTGGTCATCAGGATATTCAGGTCGCGGTGATGCTTGAGTGGATCAACCCCGACGTTGACCAGCAACAGCACTTCTTCCGGCACCGCCGAACGCAACAAGCGAACTTCATCCACGCTGGCCAAGGGCAGGGCGATGGTCTGTTGCAGGCTGCCCAACAGGTTGAACAGCTCGAATTCGGTCATGTCGCTGGCGCCTGGATGCAGCGCCAGGCGCGTACTGCTGTCGATCACACCGTTGCGATGGCACCAGGTGAGCATTTCCAGCAGGTCGCGGCTGCGTTTGATCGGCGCGAAATGCTCCCATTCCAGGGCTGTGAGGTTGCCGTTATACAGGCCCCAGTGATGCTGGCCAGGTTCCTTGCGGTTGGGTGAGTGCACCAGGGTCAGGGTGTCTTCGGCCAGGTCCGGAGCGATACCGGGGTTGATGAACTCGACCTTGCCGGCCTTGCGTTCAAAGGCTGCGTACAAGCGACGGCCCAGCACATTGAGGTCACGCTTGTTGATCAGGCTGACGGTTTGTTCCGCGCGGGCGAACTGGGTGAGGAAGCGATAGCTGTAGTTCAGCTCGTTGACCAGGGCACGGCGCTCGGAGGCGACCTGGCGCACCTTCCATTGACTGCGGCTGTCCAGCAGGGCCAGTTGGCGCTGGTCCCATCCCCACTCCTGGGCCAGGCGTTCGAGCAGCAGGCGTTGCCAGCTGGCGGTGCGTTGGCCGGCGCTGAGCTTGCGGTTGACCTTCAGGTACAGGCTGCGCCGCACCAGTTCCAGGCGCTCCGGTTCATTGCGGGCCTTGAGGTATTCCTCGATGCGGCGGTAGACCACGATGTAAGGGTCCAGCTCATCCAGGTCCATCTGATTGGCGAACACTGCGCGCTTGAAGCGCAGGCTCAGGCAATGCACGTTGGGGTGCTCGCTGGCGTAGACCTCGGTCAGCAACAGCTTGAGCACCGATTTATAAGGCGACTCGATGCCTTTGAACAGTTGCCACAGGCCGGCGCCGATGAATTCCCCCGGGGGAATGTGTGCCAGATGGCCAAGATCGAGGGTTTCGTCAGCGCGAATGAAGCGTTTGGAAATCAGCGTGTGGGTGAACTCGGCATAGCGGCTTTCTTCATACACCGGCACCAGCCACCAGATCGGCGTGCGTCCGGCCAGCCAGATAGCGGTGCGGTAGAACTCGTCGAGCAGCAAATAGTGCTGAGTGGTCCCGCAATCGTCGGAGCTCAGTTGTGTGTCCCGTTCGCCGAGTACAAAGCGCGTCGGTTCGATCAGGAAAAAATGTGCCTCGGCTCCCATGGTCTGGGCCCAGGTTTCCAGCAATTGACACTTTTTGCGCAGCTCGACCAGCTCGTTTTCATTCAGGTCGGGAGCGTGGCACACCCATACGTCCATGTCGCTTTGATCCGCCTGGGCCAGCGTACCCAGGCTGCCCATCAGGAACAAACCGTGGATCGGGCGGGGCGGGTTGCCGTGGCGCGGCTTGTAGGAGAACGAACGTGTCAGGCGCTGGGCCTCAGCCAGGGCCTGGGCGTCGGGTTCGAAATTCGACAGCCCGGCCGGCGTGCCGCTGGAAACATAGCCTGGCAGCAATGGGTGGTTCACATGGAAAAACAGCGGCAACAAGGTCAGCACGCTTTGCTGGCGCGGGGTCAGCCCTTCGACGGCCCGGGCCATGCGGCCTTCATTGAGGGCCATGAAACGCGCGCGCAACTGGGTCAGCACCTTACGGTCGATGCCTTCGTCCAGGTCGGGGCGGATTTCATGGGTGCGGGTCATGTCGAACTCGGTGGCTCGCAGGGCCCGACGTGGGCGGCCGTGTAGGAGTTTACAGGCAGTAGCGTAGGAGGTTTAGCGGGAAATGGTGTTGGCGTTGGATTTTTGTGAATGGCGCAGCAACGCCCTCGGAATCCGCAGCGGGGCGGACTCCATGGGCGGCATCAGGTATCAGGCGGCTTCTTTGGTCGACGCGGTGGTCAAGATAGTCAGCAGGGTCTGGGCTTGCTCGGCGGCGTCCCGGCCAAGGCTGGTCAGGTAGCCTCCGTCCGGTTGGTCGATAAGGCCTTTGGCATGGAGGCGCTTGGCGGCGGCGATGGCAGTGGGAGCAGCGGTCTGATGGACTTTCAGACCTTCCTGGGTGCTGTCCAGGGGGAAGAGTACAAGGATTTCCAGTTCGGCAACCAACTCAGGGGTATACGACATAAGGACTCCAGACTTTCTAAATTTATTAGAGGCTAGCAGGCCATAAGGTGAACGTACTTTGCCGAACTGTCCAGCGTGTTGCTGCGCGCCCGAGGGTTATTCTTTTTCCGGCGGCAACTCAGGCAGTGCTCGCAGCGCGGTTTCATACCACTGGGTATCAAAGGCTCGGTCTTCATCGAGCATTGCATCGATTTCGAAGGCCAGCACATGGGCCATGAGATTCAGGATCTCGTCGCGCTCATAACCGACCAGCGTCAGTTTGTTGAAGGTCGCCTTGGCCGCTGGCGGGTTGTCGCTTTCGATCTGGTTTTCAATCGCTTCGATCAGCGTGTTTTCGGTGAATTCTTCTTCGTCGTTGTCGATATCGGTCGGCTCGCTCATGGCAGGCTCCTCAAGGAAAGGGCGCCAGTCTAACTCCATTCAGACAAGTGATGCTGCTGGTCAGGCCACGCCTGAGCGTCTATAACGCTTGCAGCCAACCCCACACCTGGCCTGGAGGCACCCGCAATGCTCAAGCTCTACGGTTTTGCTGTCAGTAACTACTACAACATGGTCAAGCTGGCGCTGATGGAGAAAGGAGTGCCTTTCCAAGAGGTACCTTTTTACGCAGGACAAACGCCTGAAACCCTGGCAGTGAGCCCGCGAGGCAAAGTGCCGGTGCTCGGCGTCAAGCAAGGCTTTATCAACGAAACCAGCGTGATCCTCGATTATATCGAGCAGACTCAGCAAGGGCCTGCGCTGCTTCCTGCCGACCCGTTTCAACGTGCTCAGGTGCTGGCGTTGTGCCGCGAGATCGAGCTGTATATCGAGTTGCCCGCGCGGGCGTGCTTCGCCGAAGCCTTTTTTGGCATGACGGTGCCGGAGGCGATCAAGGAGAAATCCCGAGCTGAACTGTTGCTTGGCGTCGGTACGCTAGGTCGGCACGGTAAGTTCGCGCCTTACGTGGCGGGGGAGGGCTTCACGATTGCCGATCTGTATTTCATGTACAGCTTGAACCTGGCCGTGGGGGTGGGCGAGAAGCTGTTTGGGCTGGACCTGTTGGCTGAGTTGCCGAAGGCGAAGGCGTTGCTGGAGCGTTTGAATGCAATGCCCAATGCGCAAAAGGTAGAGGCGGACAGGCTGGCGGCGATGCCGGGTTTTATGGCAATGATTGCAGCCAAAAAGTAATCCAATGTGGGAGGGGGCTTGCCCCCGATAGCGGTGAGTCAGCCAGCGCATGTATTGCCTGACACTCTGCCATCGGGGGGCAGGCCCCCTCCCACATCTTATTCAGCGGCTGGCCAGCAGGGCCTGACCACGTGCGACCGCTGCCTTGACCTGCGCCGGCGCAGTGCCGCCGACGTGGTTGCGGGCATTCACCGAGCCTTCCAGGGTCAGTACGGCGAACACGTCCTGCTCGATCTGGTCGCTGAACTGGCGCAGTTCTTCCAGGCTCATTTCAGCCAGGTCCTTGCCGGTGTCCACGCCGTATTTCACGGCATGGCCAACGATCTCATGGCAGTCACGAAAGGGCAGGCCACGACGCACCAGGTAGTCGGCCAGGTCGGTCGCGGTGGAGAAACCCCGCAAGGCTGCTTCACGCATGATCGCGTGCTTGGGCTTGATCGCCGGGATCATGTCGGCAAACGCACGCAGTGAGTCGCGCAGGGTGTCGGCGGCGTCGAACAGCGGCTCCTTGTCTTCCTGGTTGTCCTTGTTGTAGGCCAGCGGCTGGCCTTTCATCAGGGTCAGCAGGCCCATCAATGCGCCGAATACGCGGCCGCTCTTGCCACGCACCAGCTCGGGCACGTCGGGGTTCTTCTTTTGCGGCATGATCGAGCTGCCGGTGCAGAACCGGTCCGGCAGGTCGATGAACTGGAACTGCGCGCTGGTCCACAGCACCAGCTCTTCGGAGAAACGCGACAGGTGCATCATCGCGATGCTCGCGGCGGCGCAGAATTCGATGGCGAAATCACGGTCCGACACGCCGTCCAGAGAGTTGCCGCCGACAGCGTCGAAACCCAGCAGCTGCGCGGTGTACTCACGGTCGATCGGGTACGTGGTGCCCGCCAGCGCGGCGCTGCCCAACGGCATGCGGTTGGCGCGCTTGCGACAGTCCACCAGGCGCTCGTAATCGCGGCTGAGCATTTCGAACCAGGCCAGCAGATGGTGGCCGAAGGTTACGGGCTGAGCGGTCTGCAGGTGGGTGAAGCCGGGCATGATGGTGTCCGATTCACGCTCGGCCTGTTCCAGCAAACCTTTCTGCAGGCGGGTGATTTCAGCCAGGATCAGGTCGATTTCATCGCGCAGCCACAGGCGGATATCGGTGGCCACCTGGTCGTTACGGCTGCGACCGGTGTGCAGCTTCTTGCCAGTTACACCGATGCGATCAGTGAGGCGAGCCTCGATGTTCATGTGCACGTCTTCCAGGTCGACGCGCCAGTCGAAGGTACCGGCTTCGATTTCGCCACGGATGGTGGTCAGGCCATCGATGATGCTGTCGCGCTCGGCGTCGGTCAGTACGCCGACCTTGGCCAGCATCGTGGCATGGGCGATGGAGCCCATGATGTCGTGGCGGTACAGGCGCTGGTCGAAGGTGACGGAGGCGGTGAAGCGCGCGACGAAGGCGTCGACGGGTTCACTGAAGCGGCCGCCCCAGGACTGGTTGGTCTTGTCGGTGCTCATGGATTCGCTCGTGATCTGCT
The DNA here is from genome assembly GCF_034043515.1 of Pseudomonas sp. MUP55. Lineage (NCBI taxonomy): Bacteria > Pseudomonadati > Pseudomonadota > Gammaproteobacteria > Pseudomonadales > Pseudomonadaceae > Pseudomonas > Pseudomonas sp. MUP55. The sequence goes on along the minus strand of NZ_CP138214.1, from coordinate 5,710,075 downwards.
TAAAAGAGGCGTGAAGGTGTGCCGGCGATAATAACAGGGTTGTCCGCGGACGCGATGCTGTGGGTGGGCGGCAATTTTTTTGTGCAAAGGATGGCTAAGTGCCTTGCCGCCGACCGCATCCAGGACGAGACTGGCAACAGGTACTTATTGAAACGATATTTGACGATTGAGCAATATCGTCTCGGCGAGCGTCTACAGTTGGACTGATAGTGTGTGAATGCACCAAAGTCGGGTGATGCGGTCAGAGCCCAGACTATCCATTAAAAAAGGGGGGTATTCGGATTGTGTATCAGCAAACCCTACAACGATGCGCTAAGGCAGCAGGTTTTGGGCGCTATTGAACAGGTCCGGGTAAATTTGGGTGCCGCTCTCGGGGCACTTTTTGCCGCTCGCACTAGTCTTAGCGTGGATCGCTGTGACGCAAGTCACCGCACCTGTCTACGTTATCCTTGTGCGAGACTCACGCAGGAATCCAGCGCAATATGAATGTCCTGATCGTTGATGACGAACCCCAAGCCCGCGAGCGACTGAGCCGTCTGGTCAGTGAACTCGAGGGTTATACAGTCCTTGAGCCGAGTGCCACCAGCGGTGAGGAGGCGTTGACGTTGATCGACAGCCTCAAGCCGGATGTGGTGTTGCTCGATATCCGTATGCCGGGCCTCGATGGCCTGCAAGTCGCGGCCCGCTTGAGTGAGCGCGAGTCTCCACCCGCCGTGGTGTTATGCGCGGCCCAGGAAGAGTTTTCTGCACAGACGCTGGAAGACAGCGGTGTCAGTTTCCTCGTCAAGCCGGTGGCGACCGAAAGCCTGCTCAAGGCGTTGAAGAAGGCCGAGCGACCCAGCCGCGTTCAGCTTGCCGCCTTGACCCAGCCTGCCGCCCAAAGTGGAAACGGCCCCCGCAGCCATATCAGTGCACGGACCCGCAAGGGCATCGAACTGATTCCCCTCGCTCAGGTGGTCTACTTTATCGCCGACCACAAATACGTGACCTTGCGTCACGAAGCGGGCGAAGTGCTGCTCGATGAGCCGCTCAAAGCCCTTGAAGATGAGTTCGGCGACCTTTTCGTGCGTATCCATCGCAATGCGCTGGTGGCCCGCGAGCGAATCGAGCGCTTGCAACGCACGCCTCTGGGGCACTTTCAGCTCTTTCTGAAGGGGCTCAATGGTGATGCCTTGATCGTCAGTCGGCGCCATGTCGCTGGCGTGCGCAAGATGATGCAACAGCTTTAGCCAAGGGGCTGTGGCGAGTCCTGCAGTCCTTATCCCGGTGCGACGCGGCCAGGGAGGCCCCGCACTTGCTGATACAAATCAAAGCGTATTTGCCTGAGCTGTTATTATCTGCCGTATCTATTCAGTACGGATTGATCCATGTCTTCTCGCGAAATCCGCATCGCCACCCGTAAAAGCGCCCTGGCCTTATGGCAGGCCGAATACGTCAAATCACGCCTTGAACAGGCCCACCCTGGTCTGCGGGTGTCCCTGGTGCCCATGGTCAGTCGCGGCGACAAGCTGCTGGACTCGCCGCTGTCTAAAATTGGCGGCAAGGGTCTGTTCGTCAAGGAGCTTGAAACCGCACTGCTGGAGCATGAAGCCGACATCGCTGTGCATTCGATGAAAGACGTGCCCATGGACTTCCCTGAAGGTTTGGGCCTCTTTTGCATCTGCGAGCGCGAAGACCCGCGCGATGCCTTCGTTTCAAACACCTACGCGTCCCTGGATGAATTACCCCTGGGCAGCATCGTGGGAACCTCCAGCCTGCGTCGTCAGGCCCAACTGCTGACCCGTCGCCCCGACCTGCAGATCCGCTTTCTGCGGGGCAACGTCAACACGCGCCTGGCCAAGCTGGATGCGGGCGAATACGACGCGATCATCCTCGCGGCTGCCGGCCTGATCCGTCTGGGCTTCGAAGATCGCATCACCAGCGCAATCAGTGTCGAGGACAGCTTGCCTGCCGGAGGGCAGGGCGCAGTGGGGATTGAATGCCGTACCGCCGACAGCGAAATTCACGCACTGCTCAAGCCGCTTGATCACGCGGACACCGAAGTTCGCGTCACGGCCGAGCGCGCCCTGAACAAACACCTCAACGGTGGCTGCCAGGTACCGATCGCCTGCTATGCCGTGCTCGAAGGTGAAAACCTGTGGTTGCGTGGTCTGGTCGGGGACCCGGACGGCGGCACGCTGCTGACCGCCGAAGTGCGCGGCCCGCAACGTGAGGCCACGGCCTTGGGCATTCAGGTCGCCGAGGAACTGTTGGACAAGGGCGCCGGCGCCATTCTGCAAAAAATCTACGGCGAGGCCGGCCCGCAGTGAGCCATTGGCGCTTGCTGCTGACACGGCCTGCCGAGGAATCGACAGCTTTGGCGGCGACATTGGCCGAGGCTGGTGTTTTCAGCAGCACGTTGCCCTTGCTGGAGATTGAAGCGTTACCGGTCACGCCTGAACAGCAGGCGACCTTTGCGGCGCTGCAGCGCTATTGCGCGGTGATCGTGGTGAGCAAGCCTGCGGCGCGTCTTGCCTTGCAACAATTGATCGCGCCCTTGCCCCGAATGCCGTGGTTCAGTGTCGGCGCCGCCACGGCACAGATACTGGCCGATCATGGCCTGGACGTGCACTATCCGCCAGCGGGTGACGACAGCGAGGCATTGCTTGAGTTGCCGGCATTGCGCGAGGCTGTCGCACGGCCCGGCGCCAGGGTGCTGATCGTGCGCGGCGAGGGAGGGCGGGGGTTGCTTGCGCAGCGTTTGCGCGAGCTTGGTGTTAGTGTCGACTATCTGGAGTTGTATCGCCGTTTGCTGCCGGCCCATGACACGGGCGCACTGGCCCGGCGCATCGAGTTGGAACGCTTGAACGGCCTGGTGGTCAGCAGTGGGCAAGGTTTTCTACACTTGCAGGCCTTGGCCGGCTCCGATTGGCCTGAGGTGGCACAGCTGCCGTTGTTCGTGCCCAGCCCGCGCGTCTATGAAATGGCGCGAGCCGCGGGCGCAGAAAAAGTTGTGGATTGTCGCGGCGCGAGTGCCGCGGCTTTGTTAGTGGCGTTAGGGAGCAATCCCGTTCCCACTCTCTGATACGCAAAGGACGGATACGTGAGCGAAACAGCCTTGCCTAAAGATGAAGCTCAGCCCGCGCTTGATGCGCCGGTCGGAACGCCGGTCGCCGCGCCACGCCGTGGCAATGGCCTTGCCGTCGTCGCTTTGCTGCTGGGTGCTGCGGGCGTTGCCGCCGGCGGCTGGGGGATCTGGCAGGTCCGGGCCCTGCAAGCCAGCAGCCAGCAGCAACTGGGCCAGGTACAGACCCTGGATGACCAATCCCAGGGCCTCAAGCAGGCCCAGCAGCAGTTGGCTGCCCGCCTTGCGCAGTTGCCAGGCGCCGATGAGCTGGAAGAGCGCCGACGCCTGGTCGCCCAGTTGCAGGGCGATCAGCAACGCCTGAGTCAGCGTCTGGAAACCGTGCTGGGCGCCAGCCGCAAGGACTGGCGCCTGGCTGAAGCCGAGCATCTGATTCGTCTGGCCAGTCTGCGTTTATCCGCCTTGCAGGACATCAACAGCGCCCAGTCGCTCGTCCAGGGTGCCGACGAGATTCTTCGTGAGCAGAGCGACCCAGGCGCATTCGCGGCGCGCGAGCAACTGGCCAAGAGCCTCGCGGCGTTGCGCAGCACCGAACAGCCGGACCGCACCGGGTTGTACCTGCAGTTGGCAGCGTTGCGCGACCAGGTGGTGCAACTGGCGGCCATTGCCCCGGAATATCAACTCACGGAGCCGGCTTCCCAGGGACGCCCTACCAGCGACACGGGTAACCAGTTGAGCCAATGGTGGGAGCAGATATCGCGTTATTTCCGTATCGACTTCAACCCCGATGACAACATTCGTCCGCTGCTGGCGGGCCAAGGGTTGAACCAGGTGCGTCTGGCCTTGAGCCTGGCGCTGGAGCAAGCACAGTGGGCAGCGCTCAATGGTGAATCGGCGGTGTATAGCCGTTCGCTGGGTGAAGCGCGCAGCGTCTTGCAAGATAACTTCAATCAGGACAACCCACAGAGCAAGGCGATGCTGGCGCGTATCGCCGAGCTTGAGCCTAAAGCCGTGTCGGTGGTAACACCCGACCTGGCCGCGAGCCTTGCGGCTGTGCAGGCGTACCTTGAGCGTCGTCATTTGTCTGCCGACGAAGCCAAGGCTTCGGCTGCCAAGCCTGCGACCCAGGAGTAGAGCCGATGAAGCGTTTCTATGTGATCCTGGTACTGGCAATCGCGATTGCCCTGGCACTGGCCGTGGGCATTTCGAAACACACTGGCTACGTGCTGATTACCTATCCCCATCTGCTGCATTACGAGTCGAGCTTGTGGGCCACATTGGTGGCCGTGTTTGCCATCGGCCTTGGGATCTACCTGATCCGCGTCCTGCTGAGTCTGGTCACTGCCTCTGGCGGCGTGGTCAACCCCTGGTCGCGGCGCAATCGCAGCCGACGGGTGCAGATCGCAATCGAGCAAGGCCAGATGGACCTCGCCGAAGGCCGCTGGGCCAGTGCCGAGCGCCACCTGCACCGTGCCGCTGAAGCAGAGCGCCAACCACTGCTGTACTACCTTGGCGCGGCACGCGCGGCCAATGAGCTGGGCCGTTACGAAGAGTCGGATGCTTTGCTGGAGCGTGCTCTGGCGCGCCAGCCCCAGGCGGAACTGGCCGTTGCCTTGAGCCACGCGCAGTTGCAGATGGACCGTGGCGATACGGAAGGCGCACTGGTCACCCTGCAGGCGATGCATGAGCGCCATCCTCACAATGCCCAGGTGCTGCGACAGCTGCAGCGACTGCACCAGCAACGTGGCGACTGGTCATCGGTGATTCGCCTGATGCCTGAGCTGCGCAAGGACAAGGTGCTGCCGGCCAGTGAGCTGGCTGAGCTGGAGCGCCGGGCGTGGGGAGAAAACCTTGGCCTGGCCGCACAACGTGAAGAGCAGGGCGAGGCCGGCTTGCGGTCCCTTGAGCGTGCCTGGGAGCAACTGACTTCCGCCCAGCGCCAGGAGCCACAGCTGGTGTTGGCTTATGCTGACCAACTGCGTCGACTGGGCGCTGATGCCAAGGCCGAGGAAGCACTGCGCGGCGCGATCAAGCGCAGCTATGACAGCCATCTTATTCGGCTCTACGGCCTGCTGCGCGGCAGCGACCCGGCCCGTCAGTTGAAGTTTGCCGAGGGGTGGCTCAAGGATCATCCAGGCGACGCCAGCCTGTTGCTGACCTTGGGTCGTCTGTGCCTGCAGAACAGCCTGTGGGGCAAGGCACGGGATTATCTGGAAGGCAGCCTGCGGGTGCAGCGCAATCCCGAGGCCTGTGCTGAATTGGCCCGTTTGCTGGCTCAGTTGGGTGATACCGAGCGCAGCAACCAGCTGTTCCAGGAAGGCTTGGGGTTACTCGACAATCGTCTGCTGGCCGCACCGTTGCCAGCCCCCGCGCAAGCTTGAGGTAGGAAAGGGCGAAAGGATTGGCTCAGAAGAATCTCCAACCCAATCCTTCAACCCTCTGTAAACGCTCGGCTTAAGCGGGTCCGTCATCAATTCTTACGTCTTGAAGGGCGATTTCCCCAGCGTGTAGGTGGGATCTCCCTGCGCGTTCGCGGAATTGTCTGCTCCAAGGCGTATTGAAAGCGGTCGGGCCTTTCCTCTACCGTAGCGACCTATCTCTTGCGTTGCGGATAAACAATGTCTTTGGCCCCCTTACGCTCCTTGTTTTTCCTGGCGTTCATGGCCGGTGCGCTGACGTTGGGCGTGTCTTTCTACCTGGAATATGGCGCACTGTTACAGCCATGTTTTCTGTGCCAGGTACAACGGCTGGTTCTCGCCGCCTTTGTACTGATCAACCTGATCGCCGCCCTACACAACCCTGCCCGCTCCGGCGCGTGCCTGTACGGGCTGGCGAGCATGGGGTGTGCGCTGTTTGGCGCGGTCACCGCCGGGCGCCAAGTGCTGCTGCAGAACGCTCCTTCAGACCAGATACCGAACTGCTGGCCCAGCCTTGAATACATGATTGAAAACCTGTCGTTCTGGCAGGCTGTGCGGTCGGCTTTCAAGGGGACTGTGGATTGCGTCGAAATCAATTGGACGTTGTTTGACCTCAGCCTTCCGGAGTGGAGCCTGCTTTTTTTCGTGGCGGTTCTGATTCTGGGGGGCATGCCGCTTTGTCGGTTGTTACTGGGCCGACGTTACCTATCGCGAAGCGAGGAAAATACGCTTCATGTTGTCGGACGGGATTAAACGCTTGTATGAACTTTCTCTCGTGCGTACCTTGAAGCCATAGTGATGCGGGCATAATCTGGCCCGCACGCGTTAACGAAACCGCTTGTCAGACGTGGCCTGGCCCGCTGCCGCTTTAACCTTGAAATGTTACGCAGGCGCAGGGCAGCAGCGTCCCCTATAGGGAAGAGAGATCATCATGCTGGAAAGTTGTCAGAATGCTCAGGAACGCTGGGGTGGGGTGCACAAGCTGATCGACAGCTGGTTGAAAGCACGTCACGAACTGGTTCGGGCCTTTGATGCTCTCGGTGCCAAGCCCGAGGCACTGGCTGAGAAGCGCGAGCCGCTGCAAGACTTCTGCGGGGTGCTGGTGGACTACGTGTCCGCAGGTCATTTCGGTGTCTATGAGCAACTGACCAAAGAGGCAGAGGCTTTCGATGACAAGCGAGGCCTGAAGTTGGCGGAGACCCTTTACCCGCGCATCGATGTCATCACCGAAAAGCTGCTGGCGTTCACTGACCTGTGTGATGCGGGGAAGTGTGTTGCTGAAAAATTCAAGGAGCTGGGCGCACTGTTGCATGAGCGCTTTGAACTGGAAGATTGCCTGATTGAGGTGCTGCACAACGCTCATAAAGAAGAGCCTGCAACTCAGGTATGAAGCGTTGAAACACGATTAAAAAACGGTGCGCATGTCGCACCGTTTTTTATGGGATCAGTGGCGAGTCCCAAGCAATTCGATTTCGAAGACCAAGGGCGTGTAGGGTGGAATCAATTCGCCTGCGCCGTCCGCGCCGTAAGCCTGCGCCGAAGGGATCACCAGGCGCCATTTCGCACCGACGGGCATCTGTTGCAATGCACTGGCCCAGCCGCTTATCACACTGTCCAGGCGAAACCATTGCGGCTGCGTGCTTTTATCGAAAACGGTTCCGTCGGGCAATTGCCCTACGTATTTGACCTGCACCTCATCATTTGCCAGCGGCTTGTTGCCAGTGCCCGGCGTCAACTCGGTGAGCAGGATACCGTCCGCCAATTCGCGTACTCCCTTTGCCGCTTTTTCCCTGGATAAAAATTGCTGTTCGGCGGCGAGCGCTTTTTCACTCTGCGGTGCCTGGGTGTCGGTGGCGTTCTGTGCTTCGTGCTGTGCAAGAATCTGTTCGATGCGTGTGTTATCGAGCGCCAATGGTTTGCCTTGGTAGGCTTGTTTGAGTCCGTCGATCAGGGCCTGGATCTGCAGGTCCGGGACTTCCTGACGCAGGCGCTCACCGAGGCTGGCGCCCAGGCTGTAGGCGAGGTCATGCTGATCCTGGCCAGCTGTTTTTGGCGGAGAGGGTTCGCTCGCCTCGGCGCCGAAAATCGCCAGTCCGAGCACTAGGAAAAGGTAACGCGACATGGGGGGCCTCCCGCCGAAAGTGCGACGGATTATGCCAGCGTGAGTGGCTGAGCAGTGGGGTAGTTTTCTGTTATATGGATAAGAATTTTCGTACGTTGCAACGCAACGCAATCGATACTGTCAACATGCGCTAGCGGCGGTAAGAGCAGAGGGCTAGTATGAGCCGCACCCACGTCAGCCAGGAGGTAAACCATGTCGGCCAAACAGAAGCCTGTAAATACCCCGTTGCACTTACTCCAACAATTGTCGGGCAGCTTGCTCGAACATCTGGAAAGCGCTTGTTCCCAGGCCTTGGCCGATGCAGAAAAACTGCTCGCCAAACTCGAAAAACAACGCGGCAAAGCGCAAGAAAAGCTGCATAAATCCCGTACCAAATTGCAAGATGCCGCCACTGCCGGCAAGGCCAAGGCACAAGCCAAAGCCAAAGACGCTGTCAAAGAACTTGAGGACCTGCTGGACGCTCTCAAGGACCGCCAGGCTGAAACCCGCAGCTACATCTCCCAGCTCAAAAAAGACGCTCAGGAAAGCCTGAAACTGGCCCAGGGTGTTGGTCGTGTGAAGGAAGCCGTAGCCAAGGCGCTGGGTGCTCGTACTCCGGCAAAAGTCGTCGCAGCCAAGAAGCCAGCGAGCAAAGCTGTTGCAGCGAAGGCGCCGGCTAAAGCCGCCGCCAAGCCAGCTGCTAAAACGGCCGCTGCAAAACCAGCCGCCAAGCCAGCTGCAAAAACGGCTGCTGCGAAACCAGCCGCCAAGCCAGCAGCTAAAACGGCTGCTGCAAAACCAGCCGCCAAGCCAGCTGCAAAAACCGCTGCCGCAAAACCAGCCGCAAAACCAGCCGCCAAGTCAGCTGCAAAAACCGCTGCTGCAAAACCAGCCGCCAAGCCAGCTGCAAAAACCGCTGCTGCAAAACCAGCCGCCAAGCCAGCAGCTAAAACCGCTGCTGCAAAACCGGCCGCCAAGCCAGCTGCAAAAACCGCTGCTGCAAAACCAGCCGCCAAGCCAGCTGCAAAAACTGCTGCTGCAAAACCGGCCGCCAAGCCAGCTGCAAAAACCGCTGCCGCAAAACCAGCCGCCAAGCCAGCAGCTAAAACTGCTGCTGCAAAACCGGCCGCCAAGCCAGCTGCCAAACCTGCTGCCGCGAAACCGGCCGCCAAGCCAGCTGCCAAACCTGCTGCTGCAAAACCAGCCGCCAAGCCAGCCGCCGCAAAACCAGCACCTGCAAAGCCAGCCACTCCCGCAGCACCTGTCGCTACCGCGACTGCATCCTCCGCTCCAACCGCACCGGCCAGCAGCACTTCTGCACCGGTAGCGCCAAGCGTCACCCCAACCAGCGCTTCCTAAGTGCGGGTGACCACGACGCGCAGCTGCTGCAGCGCGTCGTGGTCAAGGTCGACGGTTTCGCTCGTCAGGCCTTCAAGCCATTCGTATTGTCCCGTTACCTCGTTGGTCGGCCAGGTCTGAGCCAGCGCTTCCAGGCGTGTCAGCAAGGTTCGCTCGGCTTGCAGCTCCATTGTTTTGAGCTGTTCGCGTAACGCCGCCAGTTGCACATCCTGCTGTGCGATCACCCGCCATTGCCTGCGTATCTCGCGCAAGGGTTCAACCACGTCCATGCGCCACGGCCGCGCAAGCTGTTGCAGCGCCACAACGCGTTCAGGTAACCGCGCCACACCACGTTGCTCCAGCCACGCGCCACACAGTAACAGGCACACATCCGCTCCTTGCTCCTGCAACCGCAGGCAAGCCGCCTCCACACCGGGGCGGGCATAAGTCGAGAGGGCAAAGCTCCACAGGTCAGCGCACATATTCACACCCAAGCCAGCGGCCAACGAAGCTGGTAGACTCCGCCGCCATTATGATCCGACTTCAAAGCCTAACATTACAGCGTGGCCCGCAACGTCTTCTTGAAGATGCCGAGCTGACCCTGCACGCCGGTCACAAAGCCGGCCTGATCGGTGCCAATGGCGCCGGCAAATCCACGTTGTTCGCCCTGTTGCTGGGTGAGCTGACCCCGGATTCGGGCGACTGCCTGCTGCCGGCCGACTGGCGCATCGCCCATATGCGCCAGGAGATCGACACCCTGGACCGCATTGCGATCGACTACGTGCTCGATGGCGACCTGCGCCTGCGCCAGGTACAGCACGACCTCGCCGCCGCTGAACAAGCCCAGGACGGCGCCGCCCAAGCCCGCCTGCATTCTGAGCTGGACAGCGCCGACGGCTACACCGCTGACGCCCGCGCTCGCAAGATGCTCGCCGGCCTGGGCTTTACCAACGAACAGATGGACCGCCCGGTCGCCGACTTCTCCGGTGGCTGGCGCATGCGCCTGAACCTGGCGCAGGCGCTGATGTGCCCTTCCGACTTGTTGCTGCTCGACGAACCGACCAACCACCTGGATCTCGATGCGATTCTGTGGCTGGAAGACTTCCTCAAGAATTATCAGGGCACCCTGTTGCTGATTTCCCACGACCGGGATTTCCTCGACGCCGTGGTCGACAACATCGCCCATGTCGAGCAGAAGAAAATCACGCTCTATCGTGGCGGTTACACCGCCTTCGAGCGCGCCCGTGCCGAACGCCTGGCCCAGCAGCAACAGGCATTTGAGAAGCAGCAGGCGCAGCGCGCGCACATGGAAAGCTACATCGCCCGGTTCAAGGCCCAGGCCACCAAGGCTCGTCAGGCCCAGAGCCGGATCAAGGCGCTGGAGCGCATGGAAGAGCTGTCAGCGGCCCATGTCGATTCGCCGTTCGACTTCGTGTTCCGTGAGTCGGTGAAGATCTCCAGCCCCTTGCTCGATCTGTCGGACGCCCGCCTGGGTTACGGCGACAAGACCATCCTGGAGAAGGTGAGGCTGCAGCTCACACCCGGCGCGCGGATCGGTTTGCTGGGTCCTAACGGCGCGGGCAAGTCGACGCTGATCAAGAACCTCTCCGGTGAACTGGAACCCTTGGCCGGTCGCCTGACCCGCGGCGAGAACACCGTGGTGGGCTACTTCGCCCAGCATCAGCTGGACTCGCTGGACTCCAAGGCCAGCCCGCTGCTGCACCTGCAACGCCTGGCACCCACCGAGCGCGAACAGACCCTGCGTGATTTTCTCGGTGGTTTCGACTTCCGTGGCGCACGTATCGATGAGCCGGTGCTGAATTTTTCCGGTGGTGAAAAGGCACGCCTGGCCCTGGCCCTGATCGCCTGGGACCGCCCGAACCTGCTGCTGCTCGACGAACCGACCAACCACCTGGACCTGGAAATGCGCCTGGCGCTGACCATGGCCCTGCAGGAATTCAGTGGCGCGGTACTGGTGGTGTCTCACGATCGCCACCTGCTCAAAAGCACCACCGATAACTTCCTGCTGGTGGCCGACGGCAAGGTTGAAGAGTTCGACGGCGACCTGGACGACTATGCGCGCTGGCTGACCGACTACCGCCTGCGCAATGCGCCGGTCAGCAACACGCCGGTCAACCCGGACAAGACCGACAAGAAGGCCCAGCGCCAGGCCGCCGCCGCACTGCGTCAGCAGTTGGCGCCGCACAAGCGCGAAGCCGACAAGCTGGAGGCCGAGCTGGGCAAGGTGCATGAGCGCCTGGCCAAGATCGAAACCAGCCTGGGCGACAGCGCCGTGTATGAGGCGGCGCGCAAGGATGAACTGCGCGACTTGCTGGCCGAGCAGGCCAAGCTCAAGGTGCGTGAAGGGCAACTGGAGGAAGCCTGGATGGAGGCCCTCGAGCTGCTTGAAACCCTGCAAGCGGAGCTGGAGGCGCTGTCCTGATGGAAGCGTTGCAACTGCCCTTGCCGGCGCAATGGATCGAGCCTGTGTGGATCGGCGTGCAAATCCTGCTGATCCTGCTGGCCGGCTACCTTGCCCAGCGTTTTGTCGCCAAAGGGCTGACCCGTCTGGGTGAGCGCTATCCGTTCCCGCCACAATTGCTGATGCCGCTGCGCGGTGGTCTGCGCTGGCTGATCATGGGCAGCGCGCTGATCTTCGTGTTGGGTCGCCTGGGCGTATCGGCCACGGTGCTGTGGACGGCGCTGTCAGGGTTTGTGGCGGTGGCGGCGGTGGCGTTCTTCGCCATGTGGTCCGTCTTGTCCAATTTGTTGTGCGCCATTTTGATCTTCACCGTGGGGCCATTTCGCCTGGGTGACATCGTGGAGCTGGTGGACACTGTCGACAAACCCGGTGTGAAAGGGCGCGTCGTGGCGATCAATCTGCTCTACACCACGCTGATCGAGGTGCAGGAAGCCGGCACCGACAGCGCGATGGTGCAAGTGCCCAACAGCCTGTTCTTCCAGCGTTCGGTTCGACGTTGGCCCGGTACGCATGTATTCCCTGGCGACCGTTAGAAATCACATCCTGTAAAAATTTATAGCCAGCCTCAGGTCCGCGGCGTTAGCTTAAGGCACAACCAAAAACTCCTTGCTGAGGTGTGCAATGGCACTCGACACGTGGCTGGCCTTTTTCCTGGCCAGTTGGATCATCTCCCTTTCCCCCGGTGCCGGCGCCATCGCCTCGATGTCCAGCGGGCTGCAGTATGGTTTTGTGCGCGGTTACTGGAACGCCATTGGCCTGCAACTGGGTCTGGCGATGCAGATTGCGGTGGTGGCGGGCGGCCTGGGTGCGATCCTGGCGGCATCGTCAACCGCGTTCTATGCGATCAAATGGTTTGGTGTGGCGTACCTGATATACCTGGCCGTCAAGCAATGGCGCGCCTTGCCTATGGACATGACCGATGAAGCCGCAATACGTCCGATCGGCAAGCCGATGGCAATGATGTTTCGCGGTTTCCTGGTCAACGCCAGCAACCCCAAGGCGTTGGTGTTCATGCTCGCGGTGCTGCCGCAGTTCGTAAATCCACAGGCGCCGTTGGCGATCCAGTACTTGATCATCGGGGCGACGATGATCAGCGTCGATATGATCGTGATGGCCGGTTACACGGGGTTGGCCTCGAAAGTCCTGCGCCTGTTGCGCTCGCCCAAACAGCAGAAGCGTGTCAACCGCACGTTTGCCGGGTTGTTCGTCGGTGCTGCCGGGTTCCTCGCCAGCCTGCACCGCGCCACGGCGTAATTGACGAAACCGGATCAAAATGTGGGAGGGGGCTTGCTCCCGATAGCGGTGGTTCAGCTAGAGATGAGCTGACTGATACCCTGCTATCGGGAGCAAGCCCCCTCCCACATTGGTTTTGTGGCGTGACGAAATAACACCTTGAGTCAAATCCGTTAAAGCTCAACAATAGTGTTACTTCGTATTTCCACTTGAGATTCATTCATGACTGCCTCCTTGCGTTTTCTCGCCTGGCTGATGCTGCCGGCGTTGATGTCGTGCAGCTTTAATCTGTTGGCCGCAACGGCCGAAGGCGCGCCCCAGGCTCTGCATTTGCTGGACTATATTGGTGCCGACTACCCACCCACAGTGGAGGCGGGCAAGGTGGTGGACGAATCGGAATTTCGCGAACAGGTGGAATTTCTCGGTGTGTTGCAGGGGTTGGTTGCGCAGCTGCCGGAAAAGCCCGAGCGCGCCGAGTTGATCAAGGGCGTCGCTGAGTTGCTCGCCGCAGTCACCGCCCATGCAGACGGCGCAAGCGTCGCCCATCAGGCCCGTCAGCTGGGCGCCAAGCTGGCGGTGGCGTATGAAGTCAGCCAGGCGCCGGCGATCACCCCCGATCCCACGCGCGGTGCGCCGCTGTATGCCCAGCACTGCTCCGTGTGCCACGGCACGGCGGGCGGCGGCGATGGCCCTGCGGGCATGGGCATGACCCCGCCGCCGGCCAACCTGCGCGATGCCGCGCGTCTGGATCGCCTGAGCCTCTATGCGATCTACAACACCCTGGGCCTGGGTGTCGAAGGCACTGACATGCCGTCCTTTGCCGACCAGTTGGATGACCGCCAGCGCTGGGACCTCGCTACCTACATCGCAAGTTTCACGGCTGACCCTGCTGCTGCCAAAAGCGAACACGCCTTCAACCTGGCTGACCTGGCACGCCAGACGCCCAACGAAGTGCTGGCCGCAGACGGCCCGGCGGCGGCCGCGACTTTCCGCGCCCAGCGCGCGCAACCGCCGCAGGTCAAGCGTGGCCCGGCGCAGTTGCTTGATTACACCGCCGCCACCCTGGACAAAAGCCTGGCCGCGTTCCGCAACGGCGACCACGAACAAGCCTATGACCTGTCTGTAGCCGCTTATCTGGAAGGCTTCGAGCTGGTGGAAAGCTCGCTGGATAACGTCGACGCCAATGTGCGCAAAGACACCGAGAAGGCGCTGATGGCCTACCGGCAGTCGTTGCAGGACGGCCTGCCGATCGAACAAGTACAGCAGCGCCTGGACGCCGCCAAGGGCAAGCTTGGCGAGTCCGCCGGGTTGCTTGGCGGCGATGGCCTGAGCTGGTCGTTGAGCTACATCTCCGGCTTGTTGATCCTGCTGCGCGAAGGCCTGGAGGCGATCCTGGTACTGGCCGCTATCCTGGCCTTCCTGCGTAACACTGGCCAGCAATCGGCAGTGCGCAGCGTCAACGCCGGCTGGGGCCTGGCGCTGTTGGCGGGCTTGGCCACCTGGGCGCTGGCGGCGTACGTGATTGACGTCAGCGGTGCCCAGCGTGAACTGCTTGAAGGCTGCACGGCGCTGTTTGCCAGCGTGATGGTGCTGTGGCTCGGTGTGTGGATGCACGATCGACGTCACGCCGCAGCCTGGCAGGACTACATCAAGAGCAGCCTGGTGGGCGGTGGCGGGCGCTTTGGTTTTGCGCTGCTGGCCTTCTTCTCGGTGTACCGCGAGCTGTTCGAAGTGATCCTGTTCTACGAAACCCTCTGGCTGCAAGCCGGGCCGGCCGGGCACAACGCAGTGCTGGCCGGTGGTGCCACCGCCTTGGTGCTGCTGGTGGGCCTGGCCTGGGTGATTCTGCGCGGTTCGGCCAAATTGCCGCTGGCGCTGTTCTTCGGCATCAACGCTGCGCTGCTGTGTGCGCTGTCGGTGGTCTTCGCCGGGCATGGCGTCAAGGCGCTGCAAGAGGCGGGCATCTTCGGCACGCGGCCGGTGGCGTTCTTTGACTTCGACTGGCTGGGTATTCACGCCGATGCGTATTCGTTGAGTGCGCAGGCCGTGGCGATCCTGGCGATTGTGGTGCTGTATGGGCGCAGTCGCTTGGCCGAGAAGCAGCGAGTGGCGGCGTAGGCATGCGGGTCTGGATCGACGCGGACGCCTGCCCTCGGGCCGCCAAGGATCAGGTGGTTAAATTCGCCCTCAAGCGCCAATTTGAAGTGGTGCTGGTGGCGGGCCAGAGCCAGATCAAGCCCGGCTTTGCCTGTGTGAAGCTGATCGTGGTGCCCAGCGGCCCCGATGCGGCGGATGACTATCTGGTGGAGCACGCCGTGCCCGGCGAACTGGTGATCTGCAGCGATGTGCCTTTGGCCGACCGGCTGGTCAAGAAGGGCGTTACGGCCCTCGACCCGCGCGGCAAAGAGTTCAGCCCGGCGAACATGAGTGAGCGGCTGGCGGTGCGCAACCTGTTCACCGACTTGCGCGAGCAAGGCCAGATGGGCGGCGGGCCGCCGCCGCACAGCGAGAAGGACAAGCAGGCGTTTGCCAACGCGCTGGACCGCCTGCTTACCCGTTTGATGAAGCCCATGTAGGAGCGAGCTTACTCGCGAAGAACGTCAGCGATGACGCGGGCACTTCGGATGAACTCGGCGTTCTCAGGTTTTTCGCCAGCAAGCTCGCTCCTACAGAAAGAGGACGTTAGTCGTCCTCGTGGGTCAGCTCCAACACCCGGTCCACGAGCTTGTTGATGCCCGACGCCACCTCACTGATGTTCTTACCCAGCATATACGCCGGTGTGCTCACCAACTTGCGCGCCTTGTCCTCGACGATTTCCTCCACCGTACACTCCTGGTGGGTAGCGCCCATTTTATTCAAGGCCGCTGCGGTGTCGGTATCGTTGCCGATGGTGCAGGTGACCCCAGGGCCGTAGATTTTTGCGGCCAGGGCAGGGGATATGCAGATCAGCCCCACGGGCTTGCCGGCTGCGGCAAAGGCTTCCGCCAATTCCAGGACCTGTGGGTTGACGCTGCAGCCAGCGCCTTCCACGGCGAAGTTGGACAGGTTCTTCGCCGCGCCAAACCCGCCCGGCACGATCAGCGCATCGAAGTCTGCAACGTTGGCCTCACGAATATCCTTCACCGCGCCGCGGGCGATGCGCGCTGACTCCACCAACACATTGCGCGATTCGGGCATTTCTTCGCCGGTGAGGTGGTTGATCACATGCAACTGCGCAATATCCGGCGCAAAGCACTCAACCTGCGCGCCGCGCTGGTCCAGGCGCAGCAGGGTGATCACGCTTTCATGGATTTCTGCACCGTCGTACACGCCACAGCCGGAAAGGATCACTGCAATCTTTTTGCTCATGGGCATTTCTCCTGATTCATGGCGTTAAATGTCTACTAATTTGTAACCTGTTGCCAATGGGATCTCACGCAAGTGCACCTAATCTGATGTAACAAAAATAGACCGGACTAGCCCATGGACTTCGTGCCTTACGCAGTGCCGTTTTTCATTGCCTTGATCGTGGTTGAGCTGCTGGCCGATCGTTGGCGCGGTGCGCGCAACTATCGAGTGGCTGATGCGATCAACAGCCTCAGCACCGGCGTGCTGTCCACTACCACGGGTTTGCTGACCAAAGGTGTGGGCCTGCTGACTTATGCGTTCGCCCTCAAGCACCTGGCGCTGATCGAGTTGTCGCCCCAGAGCGTGTGGACATGGCTATTGGCGTTTGTGTTCTACGACTTCTGCTACTACTGGCTGCATCGTCTGGGTCATGAGCGCAATATCCTCTGGGCCGCGCATTCAGTGCACCACCAGAGCGAGGACTACAACCTCACCACTGCGTTGCGTCAGACCAGCACCGGCTTCCTGCTGAGCTGGATCTTCTACCTGCCGCTGGCCGTGCTCGGTGTGCCATTGGTGGTGTTCATCAGCGTGGCGTCGCTCAACCTGTTGTATCAATTCTGGGTGCATACCCGTCACGTGCCCAAGCTCGGCTGGTTCGAATGGTTTTTCGTCACACCTTCCAATCATCGGGCCCACCACGCACAGAACGCCCTCTACATGGATCGCAACTACGGCGGGGTGTTCATTTTTTGGGATCGGCTATTCGGCACGTTCCAGGAAGAGGACGACAACGAGCCGGTGGTCTTCGGTGTGACCACCCCGCTGGCCAGTTGGAATCCGCTGTGGGCGAACCTGCAGTTTTATGCGCAGCTGTGGAACGATGCCCGCCGTACTGAAAGCCTTTGGGACAAGCTGCGCATCTGGTTCATGCGCACGGGCTGGCGCCCTGCAGACGTGAAAGCCAAGTACCCGATGGCCAAGCCGGACTTGACCCAGTTCCGCAAATTCGAAGTGCCGCTGGGTACGCGCCAACAGGTTTACGTCGCTTTGCAGTTTGCGGTTTATGTAGGGTTTGGCAGCTATTTGATGAACTTCGGCGAGCGTCTGCCGACGGCGGCGCTGATCCTCGGCTGGGGGGCGATGGCGCTGGGGCTGTTCACGCTGGGGGTCGCGCTGGAGAATCGCCCGTGGGCGCTGAAGGCGGAATGCGTGCGCCTGGGGCTGAATGTGCCTTTGGTAGGGCTGGCCCCGTGGGTCGGGCTGTGGCCCGCCAGCCATCTTGGGTGGCTGGCCCTGGTGAGCTACAGCTTGCTCAGTGTGATCGGCCTTTACTGCTGCAGAGGCCGGTTTACTCGCTTGGCGTCTTAGGTGTTTCGACCGGGGCGGGTTCGGCAGCGAGCCGAGCCTTGGCCGCACATGCCTCGCGGGCGATGCGGGCATTCTTGAAGCGGCGCCGCAGCCACAGGCCAAAACCCAGCACCAGCAAGGCACCCAGCACCCACAGCTCGTATTTCTTGACGCTGCCAAGCATACCTTCCAGGACCGCGCCGAAATGATAGGCCGCAGCCCCCAGCGCAGCCGCCCATATCGCCGCACCGATACCGTTAAGGATCAAATAGCGCAGGGGAGGGTAGCCGGACAGGCCGATTGCCACGGGCATCACCGTGCGCAAACCGTAGACGAAGCGAAAGCTCAGTACCCAGATATCCGGATGCTTGCGGATATGTTCCAGCGCCTTGTCGCCCATCAATTGCCAGCGCGGCTTGCGTGCCAGCAACTTGCGGCCGTGTTTGCGCCCCATGTAATACCAAAGCTGGTCGCCGGCGTAGCTGCCAAAGAAGGCAACGACCACCACCAGGTTGATATCCATGTATCCACGGAACGCCAGGAAGCCTGCGAGTACGAGGATCGTCTCGCCTTCGAAGAATGTGCCGAGGAAGAGGGCAAAGTAGCCGAAGTCATGCAGAAATTGTTGAAGCATGGTCTAGGGTGCTGGCGAAATGAACGCGCAGCCTACGCCTTCACGAAGATTCATGAAAGTATCGAGATGTGTCACGAAGTGAACAATTCCTACATAACTGATGAATGCGACTACAGGTCGCATCGATAAGCACAACTGTCATTCCTTCGTCATAATGGCCGCTTATAACTGCACCGCTCGCCCGTAAACGCGGGCTCAGGAGTCTGTCGTGAGCTTTACCCCCGCCAATCGGCTATTCCCCGCCACTCGTCTGCGTCGTAACCGTCGTGATGATTTTTCTCGCCGTCTGGTACGTGAAAATGTGCTGACAACGAATGATCTGATCCTGCCGGTGTTCGTGCTGGACGGTGAAAATCGCCGGGAAGCGGTGGCATCGATGCCAGGGGTGGAGCGCTTGAGCATCGATTTGCTGCTGGAAGAGGCCGCCCACTGGGTTGAACTGGGAATCCCGGCGCTGGCGCTGTTTCCGGTAACGCCCAGTGAGCTCAAGTCCCTCGACGCCGCCGAAGCCTGGAACCCGCAAGGCATCGCCCAGCGCGCCACCCGGGCCTTGCGCGAGCGTTTCCCGGAGCTTGGGGTGATCACCGACGTGGCCCTGGACCCGTTCACCACACACGGCCAGGATGGCATTCTTGACCAGGCCGGCTATGTCGAGAACGACATTACCGTCGATGCGCTGGTCAAGCAGGCCTTGTCCCACGCGGCGGCAGGTGCCCAGGTGGTGGCGCCGTCGGACATGATGGACGGTCGCATCCAGGCGATTCGCGAAGCCCTTGAGCTGGCCGGGCATGTCAATGTGCGAATCATGGCTTACTCGGCCAAGTACGCCAGCGCCTATTACGGCCCATTCCGCGATGCAGTGGGTTCGGCGCTCAACCTGGGCAAGGCCAACAAGGCTTCGTACCAGATGGACCCGGCCAACAGTCATGAAGCCCTGCACGAAGTGGCGGCCGACCTGGCCGAAGGCGCCGACATGGTGATGGTCAAGCCCGGGATGCCTTACCTGGACATCCTTTACCGGGTCAAAGAGGAATTCAAAGTGCCGACCTTTGTCTATCAGGTCAGCGGTGAATACGCCATGCACATGGCCGCAATCCAGAATGGTTGGTTGAGTGAAGGGGTGATCCTCGAATCCCTGACAGCCTTTAAACGTGCCGGCGCTGATGGCATTCTGACCTACTTCGCCGCCCGCGCTGCCCAATTGCTTAGAGAGCAACAATAGCCCTCACAGGAACACTCGATGAATACCGAAGGACTTAAAGAAGTTGCCGTAAAAGACGCTCATCCGGTGGTTGAACAAATCGCCGAGACCCCGCCGGAGCTGGAGCCTGCTCCGCCTGTGGTGGCCGCCGAAGCGCCGGCCCCGGCGCCGGTGGCCGTGGTCACCAACCTGGATGACAGCAGCCTGTACATCCACCGCGAGCTGTCCCAACTGCAATTCAACATCCGCGTGCTGGAGCAGGCGCTGGATGAGTCCTACCCGTTGCTGGAGCGGCTCAAATTTCTGCTGATCTTCTCGAGCAACCTCGACGAGTTCTTCGAGATCCGTGTCGCAGGGCTCAAGAAGCAAATCACCTTCGCCCGTGAACAAGCCGGTGCCGATGGCCTGCAACCGCACCAGGCCCTGGCGCGCATCAGTGAGCTGGTACACGGCCATGTGGACCGCCAGTACGCCATCCTCAACGACATCCTGCTGCCGGAACTGGAAAAACATCAGGTCCGCTTCATCCGTCGCCGTCACTGGACCACCAAGATCAAGACCTGGGTGCGCCGTTATTTCCGTGACGAGATTTCACCGATCATCACCCCGATCGGCCTCGACCCGACGCACCCGTTCCCGTTGCTGGTGAACAAGAGCCTCAACTTCATCGTGGAGCTCGAAGGCATCGACGCCTTCGGCCGCGACTCTGGCCTGGCGATCATCCCGGCGCCGCGCCTGTTGCCAAGGATCATCAAGGTACCCGAAGAGGTAGGGGGGGCTGGCGATAACTATGTATTCCTTTCGTCGATGATCCATGCGCACGCCGATGACCTGTTCCAGGGCATGAAGGTCAAGGGCTGTTACCAGTTCCGCCTGACGCGTAACGCCGACCTGGCGTTGGACTCCGAAGACGTCGAAGACCTGGCCCGTGCCCTGCGCGGCGAGCTGTTCTCGCGGCGCTACGGCGATGCAGTGCGCCTGGAAGTGGCCGACACCTGCCCGAAACACTTGTCGGACTACCTGCTCAAGCAGTTCAACTTGGCCGAGTCCGAGTTGTACCAGGTCAATGGCCCGGTCAACCTGACGCGTCTGTTCAGCATCACTGGCCTGGACAGCCACCCGGAGCTGCAATACAAGCCGTTCACCCCGCAAATCCCGAAACTGCTGCAAAACAGCGAGAACATCTTCAGCGTGGTGAGCAAGCAGGACATTCTGCTGTTGCACCCCTTCGAGTCGTTCACCCCGGTGGTCGACCTGTTGCGCCAGGCCGCGAAGGACCCGCATGTCCTGGCCGTGCGCCAGACGCTGTATCGTTCCGGCGCCAACTCGGAAATCGTCGATGCCCTGGTCGACGCTGCGCGTAACGGCAAGGAAGTCACCGCGGTCATCGAGCTGCGGGCGCGTTTCGATGAGGAGTCCAACCTGCAACTGGCCAGCCGCCTGCAAGCAGCGGGTGCGGTGGTGATCTACGGCGTGGTCGGCTTCAAGACCCACGCCAAGATGATGTTGATCCTGCGCCGCGAAGCCGGTGAGATCGTGCGTTACGCGCACCTGGGCACCGGCAACTACCACGCCGGTAACGCTAAGCTCTACACCGACTACAGCCTGCTGACCTCCGACGACGCCTTGTGCGAAGACGTCGGCAAGTTATTCAGCCAGCTCATCGGCATGGGCAAGACCTTGCGCATGAAGAAGCTGCTGCACGCGCCGTTCACGCTGAAGAAGGGCATGCTCGACATGATTGCCCGCGAGACCCAGTTCGCCCTCGATGGCAAGCCGGCCCACATCATTGCCAAATTCAACTCGCTGACCGATCCGAAGATCATCCGCGCGCTGTACAAGGCCAGCCAGTCAGGGGTGCGCATCGACCTGGTGGTACGTGGCATGTGCTGCCTGCGCCCGGGCATTGTCGGCGTCTCGCATAACATCCATGTGCGCTCGATCATCGGCCGGTTCCTTGAGCACACGCGGGTGTTCTATTTCCTTAACGGTGGCGAGGAGCAGATGTTCCTCTCCAGCGCCGACTGGATGGAGCGCAACCTCGACAAGCGTGTGGAGACCTGCTTCCCGGTCGAGGGCAAGAAGCTGATCATGCGAGTCAAGAAGGAGCTGGAAAGCTACCTGACCGACAACACCCACAGCTGGAGCCTGCAGTCGGACGGTCGGTACGTGCGCAACACCCCAACCGGCAACCAGAACCCGCGCAGTGCGCAGGCGACGCTGCTGGAGAAGCTGGGCAGCCCGATCCTGACGGTGAACTAACAGTCCGCGCGGTCAAAAAATGTGGGAGGGGGCTTGCCCCCGATGGCGGTAACTCAGTCAACGTATCAACTGACTGACACACCGCGATCGGGAGCAAGCCCCCTCCCACACTTGTTTTGCGCTGGGCGTCAGCGCACGTTCAGGCTGAACCCCACCCGCGTCAGCCACTCCGCTTCCTGGGCGAAGTCCGCCTGGGTCAGCTGGTTTTCGTCCAGCCAGCCTTTGGGGAACATCACTTCCAGGCTGTCGCCGTCGGCGCGCAGTTTCACCTGGGGCATTTCCTGGGTGCCGCGGATGTGGTGGAACAGGATGGCAAAGCGCAACAACGCGCACAGGCGAATCAGCTTGATGCCGTCCTTGCCGAACTCGGCGAACTTGTCCTTGGGGATATTGCGACGGTGGCCGCGCACCAGCAACGCCAGCATCTGCTGATCTTCGCGTGAGAACCCGGCCAGGTCCGAGTGCTCGATCAGGTAGGCGCCATGCTTGTGGTAATGGTAGTGGGCGATGTCCAGGCCCACTTCGTGCACCTTGGCGGCCCAGCCCAGCAGTTCGCGCCATACGCCATTTTGCAGGTCCCAGTCGTCGGCCACCTGGTCGAAGGCGTGCAGGGCTTTGCGCTCGACGCGCGCCGCTTGCTCCAGGTCTACGTGGTAACGCTCCATCAACGAACTGAGGGTGCGCTCACGCACGTCTTCATGGTGGTGACGGCCAAGCAGGTCGTAGAGCACACCTTCGCGCAGGGCGCCGTCGCAATGGTCCATGCGTTGCAGCTCGAGGGCATCGAAGATAGCTTCAAGAATGGCCAGGCCGGCTGGGAAGATGGCGCGGCGGTCAGGCTTGATGCCGTCGAAGTCGATTTTTTCGGCATCCCCCAGCTTGAACAGCTTGCGCTTGAGCCACGCCAGGCCTTCGGCATTCACCTCGCCGGTGCCGTGGCCGCCGGCCTTGAGCGCCAGGCCGATGGCCCGGATAGTGCCGGAAGAGCCGATGGCTTCATCCCAGCTCAGGCGGTGCAGGGCGTGTTCGATACTCATGATCTCCAGCCGCGCCGCCGTGTAGGCCTGGGCGTAGCGCGCCGGCGTGATCTTGCCGTCCTTGAAATAACGCTGGGTGTAGCTGACGCAGCCCATCTGCAGGCTTTCGCGCAGCAGGGGTTCGAAACGCTGGCCGATGATGAATTCGGTGCTGCCACCGCCGATGTCCGCCACCAGGCGTTTGCCCGGGGTGTCGGCCAGCGTATGGGAAACCCCGAGATAGATCAGGCGTGCCTCTTCGCGACCGGAAATAACCTCCACCGGATGCCCGAGGATTTCTTCGGCGCGATGGATGAATTCGTTGCGGTTACGCGCTTCACGCAATGCGTTGGTGCCCACTATTCGCACAGCGCCAGGGGGCATGCCGTTGATCAGTTGCGCAAAGCGTTTGAGGCAGTCGAGCCCGCGCTGCATGGATTCTTCGTTGAGCTGACGCTCGTCGTTGATCCCGGCAGCCAGTTGCACTTTCTCGCCGAGCCGCTCAAGGATGCGGATTTCACCGTTCTGGGCCTTGGCCACGACCATGTGAAAGCTGTTGGAGCCCAGGTCGATGGCAGCGATCAGGGACAGATTCTTGGCTTGGGATTGCGGCATGGTTTGGGGTCTCGGTCGATAACCTTGCCATCGTGCCACGATCGACCGCGGGAGCCAACGCGTTGTGCTTCGGTAATTTTTCTCAGGCTGTCTGTGGGGAGAACTTGTGAGATAGGTAGGATGGTGCCTCATGGTAATTAACGAGTAGTAATTTTTTTTGTAGGAGTTTTAACTTCGTTTCGTTGTAAAGCCGTGTCTTGATTTTCCCTACAAGGCGCGTCTGGTTATGTCATTGGTTATTTCGTTTTAACCTACTTTTAAATTGGCTTTAAATGACCAGCAAGTTTTACAGTTCTCGCATTAACCCAAGCGTTGTCTGATTCTTTAATGAAGCGCCAAGGCGACACACTGTCACTCGGCAATTTTGCCTTGGTGTTATTTATATGTCGTTGTGGACATCCAGGAAGATAATCCGTTTGGCGATGGAACCGCCAAGACGAACATAGAGAGCACCTGATAACTTTCAAGTGACAGGTCGAATATGAAAAAAATTGTTGGATTAACCCTGGGTCTCGCTTGCCTTGCTGCCAATATTGGCGCTTATGCTGCCACCAGTGCCGAACTGATCGTCAGGGGGGTCATCAAGCCCGCTGCCTGTAACCTCAGCATGAGCGGCGGTGGCATTATCAACTACGGCGACATCCCTTCGGGCCAACTGTCCCAGACGGCGTTCAACCCGCTGACCGAAAAAACCACGCCGATCACCATCAGCTGTGGCACCACGCCGGGCAAGTTCGGGCTCAAATTTGTCGACTTGCAGGCCGGCAGCAAGGTGCCGGGCATCCTCAACGCACTCGGGGCTGGCTACACCGAGGCGCATAACTATGGGCTGGGGGCTGTCGGCGGCCGTAAGACAGGTGGCTTCGCCGTTACGCTCAGGGACCTGCGTTCGCCGACCGCAACACTGTCTCCGATCATGCGAGTCAGCACCGGCGCCTGGCAGAACAGTGATGGCAAAGTCGCACAATCGCCTAACCAGTATTCCTGGCGCAGTGGCACGGCCGCTACCCCTGCCTCGATCTCTCAGTTGACCGGTACGATCGCCGTGCGCGCTGTTATCAATAGAGGCCAGGATCTGGACCTGAGCCGCGACGTTACCCTTGATGGGCGCGCAACACTTGAGTTGAGTTACATCTAAGCGACATAGCGACAGCCGATCGAGAAGTCTTGTATTTCCGGTCGGCTGTTTTATATGGGCGCTCGGCATTTAACGGTCAATTTCAAGGTTGTGGGGAACATGGAATGCTTAGTCTTCCAGTCATAAAAAGTATGCGTTTTTTATATCCAGTGTTACTTCTGTGTCTTGCCGGTGTTGCGGTGGCTGACGGCATGTTGCCGGAAACCACGGTTATAGTACTGAATGAAGAACAGGGCGAAGCGACGATAAACATCAAGAACACCGACGCGGCGCCAGCGTTGCTGCATTCAGTCATAGAAAATATACCGGAGGATGTGGAACCGCTCCTGATCGTGACGCCGCCCATTGCGCGAGTGGAGGGCGGCGAAACGCAACTGGTGCGTTTTATCAGCACGTTGAAGGCCCCGTTGAAGACGCAGCGACTCAAGCGCGTGTCCTTCGAGGGCATCCCCCAGGCGCGAACTGCGGGCGGTGCGACCATTGGTATCACCTTGCGTCAGAATTTGCCGCTGATCCTGCATCCCCAGGGCCTGCCGATCCATCACACGCCTTGGGAGCTGCTGAAGTGGCAACGCGCAGGGCAACGTCTGACGGTGCATAACGACAGCGCTTATGTGGTGCGCATGGCCCCGCAGGTGCGGTTACTGCCACAGGGAACCACAGCCACGCTGCCGCGAAGCTACATTTTGCCGGGCGAAGCCCTGGCGGTGAAGGTTGACGGCTCCCTGGAAGGATTGACTGGCATCGAGATTCAGCCAGCCACGATCTACGGCTTTTCGGTAGAAAACTACCGGGCGCCGATCAATGCCGACGGGGGTTGATCGACCCATGACAAATTTGTCGAGTCACCGAACCGGGGCGTTCTTTCGGAACCGGCGGCCAACGCTGCTCATGGGCGTCGCGACACTGTGGAGTCTGCCTGGCGTTGTCCCTGCATTGGAGCTGGGCGAGGGCTTTGACCTGGCGGCATTGAGCACCCACGGGATTGATCCGAAGGTTTCAGACTATTTTCGCACCGCGGCGCGCTTTCGCGAGGGCACCCAGGTGGTGGGGCTGAAGGTCAACGGTAACCCGCTCGGGCTGGTGGATGCGCAGTTCGATGCCCATGGGCAATTGTGCTTTACCCCGGCATTGCTGGAAAAAGCCGGCTTGGTAAAGCCTGCGGGTATCCTGCGCAAAGGCGCCACTGCCGACCAGGCATGCCATGACTTTCTGGGCGCTTTCCCCACGACTATGGTGCGGCTGCGCCCAAGCAACGATGAAGTGGCGTTGGTGGTGCCCACCTCGTCATTGCGCGAGCCGCAGTGGGAGTCCGGGGCGTTCGCCCGGGGTGGCGCAGCGGCATTGTTCAACTATGACGTGCAAGGTTTCGACAGCCACTCGCGCGACGGTAACAACCGGTTCGTATCGGCCTACACCGAAGCGGGTTTCAACCTGGGTGATTGGATTGTTCGCAGTCGCCAAATCCATGTTTCCGATAACGGGGTGACACGCAACGAACACCTGTATGCCTATGCGCAGCGTGATATCGCTGCATTGCAATCGACTTTCCAGGCCGGCCAGCTTTCCAGCAACAACCCGCTGTTTGGCGGCATCCAGCTATCGGGCGTGCAGTTTTCGCCCGACGGTCAGTCGCGCCTGCCGGCCGGCAGCAACAATGCCGTGGTGGAAGGCCTGGCGCAGAGCCAATCGCGGATCGAGGTGCGTCAGTCCGGCGTGTTGATCCACAGCACGCTGGTGCCCGAAGGGCCGTTCCGGCTGAGCGGTCTGCCGCTGATCAACGGCGCGAGCGACCTTGAGGTCAGTGTGATCGATGTACGCGGGACCCGACGCAGCTTTGTGGTGCCAGCGGCGTCGTTCGCCGGGGCCGCGCCGGCGGCGCCCGGGTATTATTTTTCCCTTGGCAAGGTACGTGAAGAGACGCACGGGGAGGGGCCGTCGCCCATCGTCGCCATGGGCAGCGGGACCTGGGGCCTGGGCCGAGACTCATCCGGCGGTTTCGGCTTGCTGAGCACCGACGAGTACTGGTCGGCAGGTGGCACGTTGAGCAGTGTGTTCTTCCAGCGCGTGTCGGTGGGCGCTCGCCATAACCTTTCCCGCGACAGCCGTGAGGGGGTTTCCGGTGCACGCAGCAGCGTGTCGGTGAACAGTCCGGTGTCCGCCAACATCGACCTCAGCCTCAGCGCAACCCGCCAGACCCGCAGTTATCGCGAGGTGACCGAGGTCAGTCGCTTGACCCCGACCGACGTGTTGGAGTCGCGCTTCAAGAACCAGTACACGGCGGGTGTGACATGGGTCGACCCGACCCTGGGGGCGTTTTCCCTGAGCTACTCCCGCAGCGCCCAATTTGATGGGCAGTCGAGCGAGCACGTATTCGCGTCATGGAACAAGTCGTTGCGCTATGCCGATGTGGCGTTGATTGCCGATTCGCAGATAGGCAGCACCCAGGCGCGCCGAGATGCCACGCAGAATAGAACCCGGCGCGACACCAACCTCGACGGTGACCTGTCCTTGCGGTTGCAGGTCAGCGTGCCCCTGGGCGGTGATCGTCGCGTGAACAGCTACGTCAGCCGCCGTGGGGGGCAGTCCCGGACCGGTACGGCGCTCACTGAACGGGTCAATGAGTATGTGAACTATGAAGTCGGCGTCGAGCGCGACCTCAGTGCGAAGCAGCAGTCGATGCGCGGTCAGGTAGACCTCACGCCGCGTTACACCCGCGTCGGTCTAGGTGTGAGTCGCGACCCGTCGGGCACCCGTTATACCGGTCAATTGCAGGGTGGCGTGGTTGCTCACGAAGGAGGCGTTACCTTCTCGCCTTACGCGGTGCAAGACACGTTTGGTATCGCGTCGGTGGGAGACGTTGCCTCTGCAAGGATCGACAAGCCGCAAGGCCCGGTGTGGACCGACTTTACCGGGCAGGCGGTGCTTCCAGGCTTGCCTGCCTACACCAACAGCCATATCGAAGTACAAACCCGGTCCTTGCCAAAACGCGTTGATTTGAAGAACGGCACCCGAGTGCTCACCGCAGGTCGTGGTTCTGTCAACGCCGTGACATTCGATGTGGTGAAAGTGCGCCGCATGCTGATCAACGCCAGCGATGATCAAGGTCGGCCATTGCCTCAGGGGGCAGCGGTATTCGGCAAGGGCGATCGTTTTCTGACCAGCGTAGTCGGCGAGGGCATGATCTTTCTCAACGACGCGAACGACATGCAAGACCTGAGGGTTTCATTACCGGACTCTGCCAGTTGCCTGCTGAACATTTCACCTGAGGGGCAGCCTGACCATGACACGTTCTACGAAACGACAGCGGCGGTGTGCCATGGTCGGTAGGCTTAAAAGTATCGGCTGTGCCTTTTGCTGTACGGTGCTGTTGGCGCAAGGGGCGCGAGCCGAAAACTGCCGATTGTCCGTCAGTCAGCCGCGTATCGACTACGGTGTGATTCGCAGGGAGGCGCTGGTCGAAAGCGCTACGGTGAGGCTCGCTACGCGCACGCTGCTGCTCAACGTGTTGTGCGTCGAACCGTCGGCGATAGCGTTACGGTTTGTTGGTCCTGCCGATGGGCAAGCGTTCCGCTTCGGTCAGCAGGGGCGGTTACGTCTTAGCCTCAGGCATGCCCGGCTTGATGGGCGTGTCGTCGAGTGGGCAGGCGGGAGCCAGCCCAGTGGTGGCGCGGGTGGGCAGCTGCTACCCGGGCAGATCCTGGCGGCACGCGCTGCAGGGATGCCGGTGACAGGCCAGCGTTTGACGGCCCAGGTCGACATTGACGTCGACCTGCCCGCCGACGCCCTGCAGGTACGCAGCCAGACGGTATGGGAGGGGCAAGGCAGTTTTGAACTGGTCAGCCCGGCTGTTCCACAGAACCGATGAAGTTGGCGAGTTCGGGCGTCTGCGGGTTGGCAAACACGACCTTGGGGTCGCCCACTTCATGCACCTTGCCCTGGTGCATGAACACCAGCTTGTCACCGACTTCGCGGGCAAAGCGCATTTCATGGGTCACCATGATCAGCGTCATGCCATCCTTGGCCAGTTGGCGCACCACGCTGAGCACTTCGTTGACCAGCTCCGGGTCCAGGGCCGAGGTGATTTCGTCGCACAGCAGCACCTTGGGTGACATGGCCAGGGCACGGGCAATGGCGACACGCTGCTGCTGGCCGCCGGACAGCCGGTCCGGGAAAGCGTCGAATTTTTCCCCCAGGCCGACCCGCTCCAGCATCTGTTTGGCCAACTGCGCCGCCTTGGCCTTGGGCACCTTCTGGACCACTTGCGGGGCGAGCATGACGTTCTCGCCCACAGTGAGGTGCGGGAACAGGTTGAACTGCTGGAACACCATCCCGACCTTCTGCCGCAGGCTGCGCAGGTCGGCGCGGGCGGCGTCGAGGTATTCGCCGTCGACTTCGATCACGCCGTCGTTGATCGATTCCAAGCCATTGAGGGTGCGCAGCAAGGTAGATTTACCCGAGCCACTGCGGCCGATGATCGCCACCACCTGGCCTTCTTCAACGGTCAGGTCGATGCCCTTGAGTACGTGGTGATCGCCGTAATATTTATGCAGGGCGGAAATTCTAAGCAGAGGCATGCAGTCTCCTTTCCAAGTAGCGCGCACTGAGGGACAAGGGGTAGCAGAGCAGGAAGTAACCGAGGGCTACCAGGCCGTACACCATGAAGGGTTCGAAGGTGGCGTTGGCGAGCATGCCGCCGGTCTTGGTCAGCTCGGTAAAGCCGATGATCGAGGTGACGGCGGTGCATTTGACCACCTGCACCGAAAACCCCACGGTCGGTGCCACGGCGATGCGCAGCGCTTGGGGCAGTATCACGTAGCGCAGTTGTTCAAGGGGATTGAGCGCCAGGCTGGCCGATGCCTCCCACTGCCCATGGGCAATGGAATCAACGCAGCCGCGCCAGATCTCGGCCAGGTAGGCGCTGGTAAACAGGGTCAGGGCAATGGCCGCCGCCAGCCAGGGCGAAATATCTACCCCGAGCAATGCAACACCGAAAAACACCAGGAACAGTTGCATCAGCAAAGGCGTGCCCTGAAACAGTTCGATATAGGTGCGGGCAATGTTGCGCGGGAATGCCTTATGGCTGATACGCATCGCCATCACCAGCAGGCCGATCACACCGCCGCCGACAAACGCCACCAGCGACAACAACAGCGTCCATTGCAGGCCGCTGAGCAGGTTGCGCACGATGTCCCACAAGGAAAAATCACTCATCGGCTGTTCCTCATCACGTAGCGGCGGCCGATCCAGTTGAGCAACTGGCGAATCATCAGCGCCATGCATAGGTACACGAGTGTGGTCAGGGCATAGGTTTCAAAGGCGCGGAAATTGCGCGACTGAATGAAGTTGGCGGCAAAGCTCAGCTCCTCGGTGGCGATCTGCGAACAGACGGCCGAGCCCAGCATCACGATGATGATCTGACTGCTCAGGGCCGGCCACACCTTACCCAGTGCCGGCAGCAGTACCACGTGGCGAAACGCTTCGAAGCGCGTCATTGCCAAGGCCGCTGAGGCTTCCAGTTGCCCGCGCGGTATGGCCTGGATGCCGGCACGGATGATCTCGGTGGAATAGGCACCCAGGTTGATCACCATTGCCAGCACGGCGGCTTGCCACTCCGTGATTTTCAAGCCCAGCGACGGCAGGCCGAAGAAGATGAAGAACAGCTGCACCAGAAATGGCGTGTTGCGGATCAGCTCGACGTACACGCCAAAGCACCAGGCAAACGGCTGGATCTTCCACGCCCGCACTAGCGCGCCGACGGTGCCCAGGGCCACTCCCAGAATCGCGCCGATAGCGGTCAGCTCAAGGGTAAACAGCGCGCCGCGCAACAGCAGGTCGGTGTTGGCCAATACCGGTACAAAGTCGAATTGATACGCCATCAGTCAGCTCCGTCGCGTCACAGATCAGCCGGTAGCGGCTCTTTGAGCCACTGCATGGCGTTCTTTTCCAGGCTGCCATCGGCCTTCGCCGCGACCAGTATCTGGTTAACCTTCTCCAGCAACGCCGGTTCGTTCTTGTTCACACCCACGTAGACCGGCGAGTCCTTGAGCTTCACTTTCAGCGCCGGTACGCGCTTCGGGTTGCGCTCGCTGATCGCCACCATCACGACGTTGCCGCTGGCGATCAGGTCGACCTGGCCAGCCAGGTAGGCGGCGATGGTCGAGTTGTTGTCTTCAAAGCGCTTGATGGTCGCCTCCTTGGGCGCGACCGCCGTCAGCTCGATGTCCTCGATGGCGCCACGGGTCACGCTGATGGTCTTGCCCTTGAGGTCGTCGATGGTGTGGATCGCCGCGTCAGGTGGGCCGAACACGGCGAGGTAGAACGGCGCGTAGGCCTTGGAGAAGTCGATGACTTTTTCGCGCTCAGGGTTCTTGCCCAGGCTTGAGATCACCAGGTCGACCTTGCCGGTGGTGAGGAACGGGATGCGGTTGGTGCTGTTGACCGGGGTCAGCGCCAGCTTGACCTTGAGCTGGTCGGCCAGCAGCCTGGCGGTGTCGATGTCCAGGCCGCGGGGTTGCATGTCCGGGCCCACCGACCCGAACGGCGGGAAGTCCTGGGGCACGGCAACCTTGAGGGTGCCACGGGCGACGATATCGTCCAGACCGTTGGCCTGGGCCGGTGCCTGGCTCAGCATCAGGCTGGCAAACAGGGCAGTGAGCAGGGCGCTGTAGCGCTTGGTCATGGCAATTCTCCGAGAAGGGCGAAGGAATTTTCTGAGTTTGCTCAGTGCACAGCCCATGCCAGCCCGCTTGGAATGGTCTGCAAGGCGCGGACCCGTTGAGGCGAGATGGTCTGACTGGTCTGAACAGTTGCGAGGCTTTTCGCACCCTTTTCGAGCGTCGTAAAAACCCGCGAGCCCCTTTGGGGCGCGGCTTGCCGACGGGCGTGAATAGCTTTACAACTAGCCGCTCAGTTGATTGCAACCTTGAGTTTTCCATGAATTCCATCGCCCAAGCCGTACCGGAAGCGGCCCTGCAGGCCATCCGCAAACTGATCAAGGAACAGGGCTTCGGGCCGGGCGATGCATTGCCTTCTCAGCGCGATCTGGCGCTGCAGTTGGGGGTGAGCCGGACCTCGTTGCGCGAGGCGTTGTCGTCCTTGAGCGCCTTGGGTGTGGTCAGTGTGCAGCCAGGCAAGGGGGTGTTCGTGCAGGCGCCGCAGCCGCCGTCCGAACTCGCCTGGCCGTTTGCGGCGCAGGCCACGCCGCTGGACATTTTTCAGCTGCGTTACGCCCTTGAAGGCTTCGCTGCAGGTTTGGCGGCGGTCACATTGAGCATTGATGAGCTCGACAGCCTGCAAGACAATGTGGAGGCGATGCGCAAGGTCCTCAAAGCCGGTGACTTTGACGCCGCCGCCCGGCTGGACTTCGAGTTTCACCAGCGCATCCTGCTGGCCAGTGGCAATCAGGCGATGGTGAGCATTCTGAGCGCCAGCGCCGAGGTATTCCTGGAAAGCCAGAAGCTACCGTTCATCCGGCCGGAACGCGCCATGGAAACCTGGCAGGAACATCGCAGGATCCTGCGCGCTCTGGCCCGACGCACCAGTGGGCCAGCGCAGAAAACCATGCAGGAACATGTACGTAATGCCGCGTTGCGCACGGGCATTGCCTTCGTCACACCCGTCTAGCCTTGAGCAGGCGATACTCAGACTCATGCGTCACCATAGCAAGACTCAATCAGAGGCAGCTTCCTGAACGGGGGAAGGGCGGCTATGATGGGTCACGTTTTTTTTGCTTACAATCCGGAGACATCCATGAGCAGCGATCTTATCAAGCACGTCACCGACGCGTCCTTCGAGGCAGATGTACTTAAGGCCCAGGGCCCAGTGCTGGTTGACTACTGGGCTGAATGGTGCGGCCCTTGCAAAATGATCGCTCCGGTTCTGGACGACATTGCAACCACGTACGAAGGCAAATTGACCATTGCCAAGCTGAACATCGACGAAAACCAGGAAACCCCGGCCAAGCACGGCGTGCGTGGTATCCCAACGTTGATGCTGTTCAAGAACGGTAACGTCGAAGCCACTAAAGTCGGCGCGCTGTCGAAGTCCCAGCTGCAAGCTTTCCTCGACGCCAACATCTAAGCGTCGCCAAAAAAGCCCCGAAAATCTCGGGGCTTTTTGGTAAAACAGGGCTAGACGCTCCGAAACTCAGGTGGTACATTCGGCCCCGCACTGGTTTCTCCACTGCCCCCTGCAAGCCGTCGCCGACGCATTCCTTTTCGATTAGTACGCGATCCTGTCGCCTTCTCTGCGGCGCGGCCTCATTAAGCCAAAAGCTTAATTTCCCCCCTCCATAAATGATTACGTCATTCCTATATGAATCTGACTGAACTCAAGCAAAAGCCGATTACCGACCTGCTCCAACTGGCCGAAGAAATGGGCATAGAAAATATGGCCCGTTCGCGCAAGCAGGACGTGATTTTCTCCCTGCTCAAGAAGCACGCGAAAAGCGGCGAGGAAATCTCCGGTGATGGCGTGCTGGAGATTCTCCAGGACGGCTTCGGCTTCCTCCGCTCCGCAGACGCTTCCTATCTCGCCGGCCCAGACGATATCTACGTCTCGCCGAGCCAGATCCGTCGCTTCAACTTGCGCACCGGCGACACCATCGTTGGCAAGATCCGCCCTCCGAAGGAAGGCGAGCGTTACTTCGCCCTGCTCAAGGTCGATACGATCAACTTCGATCGTCCGGAGAACGCGAAGAACAAGATTCTCTTCGAGAACCTGACCCCGCTGTTCCCGACCGTGCGCATGAAGATGGAAGCCGGTAACGGTTCCACCGAAGACTTGACCGGTCGTGTGATCGACCTGTGCGCGCCTATCGGTAAAGGCCAGCGCGGCCTGATCGTCGCGCCGCCGAAAGCCGGTAAAACGATCATGCTGCAGAACATTGCAGCGAACATCGCACGTAACAACCCGGAAGTTCACCTGATCGTGCTGTTGATCGATGAGCGTCCGGAAGAAGTGACCGAAATGCAGCGCACCGTGCGTGGCGAAGTGGTTGCCTCGACGTTCGATGAGCCGCCAACCCGCCACGTGCAGGTTGCTGAAATGGTGATCGAGAAGGCCAAGCGCCTGGTCGAGCACAAGAAAGACGTGGTGATCCTGCTCGACTCCATCACCCGTCTGGCCCGTGCCTACAACACCGTGATCCCGAGTTCCGGCAAGGTACTGACCGGTGGTGTCGATGCCCACGCCCTGGAGAAACCAAAGCGTTTCTTCGGCGCCGCGCGCAACATCGAAGAAGGCGGCTCGCTGACCATTATCGCCACCGCGCTGGTTGAAACCGGCTCGAAGATGGACGAAGTGATCTACGAAGAGTTCAAGGGTACCGGCAACATGGAATTGCCCCTGGACCGTCGTATCGCTGAAAAGCGTGTGTTCCCGGCCATCAACATCAACCGCTCCGGCACCCGCCGCGAAGAGTTGCTGACTGCCGACGACGAACTGCAGCGCATGTGGATCCTGCGCAAGCTGCTGCACCCGATGGACGAAGTAGCCGCCATCGAGTTCCTGATCGACAAGCTGAAAACCACCAAGACCAACGACGAGTTCTTCCTGTCGATGAAACGCAAGTAATACGGCGTTTCAGGTCCGAAAAATGGCGCCCCGAATGGGGCGCCATTTTTTTTGCGTCGAGATTCATTGTGTTTTGTGGCATAAGTGTCCGTTAAGTAACAAAAATTGTACTCGCGACTACGCTCACTCCTTTCGTCACTGACTGACCACAATTCTTATGACCACTCTTGCTTACCGCAGAGACATCGACGGACTGCGTGCCATCGCTGTCCTTTCAGTCGTGTTGTTTCACTTCGGCGTACCTGGCATCACCGGCGGTTTCGTTGGCGTTGATGTGTTCTTCGTCATTTCCGGCTTTCTGATCACTTCCATTATCTGGCGCGAGCGTCAGGCCGGGCGCTTCAGTTTCATCGACTTCTGGGCCCGACGCGCACGGCGCATTCTGCCGGCGCTATTTGTCATGATTGCGGCGACATTGGCGGTGGGCTGGTTTCTGTTGGCGCCCAAGGACTACGAAGAGCTGGGGCGGTCTGCACACTATCAGGTGACCTTCACTTCCAATCTGCTGTTCTCGCGCCAGCATGGCTACTTCGATGCATCTTCGGACATCAAGCCCCTGCTGCATACCTGGTCACTGGCGGTGGAAGAGCAGTTCTACATCTTTTTCCCGCTGCTGCTCACGTTGCTCTCAAGTCGCCTGAAGCATTGGCGCCTGGCGCTGTTCGCGGTGTTGCTGGGCTCGTTTGGCATGAGTGTCTGGGCGGTTCAGCATGAGCCGCAGAAAGCCTTTTTCCTCCTGCACCTGCGGGCTTGGGAATTGCTGGCCGGCGCGATGCTGGCGGTGCTGCCCAAATATGAGTGGCGCGCCTCTCCTGCCCTGGCGCAAGGGATCAGCCTGGCTTCCCTGGGGCTGATTCTGATCGCCGTATTGGGTTACGACGCGAAAACACCGTTCCC
Source organism: Pseudomonas sp. MUP55 (assembly GCF_034043515.1). NCBI lineage: Bacteria > Pseudomonadati > Pseudomonadota > Gammaproteobacteria > Pseudomonadales > Pseudomonadaceae > Pseudomonas > Pseudomonas sp. MUP55. Next base: position 5,675,424 of record NZ_CP138214.1, on the reverse strand, counting down.
CGGCGCAACCGCGCTGTTGCCTGTGCTGGGTGTCGTCGGCCTGATCTGGGCCGACGGCCAGCAACACACCTGGGTCGCGCGCCTGTTGAGCACGCGGGTAATGGTCGGCATCGGGCTGATTTCCTATTCCTGGTACCTCTGGCACTGGCCGGTGTTCGTGTACGCCAAGTACGCGGCGGTGGATGGCCTGAGCGCCCTGGAGCTGGGCGGGCTGATGCTGCTTTCGCTGGTGCTGGGCTATCTGTCATGGCGCTTCGTGGAAACGCCGTTCCGGGAAAAACGCTTGCTGGCCACCCGCAAGACGATTCTGGCGGCAGCCATGGTCGGCATTCTGGGGCTGGGCTTTACGGGCCTTGCGATACGCGAGTTCGACGGTGTGCCTTCGCGTTTGTCCGAACAGGCGCTGCGCTTCGCCCAGGCGAAGAAGTGGAGCCCGGAGCTGCTGGCGTGCATGGCTGACAAAGACACGCCCGATGAACGGTTGTTCTGCCATTTCGGTCCGCAAACCCAGTCCGTCTCGGCGCTGGTATGGGGCGACAGCCATGCCACCGCGCTGATTCCCGCACTCAAGGAAGGCGCTGATCGCCACGACATCAGCCTGGTTGAAGCCAGTTTCGCGGGCTGCATCCCGTTGGATGGCCTGGAGAACATCACCCGCTGCGCGCATTTCAACCATCGCGTGGAGAAGGCGATGGCCGAGAAGAAATTCAGCGATGTGGTGCTGGCGGCGCGTTGGAGTCTGTATGTCTATGGGCAAATGTCCGGTGACAAGGAGCATGCGCTCAAGGATCCGAGCACCGGCAAGTATGTGCGCGCGGTGGCTGAGCAGCGCTTTGCCCAGGGCCTGCGCGAGCGTATCCAGGCGCTGCGCGCTGCCGGGCATAAGGTCTGGTTGGTCAAGGAAGTGCCGCTGCAGGAAATCATCGTGCCTTACCGCCTCAGTCGCCTGGCGATGATGAACCGACCGGTGGACGGCGAAGGGCTCGCCGTGGCCGAGCATGTGAAGCGCCAGGCCTTTATCACCCAGTTGTTCGACGAGCTTGCGGCTGCCGACAGCGGTGTCAGGGTGCTGGATCCCGCGCCCTTGCTGTGTGGCACCGACGGGCTGTGCCGGGTGGAACTCAATGGCCGGGCGCTGTACACCGACGATAATCACCTTTCCGACGTGGGCGCGCGGCATATCGAGGCCTTCCTGGAGCCGTTGTTCAGTTCGTTGCAATCAAGAGGATTGACCGCCAATTAAGCTGCCAGCCGCCTCCGGAGCAGGTAGGATGTACGCCTATTTTACGGGTGGCATGGTTAATGAAATTCAAGGATCTTCGGGATTTCGTGCAGCAACTTGAGCAGCGCGGAGAGTTGAAACGTATCCAGATGCCGATTTCACCGGTACTGGAAATGACTGAGATTTGCGACCGTACCCTGCGCAACAAGGGCCCGGCGCTGCTGTTCGAGAACCCGACCGGCTATGACATCCCGGTGCTCGGCAACCTGTTCGGCACGCCCGAGCGCGTCGCCTTTGGCATGGGCGCCGAGTCGGTCAGCGAGTTGCGCGAGATCGGCAAGCTGCTGGCTTTCCTCAAGGAGCCCGAGCCGCCCAAAGGCTTGAAGGACGCCTGGTCGAAGCTGCCGATCTTTCGCAAGATCATTGCCATGGCGCCCAAGGTGGTCAAGGACGCGGTGTGTCAGGAAGTGGTCATCGAAGGCGATGATGTCGACCTGGCCATGCTCCCGGTGCAGACCTGCTGGCCCGGCGATGTCGGCCCGCTGATTACCTGGGGCCTGACCGTCACCAAAGGCCCGAACAAGGATCGCCAGAACCTGGGCATCTACCGTCAGCAAGTGATCGGTCGCAATAAAGTGATCATGCGCTGGCTGAGCCACCGTGGCGGCGCCCTGGACTTTCGTGAGTGGTGCGAAAAGCACCCGGGTAAGCCGTTCCCGGTTTCCGTGGCGCTGGGCGCCGACCCGGCCACCATCCTGGGCGCCGTGACGCCGGTGCCCGACAGCCTGTCCGAATACGCCTTTGCCGGCCTGCTGCGCGGCAATCGCACCGAACTGGTGAAATGCCGCGGTAACGACCTGCAGGTGCCAGCCACCTCCGAAATCATCCTCGAAGGCGTGATTCACCCCGGCGAAATGGCCGATGAAGGGCCTTACGGCGACCACACCGGTTATTACAACGAAGTCGACAGTTTTCCGGTGTTCACCGTTGAGCGCATCACCCACCGGATCAAACCGATCTACCACAGCACCTACACCGGCCGGCCACCGGATGAGCCTGCCATCCTCGGCGTGGCGCTGAACGAAGTGTTCGTGCCGATCCTGCAAAAGCAGTTCCCGGAAATCACCGACTTCTACCTGCCGCCGGAAGGTTGCTCGTACCGCATGGCCATCGTCACCATGAAAAAGTCGTATCCCGGCCATGCCAAGCGGGTAATGCTGGGTGTGTGGTCGTTTTTACGACAATTCATGTACACCAAGTTCGTTATTGTCACCGACGACGACATCAACGCTCGCGACTGGAACGACGTGATCTGGGCCATTACCACGCGTATGGACCCCAAGCGCGACACGGTAATGATCGACAATACGCCGATCGACTACCTCGATTTCGCCTCGCCGGTGTCGGGCCTCGGGTCAAAAATGGGCCTGGATGCCACGCACAAATGGCCGGGCGAAACCACCCGTGAGTGGGGCCGGGTAATCGTCAAGGATGACGCAGTGACGGCTCGCGTCGATGCAATCTGGAAAGAATTGGGAATAGATTGATGCGTGTAACCCTGCAACCTTCCGGCGCTGTACTGGAGCTGGACCCTGGCGAACGAATCCTCGACGGCGCACGTCGCCTCGGCTACGAGTGCCCTCAGGCCTGTCGCAACGGCGTATGCCACGTGTGCGCGGCGCTGCTGGTGGAGGGCCGGGTGCAGCAGGCCGGTGAGGTGCGTGATCACGGTGAGTTCTTTACCTGTATCGCCGAGCCGCTGGAAGATTGCATTGTGTTGTGGGATGGCGTGCTGGCGCCGGGAGAGTTGCCGTTGCGCAAGTTGTCGTGCCAATTGAGCGAATGCGTGGAAGTCGGTGGCGATGTGTGGCGCGTGCGCCTGCGAGCCCCGGCGGGCAAGGCGGTGCGTTATCACGCCGGGCAATACCTGATGATCGAGCGGGAGAACGGCGAGAAGTCGGCGTTTTCCCTGGCGTCGGCGCCTCACTCCGGGCGTGAGCTGGAACTGCACGTGCTGGCCCGTGAAGACAGCGCACGCAACCTGCTGGACCAGCTCCAGCGCAATCAAATGGCGCGTATTGAACTGCCGTTCGGTGACACCCACCTGGCCGAGTTGCCGGACGGGCCGCTGGTACTGATCGCCGCCGGCACCGGCATGGCCCAGATGCACAGCCTGATCGAGCATTGCCGGGCTTCCGGTTTCAAGCACCCTGTGCACCTGTATTGGGGCGTGCGTCGTCCGGAAGACTTCTACGAGATCGAACACTGGGAACAGTGGCAGCAACTGCCCAACCTGTTCCTGCACAAGGTTGTGAGCGACTTGTGCGGTTGGGAAGGGCGTTGCGGGTTACTGCATGAAGCTGTGTGCGAAGACATTGCCGACCTGACGGCCGTGCATGTTTACGCCAGCGGCTCACCGGCGATGATCTACGGCACGCTGGACGCATTGGTCGACGCCGGGATGGATGCGCACCAGATGCGCGCTGACGTATTTGCCTACGCCCCCCGGCCCTGAGCAGAGCAAAAACATCAGGGTTAAACGCCGATCAATTGTGGGAGTGGGTTTGCCCGCGATTGCAATGGATCGGTTTACACATAGGTCGACTGACGAAACGCATGTGTGAGCAACCCCCCGCGCATTGACCCGCGCCCGCTCAGAACCGTAACCCCGTCGTCACCATCGCCGCATTGAACCCCAGCAGCACCACTTCCGCCGCCACCGGCCCGTAATGCGTGCCTACCGAGGGGATGATCACCGGCGCCACGCCATAACGGTTCAGCGGGATCTTATCGCGATACTTGCCGCGATAACCCTGGATCGCCCCGCCCGTGACCTTCAGGTACACCGGGTACTCGGCCATGTCATAGCGCTTACCTGCATAGGCATAGTACGAACGCTGGCGGAACGAATTGCGAAACGTCGCCCCGCCGTACACAAAACCCGAGGCTTCGTTGTGCTCCAGGCCGATCAGGTCCTGGTTGTTGTTGTGCTCCGGGTCAGGCGCGAAGTGCCGGGTGTAGACGCTGGTCTGGGCGTACCAGAAGCCTTTTTCGTCCTCGACAGCCAGCGTTTCGCCAGCCAGTGCCGTGGTGGCCTGGGCGAGGAACAACAGGCCAGGCAATCGGAATTTCTTCATGGGGTGCGACCTCGATAGTCGGTTAGAAGGGCGGCTAAGTGGTCGTTCTGTACGCGCCATTTTGACGGTTTGGCGAATTCCCAGGCTGAACCGGGGCTGAAAGTAGCGGGATTGTTGCCCTCAATCCTGACGGCAGAGCTTGCTTGCTTATGCTTTCGCTTATTCTTTAAAGGTATTTAATTTGTTAGATAAATATCATTAAGCTATATCTCAACGGACTACCGATCTTCTTTCAGTCACCAACACACTGACCGCCACCGCCCGCCAGCCGGATCGATCGTACGAATTCAGAGCAGTGAAGTTCTGATTCCTGATTCAAGGGGAGTGGTATGGGGAGTTACAAGAAACACGCGCTGTACTCAGCGATTTTGTCGGCCAATTTGCTGACCGCTGTGGGCTTCAATCCCGTCCTGGCAGACGAAACGCCTGCCGCCGAAGCGCCCAGGCTCGACACGGTGATCGTCACCGGTACCCGCGCCCAGGAGCGCACTGCCAGCGCTTCGTTGTCGCCTATCGACGTGATCTCCGGCGAAACCCTGCGCAGCACCGGCTCCGACGAGTTGGGCGCCGTGTTGGCGCGCCTGATTCCATCGATCAACTTTCCCCGGCCAAGCCTGGTCGATGGCGCCGAACTGGTGCGCCCGGCGCAGTTGCGCGGCCTGTCGCCGGACCAGGTGCTGGTGCTGGTCAACGGCAAGCGCCGTCACACCAGTGCCTTCGTCAATCTCGGCGGAGCGGTGGGCCGCGGTTCGGCACCGGCAGACTTGAATGCAATCCCGCTGTCGGCGGTCGACCACATCGAAGTGTTGCGTGATGGCGCCTCTGCTCGTTATGGCTCAGACGCGATCGCTGGGGTGATCAACGTGATTCTCAAGCACACCGATCATGGCGGCTCGGTCTCCACCAAGTTCGGTGAGTACAAGAAGGGTGACGGAATCCAGCGCAATATCAGTGGCAACACCGGCCTGGCCTTGGGCGACAACGGCTTTATCAACCTCTCGGGCGAAGGCGCCGACAACGATTACACCAATCGCGCGGGCAATGATTACCGCCCCGGCAGCGTCGGCTCCACCACCTACGGTCAGCGTGTGTTCCGTCAGGGCGAGCCGGCCACCAACGAAGGCAAGTTCCAGTTCAACTCTGAATATGCCTTCAACGATGCGGCCGAGTTCTACACCTTCGGCGGCTACAGCAAGCGACGCGGCGAGACGGCGGCGTTCTATCGAGCGAGCAATGCGTCCAACAACATTGCGGCGCTCAACCCCAACGGCTACCTGCCGCTGATCAAGGGCAACCTGGAAGACACGTCCCTGGTGGTCGGCTTGCGCGGTCTGCTGGCTTACGACTGGCATTACGATTTGTCGGCCAACTACGGCAAGAACCAGTATGAGCTGGGCACTGAAACCATCAATACGTCCCTGGGCCTGAGCACGCCGCGCAAATTCAACAATGGCACCTTGAGCAACGATCAGAAGCAAGTCAGCCTGGACCTGTCCCGTGAGTTTGACCTGGGGTTGCTGCCATACCCGGTTTCCGTGGCGTTTGGCGGTGAATACCTGCATCAAGGTTATGAAATCGAAGCAGGGGAGCCCGCGTCCTACTACCAGACCGGCAGCTCGGGCCTCGGTGGCTTTCGCGATGCCGATGCCGGCACCAGCACCCGGCACAACTGGGCGCAGTATCTGGACCTGGAAACCAACTTCACCGAAAAACTCAGCGCCTCGGCTGCGGTGCGGCATGAGGACTACAGTGATTTTGGCTCCAACCTCAGCGGTTCGCTGTCGGCCCGTTACGACTTCACCCCGCAAGTGGCGTTGCGCGGCAGTATTTCCAACGGCTTTCGCGCGCCGTCCCTGGCCCAGCAGAATTTCGCCTATACCTCGTCGCAGTTGATCGGCAATACGATCCAGGAGGCCGGCACGTTCCCTGCCAACAGCCAGGTGGCGCGACTGCTCGGCGCCGAAGACCTCAAGGCCGAAAAGTCGCGCAACTACAGCCTTGGCCTGGTGCTGGAGCCTGCCGACGACCTGACGGTGACGCTGGATGTGTATCGCATCGACATACGCGACCGCATCAGCCTCTCGTCCAACCTCTCGCTCAACCCGGCGACGGTTGCCTACCTGCAAGCCAACGGGGTCGGCAATATCAACTACACCACCGCGCGTTACTTCACCAATGCCACCGACACCAGCACCGACGGTGTCGACCTGGTGGCCAACTATCGCTATCAGTTCGATAACGGTATTCGCTGGAACAGCACCGTGGGCTACAACTACAACCACACCAAAGTCACCGACGTGAAGGCCAATCCGGCGGTCCTCGACAGTCTGGGTGCCAACCTGGTGCGGGTGGACCGTCGCGAGCGCATTGGTTTGCTCGGTGACACCACGCCCCAGCACAAGCTGAGCCTGGGCAACGATTTCACCTTCGGCCAGTGGGCGCTGCACAGCAACCTGGTGCGCTATGGTGAGTTCACCAGCTACCAGGCGGACAAGGTCAACGACCAGACCTTCAAGGCAGCCTGGGTGCTGGACCTGTCGGCGGATTACAAACTGAAGAACTGGACCTTCACCTTGGGCGGCGACAACGTCACCGACAAATACCCCGAGAAGGTCAATGCCTACGCCAGCAGCGGCGGCAATCTGGCCTATAGCACTTTTTCGCCGTACGGTTACAGCGGCGCGTTTTATTACGGTAAAGTTGCTTACAACTGGTAACACACAGGAGGCGCACCGCTTTTCGCCATGACCGCCATCGAAACCGATCTTTTGCAGTTGGCTTACCCTCCGCGGCTCGATCTGGGGCCGCAACTCACTCACGAACAATTGATGAGCTCGATGCAGGCCACTATGGGTCGGCACAAGGGTGGGCCGGTCTGGCTATTTGCGTATGGTTCGCTGATCTGGCGTCCTGAATGCTCCTCCACCGAGCGGGTGCGCGCACGGGTCCATGGCTATCACCGGGGCCTGTACCTGTGGTCCCACGAGCACCGCGGTACGCCGGAGTTGCCGGGCCTGGTGTTCGGGCTGGATCGCGGCGGGTCGTGCAGCGGGTTTGCTTACCGCTTGCCGGAGGATCAGCTGGAGGCTTCGCTTTATGCGTTATGGCAACGCGAGATGCCGTACCCGTCCTATCGACCGCACTGGCTCAGTTGCCGGCTGGAGGATGGCAGTCAGGTACAGGCATTGGGGTTTGTGCTGGAACGGCACTTGCCCAGCTATGCCGGCAACTTGCCTGATATCGTGCTCAATCATGTGCTGCAAAGCGCTTGCGGGCGTTACGGCACCACTCGCGATTATGTCGAGCAGACCGTGAACGCCCTGCGTAGCCACGCCATGCCAGATAAAAACCTGGAGGCGCGGCTCAAGCGTTGTGCAAAGGATTGCTCAGGCGGTTAGCGCGCCGAGCTGACGCTGTTGGTGTGCCACAGCGTTGGGATCAGGAACGCAATCGCCAGGATGCACGCGCCGATCAGCAGCACGAAACCACCGTCCCAACCGAAGTGGTCCACGGTGTAGCCCATCGCCGCACTCGCCGCCACCGAACCGCCCAGGTAGCCGAACAGGCCGGTGAAGCCCGCAGCCGTGCCGGCGGCTTTCTTCGGTGCCAGTTCCAGCGCCTGCAGGCCGATCAGCATCACCGGGCCATAGATCAAAAAGCCGATGGAGAACAGCGCGATCATGTCGACCATTGGATTTCCCGGCGGGTTGAGCCAGTAAACCAGGGTCGCCACGGTTACCAGCGCCATGAACACGATGCCGGTCAGGCCGCGATTGCCACGGAAGATCTTGTCCGACATCCAGCCGCACAGCAGCGTGCCCGGGATACCTGCCCACTCGTAAAAGAAATACGCCCAGGACGACTTGTCCACCGTGAAATGCTTGGCTTCTTTCAGGTAGGTCGGCGCCCAGTCCAGTACGCCGTAGCGCAGCAGGTAGACGAACACGTTGGCGAACGCGATGTACCACAGCATTTTGTTGCGCAGTACGTACTTGACGAAGATTTCCTTGGCGCTGAATTCGTCTTCGTGGCTGGCGTCGTAGCCTTCCGGGTAGTCGTTCTTGTACTTCTCGATAGGCGGCAGGCCTACCGACTGCGGGGTGTCACGCATGGTGATGAAGGCAAACGCCGCCACCAGCAACGCCACGGTCGCCGGTACATAAAAGGCCGCATGCCAGTCGTTGAACCAGGCCATGCCCAGCAGGAACAGCGGGCCGATCAGGCCGCCGCCGACGTTATGCGCCACGTTCCATACCGACACTACGCCGCCGCGTTCCTTCTGCGACCACCAGTGCACCATGGTCCGCCCACTTGGCGGCCAGCCCATGCCCTGGGCCCAACCGTTGATGAACAGCAAAATGAACATCATGGTCACGCTGGACGTTGCCCAGGGTGCGAAACCGAAAATGAACATGACCCCGGCTGAAACCAGCAGGCCGAAGGGCAGGAAGTAGCGCGGGTTGGAGCGGTCGGACACCAGGCCCATGAGGAACTTGGACAGGCCGTAGGCGATCGCGATGGCCGACATCGCCAGGCCCAGCTCACCGCGGGTGTAACCCTCGTCGATCAGGTAGGGCATGGCCAGGGAGAAGTTTTTGCGCAGCAGGTAGTAGCCGGCGTAACCGAAGAAAATACCGGCGAAGATCTGCCAGCGCAGCCGTCGGTAGGTACTGTCTATTTTTTCTTCAGGCAGGGGCGCCTGGTGTGCGGCAGGTCGAAAGAAAGCAAACATTCAAGAGCTCCAAATTTCTTGTTTTGACTGCGGATGCGAATGTTACAGTTTCGTTACCGAAAATAGCATCGCCTCTTATCTGCAAACACAGGAAAACGGAGCAATTGCATGTTCTCTTATGAACATGTCGCTAATAGATAAGTTGTGGTCGTAAATGGATTCTGCAGACACGGGAGATCCACTTGTGGGAGGGGGCTTGCTCCCGATAGCGGTGGGTCAGTTGATACATCAGGTGACTGACACAACGCCATCGGGAGCAAGCCCCCTCCCACATTTGAATGCATTTCATACCGGTCAGCGGGTCTGGACGACCACCTTGCCCACCGCCTTGCGCTGCCCCAGGTCATTGATTGCCTGGGCGGCCTGTTCCAACGCATACACCTGCGACACCAACGGCTTGAGCTTGCCCTCACCGTACCAAGTGAACAGCTGCTGAAAGTTCGCCGCATTGTCCTGCGGCTGACGCTGGGCAAACGAACCCCAGAACACGCCCACCACTGCCGCGCCCTTGAGCAGTGCCAGGTTCACCGGCAGTTCCGGAATGCGCCCGCTGGCGAAGCCCACCACCAGCAGGCGGCCGTTCCAGGCGATCGAACGGATGGCTTGGTCGAACAGGTCACCACCCACCGGGTCGTAGATCACGTCGGCGCCGTTGCCGTCGGTCAGGCGCTTGACCTCGTCCTTGAGGCTGGCTTCGCTGTAGTTGATCAGCTCATCGGCGCCGGCCGCCTTGGCCACCGCCAGTTTGTCGGCGCTGCTGGCGGCGGCGATCACCCGGGCGCCCATGGCCTTGCCGATTTCCACGGCGGCCAGGCCCACGCCACCGGAGGCGCCGAGTACCAACAGGGTTTCGCCGGGTTGCAGGTGGGCGCGCTGTTTCAGCGCGTGCATCGAGGTGCCGTAGGTCATGCTGAAGGCGGCGGCGGTGTTGAAGTCCATGCTGGGCGGGATCGGCAGCACGTTGTAGCCCGGCACCGCGACCTGCTCGGCAAAGCTGCCCCAGCCGGTGAGGGCCATCACGCGATCGCCGACTTTCAAGTGGCTGACCTTCTCCCCCACCTCGCTTACCACGCCCGCCGCTTCGCCACCCGGTGAAAACGGAAAGGGCGGCTTGAACTGGTATTTGCCTTCGATGATCAGGGTGTCCGGGAAATTCACCCCGGCCGCGTGCACGTCCAGCAGGACTTCGTTCTTCTTGATCGTGGGGCTGGCGATCTCTTCCAGCACCAGAGTTTCGGCAGGACCGAAGGCTTTGCACAGCACAGCTTTCATCGGACTATTCCTTTTGGCGTCGTGGCCGATAAGTGTAGGAGGGTACACCCGTGGGTCAATGAGCATGCCCGCGCCTGATAAGCCCCCATAAGCTTGTGCTCAGCCTTGCTAGCGTTATGCTACCCGGCAACCGAATTCGAGGAATGAACTGTGAAAGCGTGGATCCTGTTGATGCTTGCCCTGACCTTGCCGATGGCAGCCCAGGCCGAAGAAGCCAAAGAGGGCGAGGCGCCGAAAGTCAGCTATATCAGCCTTACCCCGCCGTTCGTGGGCAACTACGGGCTTGATGGCACGGCCAAGCTCAAGGTATTCAAGGCCGACATCGCCCTGCGCGTGACCGGTACCGAAGCCGCCGCAGCGGTCAAAGCCAACGATGCGTTGATTCGCAACCAACTGGTGGCGCTGTTTACCCAGCAGACCAACGAAACCATGAGCAGCGTAGAAGGTAAGGAAAAGCTGCGTCAGGAAGCGTTGAAGCAAACCCAGCAAGTCATGAACGATGAGACCGGCAAGCCGGTGGTGGAAGACCTGCTGTTCAACAACCTGATCATCCAGTAACGCCTCAACACAAACCCATGACCGCCGCCCATTGCTCGGCAGTGACCGGCATCACCGAGAGCCGGCTGCCTTTTTGCACCAAGGGCAGTTCGGCCAGCGCGGTCTGCTGCTTCAGGTAGCCCAGTCCCAACACCTTTGCAAAAGTCTGCCCATGCGCGACGTCGATTGCGCTCCACGGGTTTTTCTCAAGGGTGGCCTTGGCGTCGAAATAGTGGCTGTCCGGCTCAAGCGCGGTCGGGTCCGGATAGGCGGCCTCGATGATTGTGCCGGTGCCGGCAATGCCCGGTTCCGGGCAGCTGGAGTGGTAAAAGAAAAATTCATCGCCCACCGCCATGGCGCGCAGGAAATTACGCGCCTGGTAATTGCGCACCCCGTCCCAGCGCGCTTTGCCGAGCTTTTCCAGATCATGGATGGACAGTTCGTCAGGCTCGGATTTCATCAGCCAGTAGGCCATTTTCGGGCTCCTGAAAAGGGTATTGGGCAAGTTGTCGGGCAATGCCGTGACAAACCGACAGTCGGTTGGCGCCAAGGTTTGCGTGTTGGTTCACGTTACCGCAGAATGCCGGCTTTTAAGCTTGGCGCAGCTGCAACGGACTACTTTGGAACGTTGTTGTCATCGTGTACGAGGTGCCTGAAGGGGGGCAATCGATGCAACGTAAACCGGATTTACTATGGATATTGGTTATTTTGTTTGGTCTGGGCGTCGTGACCACCGGGTATGCCCAGAGCCTGTGGTCGAACAAGACCGATGCACCGGTTGAGCTCTCGCCTGTGCAACAGCAATTCAAGCGTTAACACGACTTCAAGGCGTCGCTGGTTCCAGCGGCGCTTCTGCGACATACCAATGCTTATCGGTGACAGTGCCCGCCAGCGGCACGTCCCAACTCGCCTGCGCCAAGCGATCCACTTGCTGACACTCATGGGCCAGCCCAAGCAGCGTCGGCTTGCGCCAGCTTTTGCGCCGGGCCAGGTAGGCCAGGCTGCGGTCATAGAATCCGCCACCCATGCCCAATCGCCCGCCCTCATTATCGAACCCCACCAGCGGCAGCAGCACCAGGTCCAGCGCCCACACCTTGCGTTGGCGTTGGGCATTGGGCCGTGGCTCAAGAATGCGAAAGCGGTTGGGCAGCAACTTATCCCCAGGCCGCACGCGCTGGAACACCATCTTGGTTCGCGGCCACGCACTCAGTACGGGCAGGTAAGTGGCCTTGCCCTGGCGCTGAGCAGCGCGCAGCAGCAGACGCGGATCGATTTCACCGTCCGTCGGTAGATATAAAGAAATATGTTTGGCCCGGCGAAACAGCGGGTGCTGTGCCAGTTGTCGATATAGCCCCAAAGCGGCCTGGCGCTGCTCGCTGGGGGTGAGTGCGCGGCGGGCCTTGCGCAACATGCGTCGAAGTTGCGGACGTGATAGTGGCGCAGGTTCGTTCATGGCTTTTCGGCTCATAAAACAATGCCAGTCCTGGGACTGGCATTGAGTTTGGGAATTCAGGCTCCCCGGCAGAGCCGCTGTCGACTAAGCCCTTGAACCCGAAAGTTCAAGGTGGAAGAAGCAGTAGGCTTTAAGGCTTTCCGTCTAGCGGACATGCACACCAGCCCAACGTGCAACTTCCAGGGTAGTGCGAATCGGCTCCGGGACATCGCCGACTGGCAAACACGCCAGGGAGTGAGGCGAGTATACCTTAAACAGATTCGGCAATCAGCCCTTGGGTGCTTCTGAATCGGTGGAGAGTGCCAGATCAACGCGTTCGAGTAGGTCGCGCACTTGCTCGCGGGTCGAACCGCTGGCCTGCACATCAGGGCGCTCCTGCTTATGAAGCAGGTCGTGGGTAATGTTCAGCGCGGCCATCACGGCGATGCGGTCGGCGCCGATCACTTTGCCGCTGCTGCGGATCTCGCGCATCTTGCCGTCCAGGTAGCGGGCAGCGCTCACCAGGTTGCTGCGCTCTTCCTGGGGGCAGATGATCGAATATTCTTTGTCTAGGATCTGCACGGTAACGCTATTGCTTGAACTCATGAGTCTTGCTCCAGGGCCTTCAGGCGCGAAATCATCGATTCGACCTTACGCCGGGCGATTTCGTTTTTTTCAATGAGGTGAGCGCGTTCCTCGCGCCAGGTCTTTTCCTGAGCTTGTAGGAGTCCGTTTTGACTCTTAAGTTGCTCGACCCGATCAATTAGCAGTTCGAGTCTGGCCATCAGCGCTTGCAGGTCGGTGTCTTCCATTGGGTTCCACTGGATTTGTCTGATGAATGGCAACTGCAGGATAAACGATCTGACGCCCTCGATAGTCTTGGTACGTCTGCCGGTGCTAGGATACAGCGCTCCATTCTAGACATTGCGCCGTCTGGCGCCTAGCTCACCATGCCCATTCAGAACTCCCCGTACGATGCTTTTTCCAAACTGCTGAGCACCAGCGGTCATCCTTGCTCGCCTGCCGAACTGCACGGCGTGCTGTTGGGCCGCAGCTGCACCGGTGTCGGCTTCGACGCCGACAACTGGCTGGCCGATGTGGCCGAGCTGCTCGAAAAGGAACCTGAAGATAACGTGCGCAATGCGCTGATCGGCCTGCAAGAGATGGTCAAGGGCGAGCTGACCGGTGATGACGTCACCGTGGTCCTGCTGCTGCCGACCGACGATGTGCCGCTGGCCGAACGCGCCGCTGCACTGGGCCAATGGTGCCAGGGTTTCCTCCATGGTTTCGGCGTGAACGCCGGTGGCCTGGAACTGAGCACCGATGCCAAGGAAGTGCTGCAGGACCTGGCAGCCATCTCCCAGGTGCAAGATGCCCTGGAAGAGTCCGAGGACGGCGAGGGCGACTACATGGAAGTCATGGAATACCTGCGCGTCGCGCCATTGTTGCTGTTCACCGAGACCCGCAAGTCCGCTGAACCGGCGGCACCCAAGCCGTCGCTGCACTAAGAGAGGAAACCCATCTGCCCATGATCCATATCCCCAAAGCGGAATACACCCGTCGCCGCAAGGCGCTCATGGCGCAGATGGAACCCAACAGCATCGCTATCCTGCCCGCCGCCGCCGTGGCGATCCGCAATCGCGACGTGGAGCATGTCTACCGCCAGGACAGCGACTTCCAGTACCTGAGCGGATTCCCCGAACCGCAGGCGGTGATCGTGCTGATGCCCGGTCGCCAGCATGGCGAGTACGTGCTGTTCTGCCGCGAGCGCAACGCCGAGCGCGAATTGTGGGATGGCCTGCGCGCCGGCACTGAAGGCGCGATTCGTGATTTCGGGGCGGACGATGCGTTTCCCATCACCGATATCGACGACATCCTGCCCGGCCTGATCGAAGGCCGTGACCGGGTGTATTCGGCCATGGGCAGCAATGCCGAGTTCGACCGGCATCTGATGGAGTGGATCAACGTGATCCGCTCCAAGGCGCACCTGGGCGCCCAGCCGCCGAACGAATTCGTTGCCCTGGATCATTTGCTTCACGACATGCGCCTGTATAAATCGGCGGCGGAAGTGAAGGTGATGCGCGAGGCGGCGCGAATTTCCTGCGCGGCCCATGTGCGGGCGATGCAGGCCAGCCGTGCCGGCCTGCATGAGTTCAGCCTGGAGGCCGAGCTGGATTACGAGTTCCGCAAGGGCGGCGCGAAAATGCCGGCCTATGGCTCCATCGTTGCCGCCGGGCGTAATACCTGCATCCTGCATTACCAGCAGAATGACGCGTTGCTCAAGGACGGCGACCTGGTGCTTATCGATGCCGGTTGCGAGATCGACTGCTACGCCAGTGACATCACGCGTACCTGGCCGGTCAACGGTAAGTTCTCGCCCGAGCAAAAGGCGATCTACGAAATTGTGCTGGCCTCCCAGGAAGCTGCCTTCCAGCAGATCGCGCCGAACAAGCACTGGAACCAGGCGCATGAGGCGACCGTGCAGGTCATCACGGCCGGGCTGGTCAAGCTGGGGCTGCTGCAAGGCGACGTTGACGAGCTGATCGCCAGTGAAGCCTATCGCGCCTTCTACATGCACCGCGCCGGTCACTGGCTCGGCATGGATGTGCATGATGTGGGCGAGTACAAAGTAGGCGGTGAATGGCGCGTGCTGGAAGTCGGCATGGCCTTGACCGTAGAGCCGGGAATCTATATTTCACCGGACAACCAGAACGTAGCGAAGAAGTGGCGTGGCATTGGCGTACGCATCGAGGACGACGTGATAGTGACCAAGCAAGGCTGTGAAATCCTGACCGGCGCGGTGCCCAAGACGGTGGCCGAGATCGAAGCGCTGATGGCGGCTGCCCGATGAGCCGGGTCAACCTGGCGATCATCGGCGGCGGCCTGGTGGGCGCCAGCCTGGCACTGGCGTTGCAGGCCGGGGCCAAGGCGCGCGGGTGGACCATCGCCCTGATCGAGCCCTTCGCTCCGGGTGACAGCTACCAGCCGAGCTACGATGCGCGGTCTTCAGCGTTGTCCTTCGGCGCCCGCCAGATTTATCAGCGCCTGGGCCTGTGGCAAGCGATTTCCCAGCGCGCCGAGCCGATCAAGCAGATTCATGTGTCGGACCGCGGACGTTTCTCCACCGCGCGCTTGTCGGCCCTGGAAGAAGGCGTGCCGGCCCTGGGTTACGTGGTGGAAAACGCCTGGCTCGGCCAGTGCCTGTGGCAAGGCCTGGACAAGGACGTGGTGAGCTGGCGCTGCCCGGCGGAGGTCACACGCATGGAGCCGCTGGAAGGCGGCTATCGCCTGACCCTCAATGACGAAACCGTGCTGGAGTGCGACCTGGCGGTGTTGGCCGATGGCGGTCGCTCCGGTCTGCGCGAGCAGCTTGGCATCGGCGTGAAAACCCGGCCTTACAATCAGAGCGCGTTGATCGCCAATATCACCCCGAGCGAAGCCCACAATGGCGAAGCGTTCGAGCGTTTTACCGATGACGGCCCGATGGCCCTGCTGCCGCTGCCCGACAACCGCTGCGCGCTGGTCTGGACCCGCATCGGCATGGACGCCCAGCGTCTGGCCAACCTCGATGAGCGCAGTTTCCTGAGCCAATTGCAGGAGGTGTTCGGCTATCGCCTGGGCACCCTGAAACAAGTGGGCGCGCGGCATCTTTATCCGCTGACCCTGGTGGAAGCCGAAGAACAAGTGCGCTCGCACCTGGTGGTGCTGGGCAATGCGGCGCACAGCCTGCACCCGATTGCCGGGCAGGGCTTCAACCTGTCCCTGCGCGATGCCAGCGCCCTGGCCGAAGCCTTGCTGGCCGGGCCGCAAGTGCCCGGAGACCTGGCAACGCTGCAACGCTATCGCGAGCGCCAGCGCCTGGACCAGCAATTGACCGTGGGTTTCTCCGACCAGGTCACGCGCCTGTTTGGCAGCGGGCAACCGTTGGTTGCGCTGGGGCGCAACATGGGCCTGCTCGGCCTGGATCTGCTGCCGCCGGCCAAACGCTGGTTCGCCCGCCAGGCCATGGGCCTGGGCACGCGCTCCGATGCGTAAATGGCTGATCGAGCGGCTGGGCAAGGCGCGGCTGTTGCGTTGGGTGATGACGCTTTATCCGCCGTATCTGGGCGCCGGTGTCAGCGTGCAGCAGATGAGCGCTGACTTTCGTCACGTCAAAGTACGCATGGGCCTGGGCTGGTATAACCGCAATTATGTGGGCACGCAGTTCGGCGGCAGCCTGTATTCGATGGTCGACCCGTTCTACATGCTGATGCTGATGGAGAACCTGGGCCGCGACTACATTGTGTGGGACAAGGCCGCCAGCATCGACTTCATCTCGCCGGGCAAAGGCCCGGTGTATGCCGAATTTTCCATCGACGACACCTTGCTCGACGAGGTGCGCCGACAGACCGCCGATGGCGAGAAATATTTGCCTCGCCTCAAGGTCCAGATTCATGACGGCTCCGGCACCCTGGTGGCGCGAGTCGACAAAACCCTTTACGTGCGGCGCAAGCCGCCAGCGAGACAGGCTTGACTATGGACATGCGCGCAGATGTGCTGATCGTCGGGGCCGGAATGGTCGGAAGCGCCCTGGCGCTGGCGTTGCAAGGCAGTGGCCTGCAGGTATTGCTGCTTGACGGCAGCCCGCTGAGCGTCAAGCCGTTCGAGCCGGCAGCGGCCTTTGAACCGCGGGTGAGTGCGTTGTCCTCCGCCAGCCAGCGCATTCTGCAACGCCTTGGTGTGTGGGACGGCATCGTCCAGCGTCGCGCCAGCCCGTATGGCCAGATGCAAGTGTGGGACGGCAGCGGCACCGGGCAGATCCACTTCTCGGCGGCCAGCGTGCATGCCGAGGTATTGGGGCATATCGTCGAGAACCGCGTGGTCCAGGATGCCTTGCTGGACCGTCTGCATGATTGCGACCTGGGGCTGTTGGCCAATGCGCGCCTGGAACAGATGCGTCGCTCCGGTGACGACTGGCTGCTGACCCTGGCCGACGGCCGCAAGCTGCGCGCGCCGCTGGTAGTCGCCGCCGACGGCGCCAACTCCGCGGTGCGCCGCCTGACCGGCACCCCCACCCGTGAGTGGGATTACCTGCACAACGCCATCGTGACCAGCGTGCGCAGCAGCCAGCCGCACCAGCGCACGGCGTGGCAACGCTTTACCGACACCGGCCCGCTGGCGTTTCTGCCGCTGGTGCGGGATGGGCATGAGGATTGGTGCTCGATCGTCTGGTCGACCACGCCGGCGGAGTCCGAGCGCCTGATGGCGCTGGATGACGAGCGCTTCTGTGGGGAACTGGAGCGTGCCTTTGAAGGGCGTCTGGGCAACGTGATCAGCGCCGACCCGCGCGTCTGCGTGCCGTTGCGTCAGCGCCACGCCAAACGCTATGTGGCCGAGGGCCTTGCGCTGATTGGCGATGCAGCCCACGTCATCCACCCCTTGGCGGGGCAGGGCGTGAATCTGGGGTTTCTGGATGCTGCGGTGCTGGCCGAAGTGCTGCTGGCGGCCAACGAACGTGGCGAGCGTCTGGCGGATGTGAAGGTGCTGAGCCGCTACGAGCGTCGGCGCATGCCGCATAACCTGGCGCTGATGGCGGCCATGGAGGGCTTCGAGCGCCTGTTCCAGGCCGATCAACTGCCGTTGCGCTGGTTGCGCAATGCCGGGCTGAAGATCGTCGATCAGATCCCGGAAGCCAAGGCGGTGTTTGTGCGTCAGGCCCTGGGCTTGACCGGCGACCTTCCGGACCTCGCCAAACTGTAAATTGAAATGCGGTCTCCTGTGGGAGGGGGCTTGCCCCCGATGAGGTCGCCAGCCCTCACACATACCTCAAACCGTGCAACATCTGGTAACGCCTCCACCAAGCGTTACCAAATGTGAGTCCTTATCATTTGCCCTCTTTTTGCAAATGAGCGACCGCACCCATGTTGGCACCCAAGCGCCTCCTGACTGCCCTGGCACTCACCCTGATCGGCAGCACCACCGTGCAGGCCGCCGACGAAGTGGTGGTCTACTCCTCGCGCATCGATGAACTGATCAAACCGGTGTTCGACGCCTACACCCAGAAAACCGGTGTGCAGGTCAAATTCATCACCGACAAGGAAGCCCCGCTGATGCAGCGCATCAAGGCCGAGGGCGAAAACGCCACCGCCGACCTGCTGCTCACCGTCGATGCCGGCAACCTCTGGCAGGCCGAGCAGATGGGCATCCTGCAACCGTTCACCTCCGAGGTGATCAACAAGAACATTCCGCTGCAATACCGCTCTTCAGCCCACGCCTGGACCGGCTTGAGCCTGCGTGCGCGCACCATCGCCTATTCCACCGACCGCGTAAAACCGGGCGACCTGACCACCTACGAAGCCCTGGCCGACAAACAGTGGGAAGGCCGCCTGTGCCTGCGCACGGCGAAAAAGGTCTACAACCAGTCACTCACCGCCACGCTGATCGAAACCCATGGGGCGAGCAAGACTGAAGAAATCGTCAAGGGCTGGGTGAATAACCTGTCCACCGATGTGTTCTCCGACGATATCGCGGTGCTGGAGGCGATCAATGCCGGGCAATGCGATGTGGGCATCGTCAACACCTACTACTACGGTCGCCTGCACAAGCAGAAGCCGGACCTGGCGGTGCAGCTGTTCTGGCCGAACCAGGGCGACCGTGGTGTGCATGTGAACCTGTCGGGCATCGGCTTGACCAAACACGCGCCACACCCAGAGGCGGCCAAGGCTTTGGTGGAGTGGATGACCACGCCCGAAGCGCAGAAAATCTTCGCCGATGTAAACCAGGAGTTCCCAGCCAACCCGGCGGTACCGCCGTCGGCGGAAGTGGCGAGCTGGGGTAAATTCGTGGCCGATACCTTGCCGGTGGAAGTGGCGGGCAAGCGCCAGGCCGAGGCTATCCGCTTGATGGACCGCGCCGGCTGGAACTGATCCTGTAAATCGCCGCAGATCAAAATGTGGGAGGGGGCTTGCCCCCGATGGCGGAGTGTCAGTCTAATCAATAGTGACTGATACTCCCTCATTGGGGGCGAGCCCCCTCCCACAGTGTTTTATGTCTGCTTTCAGATAGTCCTTTCCCAGGGAATTTGCTCTTGGCCCATCCCGCCCAACGCCGCTGGTACCTGCCAGTCTTCAGCGTCGCCGCCCTGGTGCTGCTGCCGCTGAGCGTGCTGTTGCTGTCCTGGCAAAGCATCGACCAGCAGATCTGGTCCCACCTGTGGGACACCCAGATGCCCCGCTTGTTGGGTAACACCTTGACGTTGGTGCTCGGCGTCGGTCTTGGCGTGACGTTGCTGGGCGTGAGCCTGGCCTGGCTGACCAGCCTGTGCGAATTCCCGGGGCGCCGCTGGCTGGATTGGGCGCTGATGCTGCCCTTTGCGATTCCGGCCTATGTGCTGGCCTTCGTGTTCGTGGGGTTGCTGGATTTCGCGGGCCCCGTGCAAACCCTGCTGCGCGAGTGGTTCGGTAACGGGCTGCGCCTGCCGCGTGTGCGTTCCACCAGCGGGGTGATCATCGTATTGGTGCTGGTGTTCTATCCCTATGTCTACCTGCTGGCGCGCTCGGCATTCCTGGCCCAGGGCAAGGGTTTGATGGAAGCGGCACGGGTGCTCGGCCAGTCGCCCTGGCAAGCGTTCTGGCGCGTGGCGCTGCCGATGGCTCGCCCGGCGATTGGTGCCGGCGTCGCCTTGGCCTTGATGGAAACCCTGGCGGATTTTGGCGCGGTCTCGGTGTTCAATTTCGACACATTCACCACCGCCATCTACAAGACCTGGTACGGCTTTTTCAGCCTGTCCAGTGCGGCGCAACTGGCCAGCCTGTTGCTGCTGGTGGTGATGCTGGTGCTGTATGGCGAGCGGCGCGCCCGCGGAGCGAGCCGGCCCGGCAACGAGCGCCCGCGAAGCAAGGCGTTGTATCACCTGCATGGGCTCAAGGCGGCTGCGGCCAGTGCCTGGTGTGGCGTGGTGTTTGCCTGCGCGTTTGTAATCCCGATGCTGCAACTGGTGGCCTGGTTCTGGCAGCGCGGCCGGTTCGATCTGGATGAGCGCTACACCGGCCTGATCGTGCACACCCTGTACCTGGGCGGCATCGCGGCGCTGATAACGGTCAGCGTGGCGCTGGTGCTGGCTTTCGCCAACCGCCTGGCCCCGACGCGGGCGATTCGTTCCGGCATCAGCCTGGCCAATGTCGGTTATGCCTTGCCCGGCTCGGTGCTGGCGGTGTCGATCATGTTGGCCTTCAGCTATCTGGACCGTGAGCTGGTGGTGCCACTGTCGGGCTGGCTGGGCGGCGCGGGCAAACCGTTGCTGCTGGGCAGCCTGTCGGCGCTGGTGCTGGCGTATCTGGTGCGCTTTCTGGCGGTGGCCTACGGCCCTCTGGAAAACAGCCTGGCGCGTATTCGCCCATCGTTGCCCGAGGCCGCACGAAGTCTGGGCGTGAGTGGACCCCGACTGTTTTGCAAGGTGTATCTGCCGCTGTTGCTGCCCGGAACCCTGAGCGCGGCACTGCTGGTGTTCGTCGATGTGCTCAAGGAAATGCCCGCCACCTTGCTGATGCGCCCGTTTGGCTGGGACACCCTGGCGGTACGGATCTTCGAAATGACCAGTGAAGGAGAATGGGCGCGGGCCTCGCTGCCGGCGCTGACCCTGGTGCTGGTCGGGTTGTTGCCGGTCATCGGACTGATCCGACGCTCCGCACGACAAATCGGTTAGGTGCCAGTCCTACAGCTTGCGGCTACAATGCGCGGCATTCGGTGTGCCGCGTCTTTCGAGGCGGGTTGCCACAGGTGTCTGCAGGCCTTGTCATTCAAGGCGTGCGGCACTAGCGGTGGCTCTGCACACCTTCGCCAAGCCCGGAAGGAGAAACCCATGGGACAGCGTACGCCTCTGTACGACCTGCATCTCGCCCTCGGCGCGAAAATGGTCGATTTTGGCGGTTGGGATATGCCTTTGCATTACGGCTCGCAGGTTGAGGAACACCATCAGGTGCGACGCGACTGCGGGGTGTTCGATGTATCTCATATGACCGTGATCGATGTCAGCGGCCTTCAGGCCAAGGAATGGCTCCAGCACCTGCTGGCCAATGATGTCGATCGACTGCACGGCTGCGGCCGTGCGTTGTACAGCGCCATGCTCAATGAGCAGGGCGGGGTGGTGGACGACATGATCGTCTACCGTACCGAAACCGGTTACCGGCTGGTGGTCAACGCCGCCACCCGTGACCAGGACATGGCCTGGATGCAGGCGCAACTGGGCCACTATTCCGTGCAGCTCCAGGAGCGCTCCGAGCTGGCCATGCTCGCCATTCAAGGCCCTCACGCGCGGCAGAAGATCGCCGAGCTGGTGACCCAGTCCCGTGGCACCCTGATTCATCAGCTCGAACCGTTCGAAGGCCAGGCCGACGGCGACTGGTTTATCGCCCGCACCGGTTACACCGGCGAAGACGGGTTGGAAATTGTCCTGCCTGCCGACCAGGCGCCGGGGTTTTTCAACGACCTGGTGGGCGCCGGTATTTCCCCCATTGGCCTGGGTGCCCGCGATACCTTGCGCCTGGAAGCCGGCATGAACCTGTATGGCCAGGACATCCACCAGCAGGTGTCCCCCCTGGCCGCCAACATGGCCTGGAGCATCGCCTGGGAGCCGGCAACCAGGAATTTCATCGGCCGCGCCGCGCTGGAAGCGGAAAAAGCCGCCGGTGTGCAGTTCAAACTGGTAGGTCTGGTCCTGGAAGAGCGTGGGGTTTTGCGCGCTCACCAGGTGGTTCGTATCGCCAATGTTGGCGAAGGGGAGATCACCAGTGGTAGTTTCTCTCCTACGCTTAGCAAATCCATTGCACTGGCGCGCGTGCCGACGGCGACTGCCGACCGGGCTGAAGTGGAAATCCGCGGCAAGTGGTACCCGGTCCGAGTGGTCAAGCCGACCTTCGTGCGCCATGGCAAAACCTTGATCTAACAAATTTTCCGGCAGGCCAAAGGCCGCTGACATTTCTTCTTGAGGACACAGACTATGAGCAATATCCCTGCCGACCTGCGTTTTGCCAAAAGTCACGAGTGGGCCCGTCTGGAAGCCGACGGCACCGTGACTGTCGGGATCTCCGACCATGCACAGGAAGCCTTGGGCGATGTGGTGTTTGTTGAACTGGCTGAGGTCGGCAAAGTGCTTTTAGCCGCTGATCAAGCGGGTGTGGTCGAATCGGTGAAAGCCGCCTCGGATATCTACTCGCCGGTTGCTGGCGAAGTGATCGAAGTTAATGAGGCATTGAGCGGTGAACCGGAGCTGTTGAACTCTGACCCGTACGGCGCCTGGATCTTCAAGCTCAAGCCAAACAATCCGGCTGATCTGGAAAATCTGCTCGACGCTGCCGGCTACAAAGCCGCTATCGGCGAGTAAACGCAAGGCCCATGTGGGAGGGGGGCTTGCTCCCGACAGCGGTGGTTCAGTCAAAGATGCATTGGCTGACACTCCGCCATCGGGGGCAAGCCCCCTCCCACATCAGGTGATCAGTCTGCTTTCAATACTGCTTTTACCGCCGCCACGGCTCGCTCTACATCCGCCTCTGTCATCGCCGTAAACATCGGCAACGACACGATCAAACGCCCCACTTTCTCCGCAACCGGGAACATGCCGTCCTTGAACCCCTGTGCCCGATACAGGCTCAGCAGGTGGATCGGCGGGTAGTGATAGCCAATGCCGACGCCGTGGGCCTGCATCTGCTCCATAAAGGTGGCGCGGGCCGGCAAGCCGTCCAGACGCTCCGGCAATACCAGTTGGAACAAGTGCCAGTTGCTGTTCTCGAAGTCCGCCGGCGGCAGTTGGGCGCCGTACTGTTGTTCAAAATCAGTGCCGAAGCATTCGAAGTAGTGCCTTGCCAGGTTCTTGCGATGGGCAGTGATCTTCTCGATGTGGGCAAATTGACCCAGGCCGATGGTGGCCGCGATATCGGTCATGTTGAATTTGCCACCCAACACGTCCACATCCAGGCCATCAAATCCGCTGCGGGTAACGCCCTGCAAGCGGTATTTCTCGGCCAGGCGGGCTTCTTCGGCGTTGTTAAGCACCAGGCAGCCGCCTTCCGATGAGGTGATGTTCTTGTTGGCCTGGAAGCTGAACGATACGAAGTCGCCGGTAGCGCCGATGCGTTCGCCGTCCCAGCTGGACCCCAGGGCCTGGGCGGCATCCTCGACGATGCGCAGGTTGTACTTGTTGGCCAGTGCATAAAGCATCGGCATGTCCAGGGGCAAGCCGGCCAGGTAGACCGGGATGATCGCCTTGGTGCGCGGAGTAATCGCTGCTTCAACCTGGGCCAGGTCGATGTTGCGGGTCACCGGGTCGATATCGGCGAACACCGGGGTGGCGCCCACTTCGAGGATGACGTTCGCCGTGGCAACCCAGGAAATCGGCGTGGTGATGACTTCATCTCCAGGCCCGATACCGGCGATACGCAGGGCAATCTCCATGGTGCAGGTGCCGGAGTTGAAGGTGCGTACCGGGCGGCCGCCAAAGTATTCCGACAACTGCGCTTCGAACGCCTGCACCTTCGGTCCGCTGGTGATCCAGCCCGAGCGCAGCACATCGCCGACTGCCGAGATGGTGGCTTCATCAATGGTAGGTTTGGAGAACGGCAGGAAGGGCTGTTGGCTCATGACGAAGAAGGCATCCGTTTCAGATAAGAGAACTCAGTACCGCATGGTTGCACGGTGTGACTGAATATAGCCTGTCATGCGTGAACGAAACGTCATGTTGCGGGCAAAAAAATGCCGCTGTGTCAGCGGCATTGCCTGCGGTGTCAGAAGGCCAGGCGGGCTTCGAGAAACACATTCTGCTCCTTGAGTTGGCCTTTGAGTTGCTCGTCGCGGGCGTTTATCCGGTTGGCGAAAGTGTTGTAACCCGTTTCGACTTTGCCCATGTCCACATAACGCCAGCCCGTGCCCAGCGTGAGCTTTTCGCTGACCTTGGCGTCCAGTCCCAAGCCTACGCTGTAGGCGAAGTTGTATTGGGTATTGCTGGCGAACTGGCGTGAGGGGTTGCTCTGAAAGCCCTCGGCATCAATCTTCGCCATGCCCACTCCCGCCATACCGTAGAACGACAGCCACTCGTTGATCGGGATGTTTTTGTAACCGTTGAGCATCAAGCGCTGGCTGTCGACCTCAAGGCGGTTGACGTTGGCGTTGAATGGCGCCCAGTAGGAGTCAAATGTCGCGCTACTGCGCGTGGTGTATTCACCTTCCAGGCGCCAGCCATCGGCAAAGGCGTAGCCCACGGCGAATGAGCCGGTAAAGGTTTTGCTGCTGTCGGGGGCTTCGACTCGGTCGGTGACACGAGGGCTGGTCAGCAGCGCGCTGGACAGGTTCTGGCGGGCACTGTTGAGTTTTGCCGAACCATACCAGCCGTCTGCCTGGGCAAAAGGTGCCGCGAATGTGGCAAGCAGAAGGGCAGAAGACAGTTTTCGCGTAATCATTGGTTTACCGGTGGGCTATGAACGGAGCTGATAGCTTGTTGCTCCGGGTCAGGCTGCCCAACAGGAATAGTCTGGTTTTAGCGCTCGATCATTAACGTGGGCTGTAGGAAACAGGAGCTGTCAGGGTGATGTCCGTCGACAAATGAATTCAGCATGAAAAAAATGCCAGTCAGCAACACTGACTGGCATTTTTTATTGAGCGTTTACCTAGCGATCTTACTCGGCAGCAATGGCGTTTTTTGCCAGGATCGCGTTGGCCAATTCCATGTCGGTCGCCTGGAGACCAGGGTTGTCGGCGCGGACTTTCTGCATGGCGGCTTCCAGGTATGGGCCGCGGATGCCGCCGTCGCTGGCAACGAAGCTGCCTGCATCGTCCTGGGCGGCGACGACCAGCTTGTGGTCCTTGAAGGTCAGGTACGTCGAGCCGGTGGTGGCACCCGACGAGATGACATTACGCCAGAAGCTGTCGGCCATGGCTGAGCCGACAGGGAGGGAAAGCACAGCGAGGGTTGCGACAGCATATTTAAGACGCATGATGGGTGACTCCGGTGGGTTATCTGTACGTTTTGATTGTAGATAACCTGATCCAGTTCCATCACTGACTAAACAGTTTCAACCTTTAAAACCACCCCATCCTGGCCAATCACGCGTACTTGAGCGCCTACAGGCGCATCGGTACCGGTGACCATCCATACGCCATCGCCGACTTTAACCTTGCCTCGGCCGTCCACAATCGCCTGATGCACCACGAAGGTGCGCCCGATCAGCTCTGAACCGCGCTCGTTCAGGCCGGGCTGGTCGCTGGCCTTGGTGCTGCTGCGTTGGCGTTTCCACCAATACACCGCCGTCAGTATCGACAACAAGGCGAACAAGAGCAGTTGCCACTCCAGCCCGAGGGGCGGGACGATAAACTTGATCACCCCTACGGCAGCTGCGGCGATACCCATCCACAACAGGTAACCGCCAGCGCCGAACACCTCGAGAATCAACAACACGGTGCCCAGCGCCAACCAGTCCCAGAACGATAGATGCTGAAGGAAATCCCACATGTCGGCGACCTCAGCCTTTCTTGCTGTCGAAAGTCGCTTTGACGATCTCACCGATACCGCCCACGGCACCAATCACCTGGCTGGCCTCCAGCGGCATCAGGATCACTTTGCTGTTGTTCGCTGACGCGAGCTTGCCCAACGCATCGATGTATTTCTGCGCGACGAAGTAATTCACTGCCTGCACGTTGCCCGATGCGATGGCTTGCGACACCACCTGGGTTGCGCGGGCTTCAGCCTCGGCCTGACGCTCACGTGCTTCGGATTCAAGGAAGGCGGCCTGGCGGCTACCCTCGGCCTCGAGGATCTGCGCCTGCTTCTTGCCTTCGGCGGTGAGGATCGCCGAGGCTCGCAGGCCTTCGGCCTCCAGGATCTGGGCACGCTTGATCCGCTCGGCTTTCATCTGCCCGGACATGGCCGCCATCAGGTCGGCGGGCGGGCTGATGTCCTTGATTTCGATACGGGTGATCTTGATGCCCCACGGCGCCGT
Organism: Pseudomonas sp. MUP55; assembly: GCF_034043515.1. Lineage (NCBI taxonomy): Bacteria > Pseudomonadati > Pseudomonadota > Gammaproteobacteria > Pseudomonadales > Pseudomonadaceae > Pseudomonas > Pseudomonas sp. MUP55. The sequence goes on along the minus strand of NZ_CP138214.1, from coordinate 5,649,128 downwards.
GGCTTCGTCGACGGTGCGCAGCAGTTTTTCGTTGATACCGTCGCGCTGGCTGAGCATGGCATCCAGCTCCATGGAGCCGAGTACCGTACGGATATTGGTTTGCAGCAAGTTGCGGATGGCATGCTCGAGGTTGTTCACCTCGTACGCGGCCTGGGCAGTGTTGACCACCTGGAAGAAGCACACAGCGTCGATTTGCACGGTGGCGTTGTCAGCGGTGATCACTTCCTGAGGGGGGATATCCAGCACGCTTTCCATCACGTTGATCTTGCGGCCGATGCGGTCCATGACCGGGATGATGATATTGAGACCGGGCTTGAGGGTGTTGGTATAGCGGCCGAAACGCTCGACTGTCCACTGGTAGCCCTGGGGCACTACTTTGAAGCCCATGAACAGGATGGCAATGGCCAACCCCACGAAAAGAAGCAGTACGGTTCCGATCTGCATAGCGATTCCCTATCTGGTGATGTCAGTGATACGAGGTTCGGCTGATTGTAACGGCCTCGTCACGGATAAGAACGGTTTCAGTGCTCAACAGACAAAGGATTTGTTTCTGAATCCCCAGGGGTAACCCTGAGTACTTCGGCCATTGTCGTCAGCCCGGCCTTCACCTTTTGCAGGCCGGCCATCCGCAGGCTGTGCATGCCTTGCCCAAGGGCCGCATGACGCAAGGCCTGCACGTCCGCGCCGGGGGTGATCAGCGCCTTGAGGGTTTCGTCCAGGCGCATGATTTCGTAGAGCCCGGCTCTGCCTCGATAGCCACTGTCGCGGCACTCCACGCAGCCGACGGCTTCGCAGGCTTGCGCCACGGCGCGCTTGCAATGGGGACACAGCACGCGCACCAAGCGTTGTGCCATGACGCCAATCAGAGTCGCCTTGATCAAATAATGCGCGATACCCAGCTCCTGCAAGCGGCTGATCGCGCTCGGCGCATCGTTGGTGTGCAGGGTCGACAGCACCAGGTGCCCGGTCAGCGCGGCCTGGATCGCCATTTCGGCGGTTTCCTGGTCACGAATCTCGCCGATCATGATGATGTCCGGGTCCTGACGCAGCAACGCGCGGATACCGCTGGCGAAGGTCAGGTCGATGTTGTGCTGCACCTGCATCTGGTTGAAGGCCGGCTCGACCATTTCGATCGGGTCTTCCACCGTGCACAGGTTGACCTCGCGGGTTGCCAGTTGCTTGAGGGTGGTATAGAGCGTGCTGGTCTTGCCCGAGCCGGTGGGGCCAGTGACCAGAATGATGCCGTTGGCCTGCCGGGTCATGGCCTGCCAGCGCTGTTGATCGTCGCCAGACAAACCCAGCTCGTCGAAATCCTTGAGCAGCACCTGAGGATCAAAAATACGCATGACCAGCTTCTCGCCAAAGGCGGTGGGCAAGGTCGAAAGGCGCAACTCCACTTCGGCGCCCGCCGGGGTTCTGGTCTTGATGCGGCCGTCCTGGGGTTTGCGTTTCTCGGCCACGTTCATTCGGCCAAGGCTTTTGAGGCGGCTGACCACGGCGGTGGTGACCTGCGGCGGAAATTGATAGACGTCATGCAGCAGCCCATCGATGCGAAAGCGCACACGGCCCTGTTCCCGGCAAGGTTCGATATGGATATCGCTGGCCCGTTGACCGAAGGCGTACTGCAAGAGCCAGTCGACGATATTGACGATATGCGCGTCATTGGCGTCCGGCTCCTTGTCGCCGGCGCCGAGGCTGAGCAGTTCGACATTACCGGGCGCCGCCATTTTCTGATCCGCACCGCTGACTGACTTGGCCAGCCGATAAAACTCGTTGATACAGCGCTGGATGGCCTGGGGGTTGGCCACCACACGCTTGATCGAGCGTTTGAGCACCTGGGAAAGCCCGGCTTCCCAGCCAGTGACATGGGGCTGGGCACTGGCCACCGTAACGCTGCGGGCGTCCACGGCCACTGCAAGGATGGCATGGCGCTGGGCGAAGGCGTGAGACATCAACGGCACCACCGTCGCGACGTCGATCTTCAGCGGATCGATGCGTAGATACGGCTGATCGACCTGGCGGGCCAGCCACTGGGTCAAGGTTTCCAGGCACGGGCCTTCAGCGGCGATACGCTCCAGGGGATGTTGGGCGCTGTTCGGCGCAGACGACAACCGTCGCGCCGTCTCTGCTGTAATCAGTTGCTGCTCGACCAATGCAGGCAGCAACGGATGCAGTTCCAGAGGGCGATCTTGCAGGACAGCGGACATGAGGGTTTCCTGGTAGCGTCGGGTGTTATCCCAGCCTAGCCAGCCTCTGAGAATCCTCCTTGCGCCTGTGTTGCAGGCTTTTACCTGGACGCCGCCGCCACGGCTTGAGGCCGCACGCTATCTACCAGCGACAACTCCACGGAGCACACGCTGATCAGGTTTCGAAATTTTTCACCGATCACCTGGGCGCGGTGGCAGCTCAGGCCATCAATCAAGATATCGATGCAAAACAGGTCGTCTTCCCTGTTCACGCTGACTTGTTTGGGCGTCAGAAATTGCAGCGCGAAGTAATTCAGCACCCGGCACAGCACGTCCGGTTCCGCCTGCGCAATGATCTGATACTGCATCTCGCAGTGAAGGCTATCGACGGCCCACGCATCGACGCGGGCAACGCAGTGAACGGTTTCGACGGCGTGCATGCTGATTCTCCAGATTTGACTGGAGAAATTTTTACATTCGTGACCCGAGATTTCTTATCTAAAATCAGCTCATATAGCGAATAATCGAATCATACAATTCAACTTATCCGGGTAAAGAGGTTTTTATATGCACAGCGAGCTGGACGTATACGACCGCCGCATCCTGGCCCTGCTGCAGGAGGACGCTTCGCTCTCCAGCGCACAGATTGCCGAGCAGGTCGGCCTCTCGCAGTCACCGTGCTGGCGGCGTATTCAGCGGCTCAAGGAGGAGGGTGTGATCCGTGGCCAAGTCACGTTGCTGGACCGCAAGAAAATCGGTCTCAACACGCAGATTTTCGCCGAGGTCAAACTCAACGCCCACGGGCGGTCCAACTTCACCGAGTTCACCGAAGCGATTCGGGGTTTTCCGGAAGTGTTGGAGTGTTATGTGCTGATGGGGGCAGTGGACTTTCTGTTGCGCATTGTTGCGTCAGACATCGAGGCGTACGAGCGGTTTTTCTTCGACAAGTTGTCGATGGTGCCGGGGATTCAGGAGGTCAATTCGATTGTGGCGTTGTCTGAGATCAAATCTACCACCAGCCTGCCAGTGTTGCGCTAGCAGGTCCGGCCTCATCGGGGGCAAGCCCCCTCCCACAGTTGACCGAGTTCCAACTTTGGAATGCAGTTATAGGTGGGAGGGGGCTTGTCCCCGATGGCGATCTTACAGGCGCAGAAGCATCTTCCAGGCACGATTCTGATAAACCGCAATCGCCTGATGCATCCGCGCATCCAGCGACTCATCGGTAATCGGCTGGTTAGCCAGATGCGCCAACTTGTTCAGTTCACCGTACAGACGGTCCAGTTCCGGGATATCGACCACGTGACGCGCATGGTGCAGCCAGGCCTGGATGCGCTCGATACGCGGCAGTTGCTCGGCCAGGTCTTCCGGCTGTTGCTGGTAGCGCTGCAGTTGCAGGGCGACGGCGTCGTCGGCCAGCAGGCGCGGCAGCCAGTTGGTGATCTGCGCGCCACCCTGACGGTTGCCACGCACGTTGCGCTCGGCGGTCCAGGCGCGGGCCAACAGCCAGCGTGAGGTGTTCAGGGAGAACAGGCCCCAGCGCACGTCCTGCAGTTCTTCAACGAACTGTTCAGGTGCGGCTTTGCGAATGTCTTCATCGTCGTCACCGGCCTGGACCAGCGGACGCCAGTCTTCCAGCAACGCATCCAGGGCACTGCGCAATTCGCTCGTGGACTGACGCGGTGCGGCCTGGCCGAGGCTGCCGATCAGGGCGCGCAGCTCGCCAAGGGTCTCGACCCAGTCCTGCAGCAGGCGCCAGTGGCCACTGAAACGATATTGTTCGGCCAGGCGCTGGCTGCTGCCCAGCAGGTGCCACATGATCGCGGCGAAGGCATCGTCCAACGGCATTTCGGCGTGGACCTGCGGTGCCGGCAGGCTCAAGGAATAGCTGCTGGCGTCATGCAGGCGATAGCCACGTTCAGCCTTGCTGATATCGCACGGCATCAGCGCCAGGGTCGCAGCCAGCTCGGCGGCCAGTTCCAGCAGAGCGGCCGGTTCGCCTTCGCGCAGTTCCAGTTCCAGCTCGCAGATTTCTTCTTTCTGCTTGCCGACCACCACATGGCCCAGGTCCAGGGCGGCTTCGATCACCACTTTGGCCTTGCCGCGACCCCAGGCGATTTCGGCGCGTTCGCGCACGAAGTCGGTAGTAAAGATCGGCTTGAGGGTCTTCTTGTCCAGTTCCGCCAGTTGCTCGGGCCAGCACTCGCCGTCGAGTTTCTTCACGTCGAGCTTGGCTTTGGGCAGTTCCCAGTTGTATTCGTTACGTTCCGACAAGCCGGCGACGCTCTGGCCGCGGGTCTTGAGGGTCTGGATGATGTCGTCACCGTCCTTGCGCAAGCGCAGGGCCACCTTGGCCTGGGCCAGGTCGCGTTCGGGGGTGTCGAAGTACTGGTTCATCAACTCACGGCGTTCCCAGCCACTTTTGTTGCGTTTTTTCAGTAGCGGGTGCTCACGCAGCGCGGCGAGTGTTTCGCGGCTGACGCGTAGCTTGATTTCGGTTTCTTTCTGCATGGCCGGAAAATCCAGGATCGGGAGCGCAGCCGGGGAAAAGTGTGGCTGCCAAGGTCGTGCAGTGTACAGGACTGAGCCCGGCAACGCGCCGCAACGGTTTATTGTGTCGTGCAGATGGCTCTATAGTGGGGTTCATCCGGGAAGTTGGAGACCGCGCATGCCGTTACCGTCCATGAAAGAGCAGTTCGCCGCGCTGATTGCCGCGCCGTCGGTCAGTTGCACTCAAGCGTCCCTCGACCAGACCAACCGCCCGGTGATCGACCTGCTCGCCACCTGGCTGGGCGACCTGGGCTTCACCATCGACATCCAGCAGGTCAGCCCCGGCAAGTTCAACCTGTTGGCAAGTTTCGGCAGTGGCCCTGGTGGCCTGGTGCTGGCTGGCCATAGCGACACGGTGCCCTACGACGCGGCGCTGTGGAAAACCGATCCGCTCAAGCTGACGGAAGTCGACGGCCGCTGGGTAGGATTGGGCAGTTGCGACATGAAAGGTTTTTTTGCGCTGGCGATAGAAGCGGTGCTGCCGCTGCTCGACCAACCGTTCAAGCAACCGTTGCTCATCCTCGCCACCTGCGATGAAGAAAGCTCCATGTCCGGCGCTCGCGCATTGGCCGAAGCAGGGCGGCCGTTGGGCCGGGCGGCGGTGATTGGTGAACCCACCGGGCTCAAGCCGATCCGGCTGCACAAAGGCGTGATGATGGAACGCATCGACATCCTTGGCCGCAGCGGCCATTCGTCGGACCCAAGCCTGGGCCATAGCGCCCTGGAAGCCATGCACGACGCCATCGGCGAACTTCGCGGCCTGCGCCTTGCCTGGCAGCGCGAATACCGCAACCCGCAATTCAGCGTGCCACAGCCGACCCTGAATTTTGGCTGCATCCACGGCGGCGACAACCCCAACCGCATCTGCGGCCAATGCTCCCTGGAGTTTGACCTGCGGCCTTTGCCGGACATGGACCCCGAGGTGCTGCGCGCCGCCATTCGGCAAAAACTCGAACCGCTGGCCGAGCGGCACAAGGTCAAGATCGATTACGCACCGCTGTTTCCGGAAGTACCGCCCTTCGAGCAACCCGAAGACGCCGAGTTGGTGCGGGTGGCGGAACGTTTGACCGGCCATCGTGCCGAAGCAGTGGCGTTCGGCACCGAAGCGCCTTATCTTCAGCGCCTTGGTTGTGAAACCCTGGTGCTCGGCCCTGGCGATATCGCGTGTGCGCACCAGCCGGGCGAATACCTCGAAATGTCACGCTTGGCGCCTACAGTGCGTCTATTGCGGGAACTGATCGAACATTACTGCCTGAAACCTGCATAAATTAACCCCTGCCTGTTCGTACATACAAAGGAGAGTGAGCGTGTCGCCAAGCCTGTTCCGACGATAACCATCAGCCCGCTGTGCGCTTTCACGATTGATCCTTTTTTGGCTGCTTTTTATTACAGGCCCAGGTGTTATGCCCGAATACGTTAATTGGCTTCGTCACGCTTCGCCCTACATCAACGCTCACCGCGACTGCACCTTTGTGGTCATGCTGCCCGGCGATGGTGTGGAACACCCCAACTTCGGCAATATCGTTCACGACCTGGTGCTGCTGCACAGCCTGGGGGTGCGGCTGGTGCTGGTGCACGGCTCGCGTCCGCAAATTGAAGCACGCCTTGAAGCCCGCGGCCTGACCCCGGCTTATCACGAAGGCTTGCGCATTACCGATGCGGCGACACTTGAGTGTGTGATCGATGCGGTGGGGCACTTGCGTATCGCCATCGAAGCGCGCCTGTCCATGGACATGGCCTCGTCGCCCATGCAGGGCTCGCGTCTGCGGGTGGCCAGCGGCAACCTGGTGACCGCGCGGCCAATCGGTGTGCTCGAAGGCGTGGACTATCACCACACCGGCGAAGTACGCCGGGTCGACCGCAAGGGCATCAACCGTTTGCTGGACGAGCGCTCCATCGTCTTGCTGTCGCCATTGGGGTATTCGCCCACCGGTGAGATTTTCAACCTGGCCTGCGAAGACGTCGCCACCCGTGCCGCCATCGACCTGGGTGCCGACAAATTGCTGCTGTTCGGCGCCGACCTGGGCCTGATCGATGAGAACGGTCGACTGGTGCGTGAGTTGCGTCCGCAACAAGTACCGGCGCACCTGCAGCGCCTGGGCAGCAACTATCAGGCGGAGCTGCTCGATGCCGCGGCCCAAGCCTGCCGTGGTGGCGTAGGGCGCAGCCATATTGTGAGCTACGCCGAAGACGGCGCCTTGCTCACCGAACTGTTCACCCGCGACGGCGGCGGTACGCTGGTCGCCCAGGAGCAATTCGAACTGGTGCGCGAAGCGGCGATTGAAGACGTCGGCGGTTTGCTCGACCTGATCAGCCCGCTGGAAGAGCAGGGCATCCTGGTGCGTCGCTCCCGCGAAGTGCTCGAGCGTGAGATCGAGCAGTTCAGCGTGGTGGAACGTGAAGGCATGATCATCGCCTGTGCGGCGTTGTATCAAATCGCCGATTCGGATGCGGGTGAGTTGGCGTGTCTGGCGGTGAACCCGGAATACCGCCATGGTGCCCGTGGCGATGTGTTGCTTGAGCGTATCCAAACCCGTGCCCGGGCCCAGGGCTTGAAGACCTTGTTCGTCCTCACCACCCGCACCGCCCACTGGTTCCGTGAGCGCGGCTTTGTGCCCAGCAGCGTGGACCGCCTGCCGTCGGCGCGGGCGTCGCTGTACAACTATCAGCGCAACTCGAAGATTTTCGAGAAGTCCTTATAGTCCCCAATCCACACGCATTCAAATGTGGGAGGGGGCTTGCCCCCGATAGCAGTGGGTCAGTTAACTAACAAGTCGCTGACAAACCGCAATCGGGGGCAAGCCCCCTCCCACATTTAACTGCATTCAGTCTTTGATGAATTTGTCAGTCACGAAAGCCGAATAGTCCGACAGCACCGTTTCGACCTTGCCTTGCTCCTTCAGGAACTTCGCCGTCTCCCCAATCGCCTTCGCGGTGCCACCCTTGAGCAGCGCTTCGCTCTGTTGCGCCTGTGCGTCGGGGAAAGTACTGCCAGCCAGCAATTCGGGAATGTCGGTGGCGTTTGCGCCTGTCAATTTGGCGATTTTCTGGACCGGTTCTGAATCCACCGTCCAGCTGTCCTTATGGGCGGCGTAGTCGGCAAAAGCGTCCAGTGTCACCTTGGCAAACCTGGCCACTACGTCAGGATGTTTTTCCGCGAAATCCTTGCGCGCCACCCACACCTCGAAGGTGGGCGCACCCCACTGACCCACCTGCGCCGCGTCTGTCAGGGTTTTGCCGGTCTTGCGGATTTCGCCGAGGGCCGGTGACCACACGAACGCGCCGTCGATATCGCCACGTTTCCACGCGGCTGCGATTTCAGCCGGTTGCAGGTTCACGACTTTGACTTGCTTGGTGTCCAGCCCCCAATGCTTGAGTGCGCCCAGCAGGCTGTAATGAGAGGTGGAGACGAACGGCGTGGCGATGGTCTTGCCGATCAGGTCGGCGGGTTTTTCGATACCGCTGCCGTTACGCACCACCAGGGCTTCAGAAGCGTTGATTTGTGCCGATACGATAAAAGCCACAATCGGTAGGTTGCGTGAAGCGGCCGCCGCGAGCGGGCTGGAGCCGAGGTTACCGATTTGCACATCGCCGGATGCGATGGCCGTGACCACTTCCGGGCCACTGTTGAACCGGCGCCAATCGATTTTCTCGCCGATGGCTTTTTCGTAAAGGCCGTCGGCCTGGGGGACTTTGCTGGGGTCGATGCCGGTCTGGTAGCCGACAGTCAGGTCGGCTGCGTTGACACCAAAAGAAAGTAATACCGATACAAAAACTGTAACAAATTGACGGGAGGATGTGCGTTTGGCCATGATGGCGTCGCCTTTTTGATCGTGAGTGACGTATGCAACCGAACGTCAACACTAATCGATCTAAAAAAGCAGCAATAAATACCCTTTAGGAATTAGCTTATGGAACGGTTCGTCTAACCAGGCCAGCCGGTTTTGTGAATGCGCTTATTCCTGAATGGTATGAAAAAGAATGAAACAATTCTTTTTGGGTGTATGAAAAACTCATTACCCTGCAGGGACCAAATCGACTGCGGTTAGACGAAGGTAGTAGACATACAAGGTTACGATTGACTTGGTAGTCACTATCTGGCGCTAATCGCGCATCTGTGGATCGAGGGCGTCAGACCCAAGACCAAAGAAATACAAAAATTAGAAATGAGAGGAGCGGTACATGAAGAAGTCCACCTTGGCTGTGGCTGTAGCGTTGGGCGCAATCGCCCAGCAAGCAGGCGCTGCCGGTTTCATCGATGACAGTAAGGTAACGCTGGGTCTGCGTAACTTCTACATCAACACCGACAACCGCGATTCGGCCGCAGGTACTGCAGCCAACAAGCGCGCCGGTGTACAAAACAAGCAAGAAGAATGGGGCCAGGGCTTTGACCTGCGCTTCATCTCCGGTTACACCCAAGGCACCGTAGGTTTCGGTCTGGACGCTATCGGCCTGCTGGGTGTTCGCCTGGATTCCGGCGGCGGCACCAACGGCGCCACGGCCAGCTCCTACGGCGGCACCGTGTTCCCGAGCAAGTCCAATGGCGAAGCCGTTGATAACTACTCGAGCCTGGGCCTGACTGCCAAAGCCAAGATCTCCCAGACTGAACTGAAGCTGGGTACCTTGCAGCCCAAGCTGCCGGTTATCGTGACCAACGATGGTCGTCTGCTGCCGCAGACCTTCCAGGGTGGCCAGATCACCAGTAACGATCTCAACAAAGACCTGACGCTGGTTGCCGGTCAGATCGAAAAAGCCAAGGGCCGTAACTCCAGCAACGTCGACAACCTGTCGATCTCTGGTGCCAACTCCCGTGGCGCAAACTGGCGTGACAGCAACAAGTTCTACTACGCCGGTGGTGACTACAAGATCACCAAAGACCTGACTGCCCAGTACTACTACGGCAACCTGGAAGACTTCTACAAGCAGCACTTCCTGGGCCTGACCCATAACTGGGCCATCGGTCCTGGCGTACTGAAATCCGACCTGCGTTACTTCAACAGCTCCGATGACGGTAAGAACGGCCACGAGTCCGCTTACTTCTCCTCGGGCAACTACAGCGGTGTGAACTCCGGTCGTGGCAAGGTTGACAACAACCTGTACAGCGGTCTGTTCCTCTACACCGTCGCCGGTCACACCTTCGGTGGTGGTTACCAGGTGAGCAACGGCAGCAGCGATTTCCCTTGGTTGAACCAGGGTGACGGCTCGTCGGCTTACCTGACCACTGACATGCAAATCGCCAAGTTCGCCCGTGCTGGCGAACGTACCTGGCAAGCTCGCTACTCCTACGACTTCGCCAAGGTTGGCGTGCCTGGCCTGACCGCTGGTGTTGTGTACCTCAAAGGTACCGACATCGACACCGTCAACGGCAGCCGTGCCGAGTTCACCGGCCAGTCCGAGTGGGAACGTGACATTACTGTTGCTTACGTTGTTCCAGAGGGCGTGTTCAAAAACGTCGGTGTTGCCTGGAAAAACGCAATGTGGCGCAACGATGTCGCTGCCGCGCGCGATCAGGACGAAAACCGTGTAATCGTCAGCTACACCTACGCGTTCAAGTAACTGCTTAAAACCTTGCCCGGCGCAATGCCGGGCAAGGTGTGTTGCTTTTCAAGTCGGGCTCAACCCCCGCAAGCCCTTCCTGAACCCTCTTTTTTACAGCGTCTCAAGGCCTTCTCGAACCTTGAAAACGATGTTGATCCTCGCTCGTCCCCAAGTCCAATGAACAGATTTTTAATATTCCTTTATCGTCTAGATAAATCGATATTTATTCTTTTTAAATTATCCACGATCCATGCACAGTGGGCTCCATAAGCACTCATCAGGAGCCACACCATGAGCCTAAGACTGGGCGACATCGCCCCCGACTTCGAACAGGATTCCAGCGCCGGCAAGATTCGTTTCCACGAATGGCTGGGCGATAGCTGGGGTGTGCTGTTTTCCCATCCGGCGGACTTCACCCCGGTGTGCACCACAGAGCTGGGCTTTACCGCCAAGCTCAAGGACGAGTTCGCCCAGCGTGGCGTCAAGGCCATCGCCTTGTCGGTTGACCCCGTGGACTCGCACCACAAGTGGATCGAAGACATCAACGAAACCCAGAATACTGTCGTCAATTTCCCGATCCTGGCCGATGCCGATCGCAAGGTGTCGGACCTCTACGACCTGATCCACCCGAACGCCAGTGACACCCTCACCGTGCGCTCCTTGTTCGTGATCGACCCGAACAAGAAGATCCGTCTGACCATCACCTACCCGGCCAGTACCGGGCGTAACTTCCATGAAATCCTGCGGGTGATCGACTCGCTGCAACTGACCGACAACCATAAGGTCGCCACCCCGGCCAACTGGCAGGACGGCGATGAAGTGGTAATCGTGCCGTCGCTCAAGGATGAGGACGAGATCAAGAAACGCTTTCCGAAGGGCTATCGGGCAGTGAAGCCATACCTGCGGCTTACGCCACAACCCAATCGTTAACACAGTACTCATGTGGGAGGGGGCTTGCTCCCGATGGCGGTGCGTCAGTACCAAATACTTTTCTGACCCACCGCTATCGGGGGCAAGCCCCCTCCCACAGGTTGAGCGCATTTCAAGCACACAAGCAGGGGTTTTCAGGCCGTTTTTACGGCCTTTTTTTTCGTCTGACGATTCATCATTCGCATATGCATTTAAAGAATAAACAAATGAATAAATAAGATTTAAAGATATATAAATCTGCTGCTAAGGTCTGTTCCATCTTGGCGTCATCGTTACACAGCGAACCGCCGACACTTGCTCAAGGAATACTTGCATGCTGGTCGTAACACTTGGAGGCAGCCCCAGTCAGCGTTCCCGTTCCGGGGTCTTGCTGGAGAAAACCCGTCAATGGCTGCAGGCCCAGGGCGTGGAAGTGGTGAGTTACCAGATCCGCGACTTTCCGGCCGAGGACCTGCTGCATGCGCGCTTCGACAGCCCCAAGGTCATCGATTTGTTGCAGCAAGTGGCGAATGCCGATGGCCTGGTGATCGCCACGCCGGTGTACAAGGCGTCGTTCTCCGGTGCCTTGAAGACGGTCCTCGACCTGCTGCCCGAGCGCGCCCTGGCCCACAAGGTGGTCTTGCCGATGGCCACCGGCGGTAGCATCGCCCACATGCTGGCGGTGGATTACGCCCTCAAACCGGTGTTGTCGGCGTTGAAGGCGCAGGAATTACTGCATGGGATTTTTGCCGAAGACAGCCAGATCGCCTATGGCGAAGGCAGTGCCCAGGCGCAATTGGTGCCGGTGCTTGAACAGCGTTTGCACGAAGCCCTGGAGCAGTTCTACAGCGCCATGGCCCGCCGCCCGAAACCGCTGGACCCGCACGTATTGAATGAACGCTTGTTGAGTGCTCGCTGGAGCATTTAAGCCTTACCCGACATCTGGAAACACTCACCTTACTCAGCCGCCAACGGCCAAGCAGGTGCAGCCAAAACCCTAATCGCATATTTGGAGAGAGCGCCATGCGCACTGTCATTTTGCGTCGCGGTCTGGTCGCACTGTTTGCTGCGGCTGTGTCCTTCGGCGCCATCGTTCAAGCCCACGCCGCCGAGACCCTGCGCATCGGTTATCAGAAATACGGCACGCTGGTGCTGCTCAAGGCCAAGGGCACCCTGGAAAAACGCCTGGCTGCCCAGGGCGTGCAGGTGCAATGGACTGAATTCCCCGGTGGCCCGCAATTGCTGGAGGGCCTGAACGTCGGCTCCATCGATTTTGGCGTCACCGGTGAAACTCCACCGGTGTTTGCCCAGGCCGCCGGTGCCGACTTGCTGTACGTGGCGTATGAGCCGCCCGCGCCGACCAGTGAAGCGATCCTGGTGCCGAAGGATTCGACGATCAAATCGGTGGCCGAGCTCAAGGGCAAGAAAATCGTGCTGAACAAAGGCTCCAACGTGCACTACCTGCTGGTGCGTGCGCTGGAAGATGCCGGCCTAGCCTACACCGACGTGAAAACCGTGTTCCTGCCGCCCGCCGATGCCCGCGCCGCTTTCGAGCGCGGCAGTGTGGACGCCTGGGTGATCTGGGACCCGTACCAGGCCGCCGCCGAGAAACAACTGCAAGCGCGCACCCTGCGTGACGGCACCGGCATCGCCGACAACCATCAGTTCTACCTGGCCACCAAGCCCTACGCCGAACAGCACCCCGAAGTGATCAAGGCGCTGGTGGAGGAAGTGCGCGCCGTGGGCGAATGGTCCAAGGCCAACCCGCAGGAAGTGACTGACCAGGTCGCGCCGCTGCTCGGCCTGCCGGCGGACATCACCCTGACCTCGGTGAAACGCCAGGGCTACGGCGCGCTGTTCCTGACGCCTGAAGTGGTCGCTGCCCAGCAGAAAATCGCCGACAGCTTCTACCAGCTCAAATTGATTCCCAAGCCCTTGAGTATCAAGGACGTGATCTGGACCCCACCCGCCGCTGTTGCCAAAGCGCCGTAATCCGACTTCTTCAGGAGACAACTCCATGAGCCTCAATATTTTCTGGTTCCTGCCTACCCACGGCGACGGCCATTACCTTGGCACCGCCGAAGGCGCTCGCGCCGTCGATCACGGTTACCTGCAACAAGTGGCCCAGGCTGCTGATCGTCTGGGCTTCGGTGGGGTGTTGATCCCTACCGGGCGCTCCTGCGAAGACTCCTGGTTGGTGGCCGCCTCGCTGATTCCCGTGACCCAGCGTTTGAAATTCCTAGTCGCGCTGCGCCCCGGGATCATTTCCCCGACGGTGGCCGCGCGCCAGGCGGCGACCCTGGACCGCCTCTCCGGTGGCCGCGCGCTGTTCAACCTGGTGACCGGCGGTGACCCGGAAGAACTGGCCGGCGACGGCTTGTTTCTGAGCCATGAAGAACGCTATCAGGCGTCGGTGGAATTCACCCGCATCTGGCGTCGCGTGCTCGAAGGCGAGACCGTGGATTACGACGGCGAGCACATCAGCGTCAAAGGCGCCAAGTTGCTCTACCCGCCGGTCCAGCAGCCGCGCCCGCCGCTGTACTTCGGCGGTTCCTCCGAAGCTGCCCAGGACCTGGCGGCCGAGCAGGTGGAAATGGTGCTGACCTGGGGCGAACCACCGGCCGCGGTGGCGGAAAAAATCGAACAGGTGCGGGCCAAGGCCGCCAAGCTCGGACGCACCCTGCGCTTCGGCATTCGCCTGCATGTGATCGTGCGTGAAACCAACGAGGAGGCCTGGAAGGCCGCCGATAAACTCATCTCCCACCTGGACGACGACACCATCGCTCGCGCCCAGGCGTCCCTGGCGCGCTTCGATTCGGTGGGCCAGCAGCGCATGGCGGCCTTGCATGGCGGCAGCCGCGACAACCTGGAAGTCAGCCCCAACCTGTGGGCCGGGGTCGGCCTGGTGCGCGGCGGCGCGGGGACTGCACTGGTGGGCGATGGCCCAACGGTTGCGGCGCGGGTCAAGGAATACGCGGACCTGGGCATCGACACCTTTATCTTCTCGGGTTACCCACACCTGGAAGAGTCGTATCGGGTTGCCGAGTTGCTGTTCCCTCACCTGGATATCGAACGTCCTGAGCTGCCCAAAGGCGCCGGCTACGTCAGCCCATTCGGCGAGATGGTGGCCAACGACATTCTTCCCAAAGCTGCATCGCAGAGCTGAGGCGGCGCTATGAACCTGGAAAAATTCAGTCATCGCGTGGCGCCCTGGGTGCTGCCGATCCTATTGCTGGCGGTGTGGCAGCTGTCGGTGACGGCAGGTTGGTTGTCGACGCGTATTCTGCCGGCGCCCAGCGCGGTCATCGAGGCCGGCATCAACCTGATCCGCAGCGGCGAAATCTGGACGCACCTGGCGATCAGTGGCTGGCGCGCGGGCCTGGGCTTTGTGATCGGTGGCAGCATCGGCCTGGCGCTGGGCTTTATCACCGGCCTGTCGAAGTGGGGCGAGCGTTTGCTGGACAGCTCGGTACAGATGATCCGCAACGTGCCGCACCTGGCGCTGATTCCCCTGGTGATCCTGTGGTTCGGGATTGACGAGACCGCGAAAATTTTCCTGGTGGCCCTGGGCACGTTGTTCCCGATTTATCTGAACACCTACCACGGCATCCGCAACGTCGACCCGGCACTGGTGGAAATGTCGCGCAGCTACGGGTTGTCCGGCTTCAGCCTGTTCTGGCAAGTGATCCTGCCGGGCGCATTGCCGTCGATCCTGGTGGGCGTGCGCTTTGCCCTGGGCTTCATGTGGTTGACGCTGATCGTGGCGGAAACCATCTCGGCCAGCTCCGGCATCGGTTACCTGGCGATGAATGCCCGCGAGTTCCTGCAAACCGACGTGGTGGTGCTGGCCATCGTGATGTACGCGATCCTCGGCAAGCTGGCCGACCTGGCGGCGCGCGGCCTGGAGCGGGTGTGGCTGCGCTGGCACCCGGCATATCAAGTGAATAAGGGAGGTGCGGCATGACGGCTCAACAACCCCCGCGCCTGCTCAAGGGCATCCCCCTGGCGGTGCGCAAGTTGCGCAAGTCCTTCGGCGCTCGCGAAGTGCTCAAGGAAATCGATTTGCATATCCCGGCCGGGCAGTTCGTGGCCGTGGTCGGCCGCAGCGGCTGTGGCAAAAGTACCTTGCTGCGCTTGTTGGCGGGTCTGGACAAAGCCAGCGGCGGCGAGCTGCTGGCAGGCTCCGCGCCGCTGCATGAGGCGATCGAAGACACGCGGCTGATGTTCCAGGAAGCGCGCCTGCTGCCGTGGAAAAAGATCATCGACAACGTCGGCCTGGGCCTCAAGGGCAACTGGCGTCCCAAGGCCTTGGAGGCTTTGGAGGCCGTCGGCCTGGCCGAGCGCGCCGATGAGTGGCCGGCGGCGTTGTCCGGTGGCCAGAAGCAACGCGTCGCCCTGGCCCGCGCCTTGATTCACCAGCCGCGTCTGCTGTTGCTTGACGAACCGCTGGGTGCGCTGGATGCCCTGACACGGATCGAGATGCAGCAACTGATCGAAAACCTTTGGCAGAAACACGGCTTTACCGTGCTGCTGGTCACCCATGACGTCAGTGAAGCCGTGGCGATTGCCGATCGCGTCATCCTGATCGAAGACGGCGAAATCGGCCTGGACCTCAGTGTCGACCTGCCACGCCCCCGCGCTCGTGGCTCACATCGCCTGGCTGCGCTGGAAGCCGAAGTGCTCAACCGTGTGCTGTCGCTGCCCGGCTCACCGCCGGAACCCGAACCTGTTTCACCGCTGCCGACGCAATTGCGTTGGGCACAATAAAGCAGCGGCAGGCTTCAAGCTTGAAGCTGCAAGCGAAAAGCCCGTGCTTTTACTTGCAGCTTGTAGCTGACCACTTGCCGCTATTTCGACTCGAGGAGAAATCGTATGACTATCAAAGCCATCAACGTGCGTAACCAGTTCAAAGGCACCATCAAGGAAATCGTGGTGGGCGACGTGTTGTCGGAAATCGACGTGCAGACCGCCTCGGGCATCGTCACTTCAGTGATCACCACGCGCTCGGTCAAAGAGCTGGAACTGGTGATTGGCAGTGAAGTGATTGCTTTTGTGAAGTCGACTGAGGTGTCGATTGCCAAGTTGTAATGGACGTCGCTCTTGAGGCCGTCATCGGGGGCAAGCCACCTCCCACCTTTGGATCTGTGAATACATTCAAAGTGTGGGAGGGGGCTTGCCCCCCGATGAGGCCGGCCCAACCACCAAAAGTCTCACCGCTCGGCCAGGTAACTGATCGTTCCCACGCTCCGCGTGGGAAAGCCCTCTTGTGACGCTCTGCGTCACGCTTTCAAGGCCGGACGCGGAGCGTCCGGAGATGCATTTCCACGCAGAACGTGGGAACGATCATAGGCAACGCCTGGGCAGATAAGCAGGCAAATAAAGCCCCACATACGCATCAAACACCCGCATCCCTTCCTGCGCCATACGCGGCGTAATCTGCCCATGCTGATGCACCGAACGCGCGTACACGCGGTCGCTCAGTTCCAGTGCCAGGGCAAATACATCCACATCGTTCGGCAGGCTGGGCACGTCGAAGTGGCGGTTGAACACCTCCAGCATCAGCACTCCCAGTTCCAGGTCATGCTGGCGATCCGCCTGGGTGACTTCGGTCAGCCCATGCTGGGCCAGGATCAACTGGCGGGCAGCGGCGTCGTTGCTGTAGATGCTGAGCATGCGCTGCTCGACGATGCAGGACAGGTCGCGCCACGTCTGGAGTGAATCATGCGCGATGGGCGCCTGTATGGCCGCACGAAAGGCCGCGTGCACATCAGCCGTCAAGGCTTGCAGCAACGCCGGCACGCTGGCGAAAAAATGGTACACCGACGATGGCGGAATCTGCGCGCGTTCGGCCACGCTGTAAATCGACAAACCGGCCACGCCTTCGGTCGCCAGCAAGGCACGGGCAGCGTCCAGGATCGCGTCGATCCGGGCCTGGCTGCGGGCACGTGGTTTGCGAGGGGCGGCGGGGCGGGGTGGCATGGAAGTCTCCTACAGGGCAGCGGGCATTGTATGAGCAGGAAGGTGTGTTGTCTGCCCAGACGCCATCGGGGGCAAGCCCCCTCCCACACTTGACCGAGTTCCGACTTTGGAATGCAGTCAAATGTGGGAGGGGGCTTGCCCCCGATGAGGCCAACCCGGTGTACCGGAAAAGCCATAAAAAACGCCGCAGGCCATAAGCTCTGCGGCGTTCTTTTTTGCAGCAACCGCTTAAACGGTATGCAGGTACCAGTTGTACTCAAGGTCGGAGATGGAGTGTTCGAACTCCTCCAGCTCACTTTCCTTACAGGCGACGAAGATATCGATGTATTTAGGATCGATGTACTTGGCCATCACCTCGCTGTCGTCCAACTCGCGCAGGGCATCGCGCAGGTTGTTCGGCAGGCTCTGTTCGTTCTGCTCGTAGCTGTTGCCTTCCACTGGCGCACCCGGTTCGATCTTGTTGGTCAGACCGTGGTGCACACCCGCCAGGACCGAAGCCATCAGCAGGTAAGGGTTGGCGTCGGCACCGGCCACGCGGTGTTCGATACGCACCGCATCGGACGAGCCGGTCGGTACGCGAATCGCCACGGTGCGGTTGTCCAGGCCCCAGCACGGCGAGTTCGGCACGTAGAACTGTGCGCCGAAACGACGGTAGGAGTTGACGTTGGGGCACAGGAACGCCATTTGGGCGGGCAGGGTCTCGAGCACACCGCCGATCGCATGACGCAATGCGGCGTTCTGCTCGGGATCCTCGCTGGCAAAGATGTTCTTGCCGTCCTTGTCCAGAATGGAGATGTGTACGTGCAAACCGTTGCCTGCCTGGCCTGGGTAAGGCTTGGCCATGAAGGTGGTATCCATCTCATGGTCGTAGGCGATGTTCTTGATCAGGCGCTTGAGCAGTACCGCGTAATCGCATGCCTTGATCGGGTCGGCGACGTGGTGCAGGTTCACTTCGAACTGCGCCGGGGCACTTTCCTTGACGATGGCGTCGGCCGGGATGCCTTGCTCTTTGGCACCTTCCAGAATGTCCTGGAGGCAGTCGACGTATTCGTCGAGGTCGTCGATCAGGTAGACCTGTGTCGAATGCGGGCGCTTGCCTGAAATCGGCGAGCGGGGCGGTTGCGGCCGGCCGTTCACGTTCTCCTGGTCGATCAGGTAGAACTCAAGCTCGAAGGCAGCGCAGATGGTCAGGCCGAGGTCGTCGAACTTGCTCACCACTTGCCGTAGCACTTCGCGAGGATCGGCGAAGAACGGCTCACCTTCCAGTTCGTGCATGGTCATCAGCAATTGCGCGGTTGGGCGCTTTTGCCAGGGCTCATTGCACAGGGTGTCGGGGATTGGATAGCAGATTCGGTCAGCATCACCGATATCCAGGCCCAGGCCGGTGCTTTCCACCGTAGAGCCGTTGATATCCAGGGCAAATAAAGAGGCAGGCAGGTTAATGCCCTTCTCGTAAACCTTGTGGAGGCTGGTGCGTTCGATGCGCTTGCCGCGCACCACACCATTCATATCCGCAATTAGAAGGTCTACGTACAGAACCTCAGGATGATCCTTAAGGAACGCGTTCGCTTCGTTAAGCTGAACGGCACGCGGGGGTACCGACATGATGCAACACCTTTGTTGTTAAAAATATCAATCATTGATCTTTTCTGGTTTCAGTCAACCCGAACGGCATGCCGAAGTCAAGCGAGGCCTTTTTTGCCCTAAAAAAGCGCCACGGCGCCTTTTTTGGGGCTTTTTGGGGCGGTTTTTTGGGTTTGAGGGTCTTGGGACCTGCAGGCTTGAGCGGGCCGTGTTGTATTTTTTACGGGGGTGTTGTGTAAAAAAATGAACAAGGCTAAGCTCGATTCAAACCCATAACAGCAATAATACCGGGGTGCTTCATGTCTCGCCTGCCGCCATCCGGCGTCTTGGCCTGCTTCTGTCAGGCTGTGTCATCCGTTTCTCCTTGCAGCGTGCATGCCTGCAAACCGGCCAATATTCTTGACGCTTGGGCCGCCCTTCTTTTTCCCCCTCCGTTTGTCTCGAATGTGCAGCTGCGCCGCGCCGATGCAGGGTGCTGCTCATGATTCTGCACAAGTTTGGCGTGAGGAATGCAACCCTTGGGCAAATGGCAGGTAAGCTCCTACCCTGAGTGAACAAACGACGCGGATGCTGCGTCAACCAACGCCTGGCTTTTTAATGGATGCCAGGAAACCCAGCCCAGAGGCATTTATGAGTAACAACCTCGACCAGCTCACCGATTGGTTGAAAGACCACAAGATCACAGAAGTCGAATGCATGATTGGCGACCTCACCGGCATCACCCGGGGCAAGATCTCGCCGACCAACAAGTTCATCGCCGAAAAAGGCATGCGCCTGCCCGAAAGCGTGCTGCTGCAGACCGTAACCGGCGACTATGTCGAAGACGACATCTATTACGAATTGCTCGACCCGGCCGACATCGACATGATCTGCCGCCCCGACCAGAACGCGGTGTTTCTGGTGCCCTGGGCCATCGAGCCGACCGCCCAAGTGATCCACGACACCTACGACAAGCAAGGCAACCCGATCGAGCTGTCGCCGCGCAACGTGCTCAAGAAAGTCCTCAAGCTCTACGCCGACCGCGGCTGGCAGCCCATCGTGGCGCCGGAGATGGAGTTCTACCTGACCAAGCGCTGCGAAGACCCGGACTTCCCGCTGCAACCGCCGATTGGCCGCTCCGGCCGCCCTGAGACCGGTCGCCAGTCCTTCTCTATAGAAGCTGCCAACGAATTCGACCCACTGTTCGAAGACGTCTACGACTGGTGCGAACTGCAGGAGCTGGACCTCGACACGCTGATCCACGAAGACGGCACCGCACAGATGGAAATCAATTTCCGTCACGGCGATGCACTGTCCCTGGCCGACCAGATCCTGGTGTTCAAGCGCACCATGCGTGAGGCCGCGCTCAAGCACAACGTGGCCGCCACCTTCATGGCCAAGCCGATGACCGGTGAGCCCGGCAGTGCGATGCACCTGCACCAGAGCATCATCGACATCGCCACCGGCAAGAACGTCTTCTCCAATGAAGACGGGACCATGAGCCAGCTGTTCCTCAACCACATTGGCGGCCTGCAGAAATTCATCCCCGAATTGCTGCCTTTATTCGCCCCCAACGTGAATTCATTCCGCCGCTTCCTGCCCGACACCTCGGCGCCGGTGAACGTGGAGTGGGGCGAAGAAAACCGCACCGTGGGCCTGCGCGTACCGGATGCCGGCCCGCAGAACCGCCGCGTGGAAAACCGCTTGCCGGGCGCCGATGCCAACCCGTACCTGGCGATTGCCGCCAGCCTGCTGTGTGGCTACATCGGCATGGTCGAAGGCCATAACCCGAGCGCCCCCGTGGTGGGCCGTGGCTACGAGCGACGCAATCTGCGCCTGCCGTTGACCATCGAGGACGCGCTGGAACGCATGGAAAACAGCAAGACCATCGAGAAATACCTGGGGCAGAAATTCATCACAGGCTATGTCGCGGTCAAGCGGGCCGAGCATGAAAACTTCAAGCGCGTGATCAGTTCGTGGGAGCGGGAATTCCTGCTCTTCGCCGTCTGATGCGCCGGGCGCGTCGTTCACACGGCGCGCCCTCACTGAAAAAGTCTAGGAGATCGGTATGTCCAGCAACAACCCGCAAACCCGTGAATGGCAAGCCTTGAGCAATGATCACCACCTGGCGCCGTTCAGCGATTTCAAGCAATTGAAAGAGAAAGGCCCAAGGATCATCACCAAAGCCCACGGCGTTTACCTGTGGGACAGCGAAGGCAACAAGATCCTCGACGGCATGGCTGGCCTTTGGTGCGTGGCGATCGGTTACGGTCGCGACGAACTGGCTGACGCCGCCGCCAGGCAGATGAAAGAACTGCCGTACTACAACCTGTTCTTCCAGACCGCTCACCCGCCGGTACTCGAACTGGCCAAAGTCATTTCCGACGTCGCACCCGCTGGCATGAACCATGTGTTCTTCACCGGTTCCGGCTCCGAAGGCAACGACACCATGTTGCGCATGGTCCGCCACTACTGGGCGATCAAAGGCCAGCCCAACAAGAAAACCATCATCAGCCGCAAGAATGGCTACCACGGCTCCACCGTGGCCGGCGCCAGCCTGGGCGGCATGACCTATATGCATGAGCAGGGCGATTTGCCGATTCCAGGCATCACCCACATCGCCCAGCCTTACTGGTTTGGCGAAGGCGGCGACATGAGCCCCGAAGAATTCGGTGTCTGGGCCGCCAACCAGCTGGAAGAGAAGATCCTGGAACTGGGCGTGGACAACGTCGGTGCCTTTATTGCCGAGCCGATCCAGGGCGCTGGCGGTGTGATCGTGCCGCCCGACAGCTACTGGCCGCGCATCAAGGAAATCCTCGCCAAGTACGACATCCTGTTTGTCGCCGACGAAGTGATCTGCGGTTTCGGCCGCACCGGCGAGTGGTTCGGCAGCGACTTCTACGACCTCAAACCACACATGATGACCATCGCCAAGGGCCTGACCTCGGGCTACGTGCCCATGGGCGGCCTGATCGTGCATGACGATGTGGTGGCTGTGCTCAACGAAGGCGGCGATTTCAACCACGGCTTCACCTACTCCGGGCACCCGGTGGCAGCAGCGGTGGCCCTGGAAAACATCCGCATCCTGCGCGAAGAAAAAATCGTTAACCGTGTACACGACGAAACGGCACCGTATTTGCAGAAACGTCTGCGGGAACTGGCGGACCATCCGCTGGTGGGCGAAGTACGCGGTGTGGGCATGCTCGGTGCGATCGAGCTGGTGCAGGACAAGGCCACGCGCAAGCGTTACGAAGGGAAGGGCGCCGGCATGATCTGCCGCACGTTCTGCTTCGAGAATGGCCTGATCATGCGCGCCGTGGGCGACACCATGATCATTTCACCGCCGCTGGTGATCAGCCAGGCAGAAATCGACGAACTGGTGTCCAAGGCCCGCCAGTGCCTGGACCTGACCTTGGCGGCATTGCAGGGCTAAGTGCTAGGCTCAGTGCGCAGCGGCTTTCGGTGGCTGCGACTGTGTAGATAAATGTGGGGGCCGGTTGAAAGCGGGCCCCCGAACTTGCCAGACTGTCGTCCTGTTTTGTTGCCCTTTGGCTGGGCCCGAAACACCTACAACTTGCGGCCCAAAAAAGAAAAATCGGAGCATCACTAAATGAAGGCATTAGGTTTGAAGAACGCTGGCAAGACCCTCCTCGCCTTGTCCCTGATGGGCGCAATGGCGGGCGCGGCCCAGGCCGACGATAAAGTGCTGCACGTCTACAACTGGTCCGACTACATTGCACCGGACACCATCGCCAACTTTGAAAAAGAGTCGGGCATCAAAGTGGTGTACGACGTGTTCGACAGCAACGAAACCCTGGAAGCCAAGTTGCTGGCAGGCAAGTCCGGCTACGACATCGTCGTGCCGTCGAACAACTTTCTCGCCAAGCAGATCAAGGCCGGCGTCTACCAGGAGCTGGACACCTCCAAGCTGCCTAACTACAGCAACCTGAACAAATCCCTGCTTAAAGCCGTGTCGGTCAGCGACCCGGACAACAAGCACGCGTTCCCGTACATGTGGGGCTCGATTGGCATCGGCTACAACCCGGAGAAGGTCAAGGCCGCGCTGGGCGTGGACAAGATCGAGTCCTGGGACGTGCTGCTCAAGCCTGAAAACATCGCCAAACTCAAAAGCTGCGGCGTGAGCTTCCTCGACTCACCGACCGAAATGCTGCCGATCGCGCTGCATTACCTGGGCCTGCCGACCGACACCCAGAAGAAGGCCGACCTCAAGCAGGCCGAAGACCTGTTCCTGAAAATCCGTCCTTCGATTGGCTACTTCCACTCGTCCAAGTACATCTCTGACCTGGCCAACGGCAACATCTGCGTAGCCGTGGGTTACTCGGGTGACATCCAGCAGGCCAAGTCCCGCGCGGCTGAAGCCGGTGGCAAAGTCAAAGTGGCCTACGACATTCCGAAAGAAGGCGCAGGCAGCTTCTTCGACATGGTCGCCATTCCGAAAGACGCTGAAAACGTCGAGGCCGCCTACACCTTCATGAACTACCTGCTCAAGCCGGAAGTGATGGCATCGATCACCAACAGTGTGCGTTTCCCGAACGGCAACGAGAAAGCCACTGCGCTGGTCGACAAAGACATCACCAGCGACCCGGGCATCTACCCGTCGGCCGAAGTGCAGGCCAAGCTCTACGCGATTGCCGACTTGCCGGCGGCAACCCAGCGTGAAATGACGCGCAGCTGGACCAAGATCAAGTCCGGTAAATAAGCCTTAAAACCTGTGGGAGGGGGCTTGCCCCCGATGGCGTTGCGTCAGAAACACCTGTGCAAGTTGACACACCGCCATCGGGGGCAAGCCCCCTCCCACAAATTAGATCGAAGAAAGTTTTGCCGGATCGGTTTATCGAGGGTAAGTTGCGCGCCGGTTTTGTTGCCGGGCAACAACTTTGGGCCCAACTATTTAAGAGGACCTCCACTTGCCAATTTCTTTATTTCGCAAAGCCTTGCTGGTAGGTGCAGGTATCACGCTGACTGTCAGCGTGCAGGCCGCATCCACCGTGCATGTTTATAACTGGTCGGACTACATCGGTCCCGACACCCTGGCCAACTTCGAAAAGGCCACCGGCATCAAGCCCGTGTATGACGTGTTCGATTCCAACGAAACCCTGGAAGGCAAGCTGCTCGCCGGGCGTACCGGCTACGACGTGGTAGTGCCGTCCAACCACTTTTTGGGCAAGCAGATCAAAGCCGGGGCGTTCCAGAAGCTGGATAAGTCGCTGCTGAGCAACTACGCCAACCTCGACCCGGCACTGCTCAAGCGCCTGGAGAAAAATGATCCGGGCAATGCCTACGCTGTGCCGTACCTGTGGGGCACCAATGGCATCGGTTACAACGTCGACAAAGTGAAAGAAGTGCTGGGCGTCGACAAGATCGACTCGTGGGCGGTGCTGTTCGAACCGGAAAACATGAAGAAGCTCGCCACCTGCGGTGTTTCGTTCATGGACTCGGCCGATGAAATGCTGCCGGCGGTGCTCAACTATATGGGCCTGGACCCTAACAGCACCAACGAGGCCGACTACAAGAAGGCCGAGGAAAAGCTGCTCAAGGTTCGCCCCTACGTGACCTACTTCCATTCCTCCAAGTACATCTCGGACCTGGCCAACGGCAATATCTGCGTGGCGGCCGGGTTCTCCGGTGATGTGTTCCAGGCCAAGGCCCGCGCAAGCGAGGCGGGCAAGGGCGTGAACATCGCCTACGCGATTCCCAAGGAAGGCGGCAACCTGTGGTTTGACGTGCTGGCGATCCCCAAGGACGCCACCAACGTCAAGCAGGCGCACGCCTTCATCAACTATTTGCTGCAACCTGAAGTGATCGCTCAGGTCAGTGATTACGTCGGTTATGCCAACCCTAACCCCGGGGCGGACAAACTGATGGAGCAATCGATACGCACCGACGCAGCGGTTTACCCACCGCAGGCGGTTCTCGATCGGACCTTCGTCAACTTCGAGCTACCCCCGAAGGTGCAACGTTTAATGACCCGTAGCTGGACCAAGGTCAAGACGGGCAAGTAAGGCTCAAACTATCCAAAGTCCGCCTGCACCGGGTGGGCTGCACTCTTTTTTTTTTGGGAGTTTCGTAAATGGCAGTTGCCTCCGGCGCCTATAAGAAAGCCCTCGAGGGCGACCAGACACCGAAGAAGGTGCTGGTCAAAATCGACCGGGTCACGAAGAAGTTCGACGAGACGATTGCGGTGGACGATGTGTCCCTGGAAATCAAGAAAGGCGAGATCTTCGCCTTGCTCGGCGGTTCGGGTTCGGGCAAGTCCACCCTGCTGCGCATGCTCGCAGGCTTCGAACGCCCGACTGAAGGTCGCATCTACCTCGATGGGGTGGACATCACCGACATGCCGCCCTATGAGCGGCCGATCAACATGATGTTTCAGTCCTACGCCTTGTTCCCGCACATGACCGTGGCGCAGAACATCGCCTTCGGCCTGCAGCAGGACAAGATTCCCAAGGCGGAAGTCGACGCCCGCGTGGCTGAGATGCTCAAGCTGGTGCAGATGAGCCAGTACGCCAAGCGCAAGCCGCACCAGCTGTCCGGTGGTCAGCGCCAGCGTGTGGCATTGGCCCGCTCCCTGGCCAAGCGTCCGAAACTGCTGCTGCTCGATGAACCGATGGGCGCCCTCGACAAGAAGCTGCGCTCGCAGATGCAGCTGGAGCTGGTGGAGATCATCGAACGTGTCGGCGTGACCTGTGTGATGGTGACCCACGACCAGGAAGAGGCCATGACCATGGCCGAGCGCATCGCGATCATGCACTTGGGCTGGATCGCCCAGATCGGCAGCCCGATCGACATCTACGAAACGCCTACCAGCCGCCTGGTGTGCGAGTTCATCGGCAACGTCAACATCTTCGACACCCAAGTGGTGGACGACGCCGAAGGCCACGCCGTGCTCAAGTGTCCGGACCTGGACCGCGATATCTACGTGGGCTACGGCATCGCGACCGCGGTGGAAGACAAGTCGGTGACCTACGCCATCCGCCCGGAAAAACTGCTGGTCACCACGCAAATGCCGACCTGCGAGCACAACTGGTCCAGCGGCAAGGTGCACGACATTGCCTACCTGGGCGGCCACTCGGTGTTCTACGTGGAGCTGCCGAGCGGCAAGCTGGTACAGTCCTTCGTGGCCAACGCCGAACGCCGTGGCCAGCGCCCAACCTGGGGTGACCAGGTGTACGTATGGTGGGAAGACGACAGCGGCGTGGTACTTCGCTCATGAACATGAAGAAATTCAAGCGGCGCTTGGATCGCATCGTGCCCAGTGGCAAGCAGGTGGTCATCGGGATTCCCTTCCTGTGGCTGTTCCTGTTTTTCGCATTGCCGTTTTTCATCGTATTGAAAATCAGCTTTGCCGAAGCCGATGTGGCGATCCCGCCCTACACCGAGATCTACACCTACGTTGAGCAGAAGCTGCAAGTGGTGCTCAACCTGGCCAACTACAGCCTGCTGGCGGGCGATGAGCTCTACATCGCCGCGTACCTGGGCTCGCTGAAGATGGCCTTTTTCAGCACGCTGCTGTGCCTGGTGATCGGCTACCCGATGGCCTACGCCATCGCCACCGCGCGCAAGGAAATGCAGACGGTGCTGGTGCTGCTGATCATGATGCCGACCTGGACCGCGATCCTGATCCGCGTCTATGCGTGGATGGGCATCCTCAGCAACAACGGCTTGCTCAACGGCTTCCTGATGTCCATGGGGCTGATCAACGAACCGCTGCAGATCCTCAACACCAACATCGCGGTGTATATCGGCGTGGTCTATTCGTACCTGCCGTTCATGATCCTGCCGCTGTACGCCAACCTGGTGAAGCATGATCAGAGCCTGCTGGAAGCGGCATCGGACCTGGGTTCGAGCACCTTCAACAGCTTCTGGAAGATCACCGTGCCGCTGTCCAAGAACGGCATCATCGCCGGCTGCATGCTGGTGTTTATCCCGGTGGTGGGCGAGTTCGTGATTCCTGAACTGCTCGGCGGCCCGGAAACCCTGATGATCGGCAAGGTGCTGTGGCAGGAATTCTTCAACAACCGTGACTGGCCGGTGGCCTCTGCATTGGCCGTGGTGATGCTGGCGATCCTGATCGTGCCGATCATCCTGTTCAACCGCAGCCAAGCCAAAGAGTTGGAGGGCAAGATATGAAGCGCTTCAGATTTTCAAGCTTCATGCTGGTGGTGGGGTTGCTGTTCATCTACCTGCCGATGCTGATTCTGGTGATCTACTCGTTCAACGAATCCAAACTGGTGACGGTGTGGGGCGGTTGGTCGATCAAGTGGTACGTGGGTCTGCTGGACAACACCCAGTTGATGGGCTCGGTGGCGCGTTCCCTGGAAATCGCCTGCTACACGGCGGTGGCCGCAGTAGCACTGGGTACGCTGGCGGCATTCGTGCTCACGCGCATCAGCCAGTTCAAGGGACGCACCCTGTTCGGCGGCCTGGTCACGGCGCCGTTGGTGATGCCGGAAGTGATCACCGGTCTGTCGCTGTTGCTGCTGTTCGTGGCCATGGCGCAGATGATCGGTTGGCCCCAGGAGCGTGGCATTGTCACCATCTGGATCGCCCATACCACCTTCTGCGCGGCGTACGTGGCGGTGGTGGTGTCGGCACGCTTGCGTGAGCTGGACCTGTCGATCGAAGAAGCGGCGATGGACCTGGGAGCGCGGCCGTGGAAGGTGTTCTTCCTGATCACCATCCCGATGATCGCGCCCTCCCTGGCGGCGGGCGGCATGATGTCCTTCGCGCTGTCGCTGGATGACCTGGTACTGGCCAGCTTCGTGTCCGGGCCGGGCTCGACCACCTTGCCGATGGAAGTGTTCTCCGCCGTGCGTCTTGGGGTTAAACCTGAGATCAACGCGGTGGCCAGCCTGATTCTGCTGGCGGTGTCCCTGGTGACCTTCCTGGTGTGGTTCTTCAGCCGTCGGGCCGAGGAGCATCGCAAGAAGGCCATTCAGCAAGCCATCGAAGAAGCCGCTGCCGATGGCTGGCAGCAGCCGGACAAGCGCCGGGCGCCTGCGCCGGTCTGAAGCCGGGTGAGCTCCAAATGTGGGAGGGGGCCTGATCGTTCC
Source organism: Pseudomonas sp. MUP55 (assembly GCF_034043515.1). NCBI lineage: Bacteria > Pseudomonadati > Pseudomonadota > Gammaproteobacteria > Pseudomonadales > Pseudomonadaceae > Pseudomonas > Pseudomonas sp. MUP55. The sequence goes on along the minus strand of NZ_CP138214.1, from coordinate 5,621,332 downwards.
CACGCTCCGCGTGGGAACGCCTCCTGTGACGCTCTGCGTCACGCTTTTAGAAGCGGACGCGGAGCGTCCTGGCCTGCATTCCCACGCAGAGCGTGTGAACGATCATTGGGTTTCAAGCCCAGGGCGATTTACGAATCACCTCCACAAAATTCATCGGCTTGAACCCCGGCTCCTGATCCACCAGCACATCGGTCTTCACTTGCCAAACGTGGTCTGCGGACGATGGCGCAAGCCGTCGGCGAAGGCGCAGATGATGCATTCCTTGAACCCCTCGCCCCGTGGATGCGCATGCACCACCGCCTCGCGCTGCACGCTGCTGAAGGCGGCGTAGTCCATGCCCAGCACGTCCATTTCCACCCCTGCGGTCACCAGCGCCACGGTCGGGCGCAGATGCTGCGGCACGCCCGGCGTGGTGTGCAGGGCAATGGACAACCACACCTGTTCGATATCGTCATCACTGAGCCCATACGGCTTGAGAAAGGCCGCCGCCGCGTTGGCGCCGTCCACTTCGAAGCGTTCGTTGTCGCTGCGGTGGCCCTGCACCAGGCCCAGGTCGTGGAACATCGCGCCGACGTACAGCAACTCGGGGTTGTACGCCAACTGCTTGCGTTCACCGCTCAACGCACCGAACAGAAATACGCGGCGGGAATGGTGGTAGAGCAGGTCAGACTCAATGTCGCGGATATATTCCGTGGTGGCCCTGGCCAGGGCGCTGTCGGGGATCTTGATGCCGGCGATGGTGGTGCTCATGGTGGCTCTCCTCTGGAAAGCATCCAGTCTGGTCGCACCCTCGCCAAGGGGCCATCGCGGCGAGAGAGCGATCCCGGCCAATGTGCCGACACATCGTGCCAAGGCAAAATCGGCTAGGGTGTAGCGGGCGATATCATTCTCCAAACCTGTGAAAATCCAAATGTGGGAGGGGGCTTGCTCCCGATGAGGGAGTGTCAGTCAGTGCATAGGTGACTGACCCGCCGCTATCGGGAGCAAGCCCCCTCCCACAGGGTTCTGTGTTTTCCAGTTAAAGGTGTGTTCATGGGCAAAACCGTTGCGATCCTGATCTTCCCCGGCGTCCAGTCGCTGGACGTGACCGGGCCTATGGATGTGTTCTGCGAGGCGAACCGTTTCCTTGCGCCCGAAGACCACTATCAACTGGAGGTTATCGGCTTTGCTCACGGCAGCATGGCGTGCTCCAACGGTTTGTCGTTACAGGCTCACACGCATTACAGCCAGGCCCTGCATGCCTATGACCTGTTACTGGTCGCCGGCGGCCCGCAGTTGCCGTTCGAGGATTTCGGCCCGGCGTTCGATGACTGGCTGCGCGCCGCCGCCGCCCGGGCACAGCGCTTCGGCTCGATCTGCAATGGCGCCTTCATGCTGGCCCGCGCCGGTCTGCTCGACGGTAAAACCGTCACCACCCATTGGGGTGACGCCGCCGACCTGGCCCGGTTGTGCCCCTCGACCCGTGTCGAAGCCGACCGTCTGTATGTGCAGGACGGCAACCTCTACACCTCGGGCGGGGTCACGGCGGGGATCGACCTGTCGCTCTACCTGCTGGCCCAGGACCACGGCCCGGAAGTGGCGTTGAGCGTGGCCAAGCGCCTGGTGGTGTTCACCCAGCGCTCGGGCGGGCAGTCGCAGTTCAGCCCGTTTCTCACGCCCCATGCCGAAACCACCTCAGCGGTGGCGCAGGTGCAGTTGTATGTACTGGCGAACCTGACCGGGGACCTGGGCATTGCCGACCTGGCCAGGGCGGCGAACATGAGCGCGCGCAATTTTTCCCGGGTGTTTGCCCGTGAGGCGCGGGTTACGCCTGCTGAATTTGTAGAGAGGGCGCGGGTGGACGCGGCGCGGGTCATGCTCGAAAGCACGCACGCGCCGCTCAAGACGGTGGCCTACCAGTGCGGGTTTCGCGACGCTCAGCACATGCGCAGTGTGTTCAACCGTCGGCTGGGCGTGACGCCGCAGCAGTTCAGGCTCAATTTTGCAGCGCCCGTGTAGCGATAACTGAATGTGGGAGGGGGCTTGCCCCCGATAGCAGTGTGTCAGTCAACTCATGTGTCGCTGACCCATCGCAATCGGGGGCAAGCCCCCTCCCACATATTGACCAGTGGAACATAGCTATCTGGCCGGCAACAGTTTCAAGGTGCCACGGGTATTGGCCGTGATTTCCTCTTCGCTGAAATGCGCCTGCTCGTAGCCGCCTTCGATATAGGTTTGCGCCTGGTCACTGTAGTGCGTATCGAACGGCACGCCGCTTTGCCCCACCGGGTTGATGGTCAGGGCGTGCGCCGCGTCGGCGAAGTCGATCAGGCGACGGGTCGAGGGGCCATAGGTCACCGGCCAGGGAGCCGGGCCGATCATGGCGGTCTGGTTGTTCGGCACTTCGTGGCTGCCCGGTGCGGCGAAGGGCCCCACGTTGAATAGCCTGTCCAGCGGCTTCTGCATGCCCAGCGGGTGGCCGTGGGTCAGGGTGTGCGCTTTGCCCCACTGCCATTGGGACGGGTCATCGCCGAAGGTCGCTTTCAGATGCGCCAGGCTGTTGTCCCAGGCCAGCTTGACGGTGGCCGCTCGCGTGCCGTTCCACCACGGCGAATCCGGCGAGGCCGCCAGGCGTGGCAGGGCTGCGTCGATCACGCGGGTGCCGAGCAGGGTCTTGAACAGGGCGTCGCCCAGTTTCGGGTGGAAGGTCGCGTCAGCGAGGTTGAACAGCAACTGGTTGAACAGCGTGGCGCTGGTGGAGTCCAGCGGGTAGTCGCCTTTCCAGTTTGCCAATTGCTCCACCAGCTTGAGCTGCGCCGGGTCTGTGACCACCTCACGCAACACTGGCAACAGCGGCGCCAGCAGGCGCGGGCCAAAGGCGGTGGTGGTGCCCAGTTGCAGGGCCTGGCTGTTGTTCACGTTCCACTTCATGCTGTTGTCGCTCAACTGCGCGTTCAACTGCTGGCCACGGTCGGCCAGGTTGTAATAACCGGGGATCTCCATGCCGGTGGGCGAGGCGGGTTGCGCATTGGCCGATACCACGTAGCCGCGCGCCGGGTTTTCTTCCTGGGGGTTGGCGCTGAAAGGGTAAAAGCCCAGCTTGTCGGCCTGGGCGGTGCTGCCGTCGAGGATGAACGCCGGGTTGACGCCGGCCGGGCGTATCGGCAACTGCGCCGCCGCCCACCAGCCGATATCACCCTTGGCATTGGCCCACACGATGTTCAGCCCCGGCGCCGAGACCCTGGACGCCGCAGCACGTGCCTTGGCCAGGGAATCGGCCCGGTTGAGCTGGTAGAAACCTTCGAGGATCGGGTTTTCGCTGTCGAGGAACGCCCACCACATGGCGATGGGCGTGGTGCCGGCGTTTTCACCGAGTACGTCATTGACGATCGGGCCGTGGGGCGAGCGGCGCAGGGTGAGGGTGACCGGGGCCTGCCCCTTGACCTGAATCTGCTGCTCGCTGCTGCTCATGTCGACCCACTGGCCGTGATACCAGACTTGGTTGGGGTTGGCCGGGTTGACCTTCTCGGCGATCAGGTCCAGGTCGTCGTTCTGGAACATGGTCAGGCTCCAGCCGAAGTCCAGGTTGTGCCCCAGGAAGGCCACCGGCACCAGCGCGTTGTGGTAGCCATACAACTCAAAGCCAGGCGCCGAGAGCTGCGCTTCGTACCACACCGACGGCACCGAGAAGCGAATATGCGGGTCGCCCGCCAGCAATGGCTTGCCGCTCTGGGTGCGGTTGCCGCTGATGGCCCAGGCATTGCTGCCTTCGAATTGCGGCAGGCCGTTATCAGCCAGGGCTTGCTCAGTCAGGTTGGCGAGGGCGCCCAGGGTCTTCCAGTCGCCGGCCGCCAGGTTGAGGGCGCCTTTGGGTTGCCAGTCGAGGTCGAAGACCTTGAGGTAGTCGCCGCCCAACTGATCGCGTACGTAAGTCAGCAGGGGTTCGGTACGAAAGGCCGCGGCAAAGCTGTAGGCCATATACCCGGCGACGCTGATGGAGTCCTCGGCGGTGAACGGGCGCCTGGGGATGCCCAGCACGTCGAACTCCATCGGGCTGGCGTGGCTGGCCTGATACTGGTTGATCCCGTCCAGATAGGCTTGCAGGGCCTTCGAGGAGGCCGACTCGGGGTCCATGTGCTCAACGTAGCTCAAGGCGCGCTCGCGGATCTGCAGGCTGCGAAACAGCTTATCGGTCTCCAGCAGCTTGGGCCCCAGCACCTCGGCCAGTTCGCCACGGGCCAGGCGGCGCATGATCTCCATCTGGAACAGCCGGTCCTGGGCGTGCACATAGCCCAGGGCGCGGTACAGGTCGGCCTCGTTGCCGGCACGGATATGCGGCACGCCCCGATCGTCGTAGCGCACCGTGACCGAGCCCTGCAGGTGCGCCAGCGTGACCGTGCCCTGGCGGGTCGGTTGTTTGCTGTAGACGTACCAGCCGGCGCCGAGGGCGACCAACACAACCAGCACCACGAGAGCCTGCAACACACGCTTCATCGACTTTCCTTAACCAGATGGACGGACTACGGTTGCTTAGGCCACGAACAATAGCAGCCCACCGCCAGGGTGTGGGTGGCATTCACTTCGCGCCCGGCTTGCAGGGCCTTGAGGATGGGCTCGATAAAGCTGTTGCTGGCATTGCAGGTCAACCCTTCGCTGTAGGGGCCGAAATACGCCAGCTTGCCGGTACGGTCCCAAATGCCCACGGCGGGGCTTGCCGGTACCTGATCGGCGCCGGGCAGGGCGTCGAGGGTTTTCATCTGGCCCAGGTTGTCCGGCAGCACGCCGTGGCTGCCGGCTTTTTGCAGGGCATAGAACTCCACACCTTGCGGCGCGTATTGCTCGATCAGCTCGCCCAGGTGTTGCTGGTTGCCGACATTGCACGGGCAGGCCGGGTCCCAGAAGTGCACCAGGCGAATCGGGCCGGGGCCGCGCAGTGCGGCGGGCAGTTGCAGCGCGTCGCCGGAGAACACCGCCGTGTGCTCGCTGAAGGCCCGCAGGTAACGGCCTTGGAACCAGTCATACGCGGCCCACAGCACGCCGGCGCAGATAATCAGCACCAGGCTGGCGAACAAGGTGGTGCGGTAGGGCTGTCGCATTCAGATGTATCCTCGCGGGTCGCGTAGCTTGCCATGCTTGTCCTGACAGATGAATATCGCAGCTCGATATTCATCTTCACCGTCAGTCTGGAAGCCTTTATGCCCGTCACCTTTGACCCTGATCATCTGCGCGAGAGCTTGCGGCCGCTGGTGGATGCGCAGCCTTTGTCAGCCGAGGCGAGGGTCTATCAACGTTTCTACGGCCTCGACCTGGGCGCACGCAAGGTGCCGGCCGTGAGCCGTCTGGGGCGCTTGGAGGTGGACGGGTTCGAGGTGGTGGCCCAGGTGTGGTGGCCGCCCGTGCCCGTGGCAACGATGTTCATGTTCCACGGTTTCTACGACCATATGGGGCTGTACCGCCACGTAGTGGAATGGGCGTTGGACCAAGGCTTTGTGGTGATCGCCTGCGACCTGCCGGGTCATGGCTTGTCCAGCGGCGCGCGCGCCAGCATTGATGAGTTTGCGGTGTACCAGGATGTCGTGCAGGCGTTGTTTGTCGAGGCCCAGGCGCTGCAACTGCCGCAGCCCTGGCACCTGTTCGGGCAAAGCACGGGCGGGGCCATTGTGGTGGACCACCTGCTCAATCACGGCGCCCAGAGCCCGGCCCAGGGCAAGACCTTTCTGCTGTCGCCGCTGGTACGTCCGCGGGCCTGGGGCTGGTCCCAGCTCAGCTATTACCTGCTGCGCCCTTTCGTCAAAGGCATTGCGCGACGGTTCAGCGACAACTCCAACGACCCGGCCTTCAAACCTTTTCTCGAAGCCGACCCGCTGCAACCGCGCCAGTTGCCCACCGCCTGGGTAGGCGCCCTGGCGCGCTGGATCAAGCGCATCGAAGCGGCGCCGGCTAGCTCACGGCGACCGGTGATCGTGCAGGGCGAAGAGGATATGACGGTGGATTGGCAGCATAACTTGCAGGTGCTGCGCAGCAAGTTCGATCAGCCCGAGGTGTTGATGCTCAAGCGTGGGCGGCATCACCTGGCGAACGAAATTCCGGAGATTCGCGAAGAATATTTCAGTTTTCTCACGGACCAACTGTAGTAACGCAATCCAATGTGGGAGGGGGCTTGCTCCCGATGGCGGTGTGCCAGTCAACTTATGTGTAGCTGACACACCGCCATCGGGAGCAAGCCCCCTCCCACATGTTCTACTGCGCCAGGCTCGAGGTGCTTTGGCCTACAGCCAGCCCTGCGCGGATGGCGGCGAGCGCCGCCTGGTAATACGCCTTACCCTCGGGCGATTCGGCAAACGTTGCGAATTCTTCCAGCTCCGGGTCAGACAAATCCCGATAGACGTACAGCAGCGTGTTATTCAGGTCTTTGTCGATCTGCTGCATCAGCCGCTCACGCTGGCCATTCAACATGCCCTGGGCCTGACCGCCGCCCAACAGGCCCGGGATCATCTGGCTCAAGCTGTCGGCCGCCACGCCGGCAATCGCCAGGCTGACTTCGGCGCCGGCTTCGCGTGCGGGCAGGGCCTGGGCCAGGTGGCCGATGATCAGGCTGCGGGTGGCGTCGGCTTGAAGTTTCGGCAGGCCCTGAGCGTTTTTCGCCAACTGGTCGCGACGGGTGGCGAGCAATTCGGCGGCGACAATCTTGCGCCCCAGGGGCGACTGGAAAAAAGCCAGGGCCGGTTTCGGGTCTGCCAGGTGCTTGCGCAGTTGGGCCTCGGCACGCTGGTCCATGGCCTGGGCCGCGAAGCGTTTGCTGCTGTTGTCCACCAGCGCCTGGTACACCGCCGGCGGCAGGCTGTTGCGGTAGCGCTGTTGAGCGGCGGCGAGGGCGTCATTGAAATGCGCACGTTGTTCGGCCCAGCCAGCGACCTTGTACAACTGATCATGGCCGTCTGCCCAGGCGGGCAAAACGCAGAACATCAGCAAGGAAAAAAACAAACGACGCATAAGGACTCCTGTCAGTCGGCCACTATTGTCCGTGTCGGGCGTAGGATTTGTCGAGAAGTCCTATCAGTCACCTGACTAAAGTGTATTCAGACGCTCGACGGCGCTGTCGGATTCACAGGCGTATGGATACTATGCGCGCCATGCAAATACCCCTCGATCACCCGCTGCTGCAACGCATTGTCGACGACTTGGCCGAAAAAGGCTGGTCGCAGCAGAATGCCTTCCTGCCCCAGGCTCTGACCCTGGAGCTGGCGGCTGAGTGCCGTAAACGTGCGGCGCAAGGTGAACTGGCACCGGCAGCGGTGGGGCGCGGGCCGGCCCAGGAAATTCGCGAGGGGATTCGCGGCGACCACATCCAATGGCTGGAAGAGGGCGATGCCGCCGTTTGCGACACCTACATGGCGGTGATGGACAGCCTGCGCCTGGCCATGAACCGTGGCCTGTTTCTCGGCCTGGAAGATTTCGAAAGCCACTTCGCGATGTACCCGCCCGGAGCGTTCTACCTCAGGCATGTGGATCGTTTTCGCGACGATGACCGGCGCATGGTCTCGGCCGTGATCTATCTGAACGACGCCTGGCTGCCCGAACACGGTGGCCAGTTGCGCATGTACCTCAAGGGCGGCCTCGAACACGACGTGGTGCCCGCCGGCGGTAGCCTGGTGGTGTTCCTCTCGGGCGAAGTGCCCCACGAAGTCCTGCCGGCCACGCGTGAGCGCCTGTCCCTGACCGGCTGGTTCCGCCGACGTGGCAACGAGCCGTTTTAAATGTGGGAGGGGGCTTGCCCCCGATAGCGGTGTGTCAGCCACAAATCAGCTGACTGACACACTGTTATGGGGGCAAGCCCCCTCCCACATGGGGTCACTGCGGTGTGCTTTTTTCGAGCCACTTCTGTTCCAACGCCTTCAAGCGGCCATCATCCTTCACCCGCTTCAACGCACTGTCCAGGCTCGTCTTGAATGCCGGGTTGCCCTTCTGGAACGGAATCACCAGCTCAGGCTTCTGGTGATAAGCCGCGCTGACATCGAACTCATCCTTAAGCTCGGCAGTCATAGCGATATGGTTAATCGCCACGTCATATTTGCCGGTCGCCACGCCAGGCAGCAGGTCGGCGTCATCGGTGGTGATAAACGAGGAACGCACATCCATTTCCTTGGCCAGCAGTTCACCCAGCTCGACTTCAAAGCCGGTGAGTTTCTCGCCTTCCTTGAAATTGTAGGGCGGGGTGTTGGCTTCAAGGGCAATGCGCAGCTCACCGCGATCGTTAACGTCATCGATCAGCTCGGCGTGAGCCAGCGAGCTTAGTAGGGGAAGCAACAGTAACAGCCCAGGCGAAAAGCGCATGGTCACTCCTAAAGAATTCGTACCGGCGAGACGCCGTTCAGCATTGCTTTGCTATGGTGTCGAGTGCCTTGGACAGCAATTTGTCGCGAAGTTGTCAGAACCCTACAGATTTCACAAAAAACTGGAGAAGCGAATGAAAGCCCTTTTGTCCCGTGCAACCCTGGCCTCCTTGATGCTGGGTGCTTCGATGTTGGCCACAGCCGCCGATGGCATCCCGCGCAGCGCTCCACCTGAAGGCGCGAAAGTATTTATCGTCTCGCCTAAAGATGGCGCGACCGTCGACAAGACCTTCACCGTGAAATTCGGCATGGAAGGCCTGAAACTGGCCCCGGCCACCGACCAGACGGCGGGCACCGGCCACCACCACCTGCTGATCGACCAGAAAGACTTGCCGGATGCAAAACTGCCGATCCCGGCCACCGACACCGTCATCCACTACGGCAAGGCCCAGACCGAAACCGAATTGACCCTGACGCCTGGCAAGCACACCTTGCAACTGGTGGCTGGCGACAAGCTGCACATGCAGTTCGACCCGACTGTAGCCTCGAAAGTCATCACGGTTAATGTGAAATAAAAAAACGGGAGTCCCTTGCGGGGCTCCCGTTTTTTTTGCTGCAAGCTTCAAGTTACAAGCTGCAAGTGACAGCTTTTATCTTGCCGCTTGCAACTTGCCGCTTACAACTGCTCTTAAAACAACACCCGGCTACGGATAGTGCCGTTGATGTGCTGCAGCTTCTCTTGCGCCAGGTCCGAGTACTCGGCGTCGACGTCGATCACCACGTAGCCGACCTTCTCGTTGGTCTGCAGGAACTGACCGGAGATGTTGATGCCGTTTTCCGCGAAGACCTTGTTGATCTCCATCATCACACCCGGAATGTTCTGGTGGATGTGCAGCAGACGGTGCTTGCCAGGGTGAGCCGGCAGGGCCACTTCCGGGAAGTTCACCGACGATACCGAGGTACCGTTGTCGCTGTACTTGACCAGCTTTTCCGACACTTCCAGGCCAATGTTGGCCTGGGCTTCAGCGGTGGAGCCGCCGATGTGCGGGGTGAGGATCACGTTGTCCAGGCCGCGCAGCGGGCTTTCGAAGATGTCGTCGTTGGAGCGCGGCTCTACCGGGAACACGTCGATGGCGGCGCCGATCAGGTGCTTGTCCTTGATCGCGTCGGCCAGGGCGTCCAGCTCGACCACGGTGCCGCGCGCGGCGTTGATCAGGATCCCGCCCTTCTTGATGGCGCGGATTTCCTTCTCGCCGATCATCCATTGGGTCTCAGCGGTTTCCGGAACGTGCAGGGTGACGATGTCGGACATGCCCAGCAGCTCGGTCAGGCTGGCCACTTGCGTGGCGTTGCCCAATGGCAGCTTGGTCAGGGTGTCGTAGAAGAACACCTGCATCCCCAGGCCTTCAGCCAGTACCGACAGCTGCGTGCCGATCGAACCGTAACCGACGATACCCAGCTTCTTGCCACGGATTTCGAAGGAATTGGCTGCGCTCTTGATCCAGCCGCCACGGTGACAGGACGCGTTCTTCTCCGGGATACCGCGCAACAGCAGGATGGCCTCGGCCAGCACCAGCTCCGCGACGGAACGGGTGTTGGAGTACGGTGCGTTGAACACCGCGATGCCGCGCTCGCGCGCTGCGTTGAGGTCGACCTGGTTGGTGCCGATGCAGAAACAGCCGACCGCCACGAGTTTCTTGGCGTGGTCGAAGATCTCTTCGGTCAGCTGAGTGCGGGAGCGAATGCCGATAAAGTGCGCGTCGGCGATCTTTTCCTTGAGCTGGGCTTCCGGCAGAGAACTGGTGATGTACTCAATGCTGGTGTACCCGGCGGCTTTCAGAACGTCGACAGCCGATGGGTGGACGCCTTCCAGAAGAAGGAACTTGATCTTGCTCTTATCGAGAGAAGTCTTGCTCATCTGCGTAAACCTGTATCCCGGAGAAAATTGGCAGGGAGTCGAGCAGCGCAAGCTGACCCGGACGGCAGGAAAGCCGTCACCGCAGAAACGCCCTTGGGCTCTGTCCTGCGGGGGCGGTATGCTAGCATACGCGCCCCGCTAAACACCTATTCCTGCGACGTGAAGCGTTCTCAGGATGACCATGAATTGTTCGAGAGTTCTGTCGATGACCCATCCTGCCCTGATTGATGAGCTGAAGACCCTGGTTGAGCCCGGCAAAGTGCTGACCGACGCCGACTCCCTGGAGACTTACGGCAAGGATTGGACCAAGCACTTCGCTCCGGCGCCCACCGCCATCGTCTTCCCCAAGACCACCGAGCAGGTGCAGGCCATCGTCCGTTGGGCCAATACACACAAGGTGGCGCTGGTGCCATCCGGTGGTCGCACAGGCCTGTCGGCGGCGGCGGTGGCGGCAAATGGCGAAGTGGTGGTGTCGTTCGACTATATGAACCAGATCCTCGACGTGAACCTCACCGACCGCACCGCGGTGTGCCAGCCGGGTGTGGTCACCAAGCAATTGCAGAACGTCGCCGAAGAAAACGGGTTGTACTACCCGGTGGATTTCGCATCGTCCGGTTCCAGCCAGATTGGCGGCAATATCGGCACCAATGCCGGCGGGATCAAGGTGATTCGCTACGGCATGACCCGTAACTGGGTGGCCGGGATGAAGGTTGTTACCGGCAAGGGCGATGTGCTGGAACTGAACCGCGACCTGATCAAGAACGCCACCGGCTACGACATGCGTCAACTGTTCATCGGCGCCGAAGGCACCCTGGGCTTTGTGGTGGAAGCCACCATGCGCCTGGACCGTGCGCCGAAAAACCTGACCGCCATGGTGCTCGGCACCACCGACTTCGATTCGATCATGCCGGTGCTGCACGCCTTCCAGAGCAAGCTGGACCTGACTGCTTTCGAGTTCTTTTCCGACAAGGCTCTGGCCAAAGTCCTCGGACGTGGCGATGTACCGGCGCCGTTCGAAACCGACTGCCCGTTCTACGCACTGCTGGAATTCGAAGCCACCACCGAGGAAGTCGCCAACCACGCTCTGGAAACCTTTGAGCACTGCGTCGAGCAAGGCTGGGTGCTGGACGGCGTGATGAGCCAGAGCGAGACCCAGCTGCACAACCTGTGGAAGCTGCGCGAGTACATCTCCGAGACGATTTCCCACTGGACCCCGTACAAGAACGATATTTCGGTAACAGTTTCCAAAGTGCCGGCCTTCCTGAGCGAGATTGACGCGATCGTCGGCGAGCATTACCCGGATTTCGAAATCGTCTGGTTCGGCCACATTGGCGACGGTAACCTGCACCTGAACATCCTCAAGCCGGAAACCCTGAGCAAGGACGAGTTCTTCGCCAAGTGCGCCACCGTGAACAAGTGGGTGTTCGAGACCGTGGCCAAATACAACGGCTCGATCTCCGCCGAACACGGCGTGGGCATGACCAAGCGCGATTACCTGACCTACAGCCGCTCGCCGGTTGAAATCGAATACATGAAGGCCGTGAAAGCGGTGTTCGACCCGAACGGGATCATGAACCCAGGCAAGATCTTCGCTGTTTAAGGACGCTTTTTAAGGAGTCGTTCCATGAGCTACCAGCACAAGTATGTCGACGGCACCAACATCCACTTTCCAGTGGGTAAAGTGGTGTGCATCGGGCGTAACTACGCCGAACACGCCAAGGAACTGGACAACCCGGTGCCGACCGAGCCGTTGCTGTTCATCAAGCCGGGCAGTTGCGTGGTGCCGCTGGAGGGCGGTTTCAGCATTCCTGTCGAGCGCGGTTCGGTGCATTACGAAGCGGAAATCGCCGTGTTGATCGGCAAGCCGTTGTCGAACAAGCCAAGTCGTGAAGAAGTGTTGGACGCCATCTCCGGCTTCGCGCCGGCCCTGGACCTGACCCTGCGCGAAAAACAGGCCGAGTTGAAAGCCAAGGGCCTGCCGTGGGAGATCGCCAAGTCGTTCGACGGCGCTGCGGTGATCGCGCCTTTCGTGGTCGGCAGCACCTTCGCGGACGTGACCGACATCGGCATTCGCCTGACCATCAACGGCGAAGTCCGTCAGGACGGCAACAGCGCGCAGATGCTCAACCCGATCGTGCCGATGATCCAGCACATGGCCGGTTGCTTCTCGCTGCAGGCGGGTGACGTGATCCTCACCGGCACGCCGGCTGGCGTAGGGCCGCTGAATGTCGGTGATGAGCTGGTGCTGGAATTGTCGGGCGTGAATCGCTTCGAGAGCGTTGTTCGCTGACGGTCTGCATACATGCTGTAAAAAATGTGGGAGGGGGCTTGCCCCCGATAGCGGTGAGTCAGCTAAACATACACTGGCTGACACACTGCAATCGGGGCAAGCCCCCTCCCACATGGATTCTGTGTACATTTTTGGTTTTGCATTTTTTTCACACGCTATCCGCATAATTCCAGCTTCTCGCACGCAGGCCTTTGGGGCCTGTGCTATTCCCTACAGCTGACTTCCGGAAAAAGCCCTCAATGGCCGTGCCTCTGCCCACTTCCAAACCTACGCTTCGTTCTCGCTTGACCATGCGCTGGTATTCCTGGGTGTTTCTGGCCGGTGCCATCCTGTATGGCATCGCCTGGGCCATGCACTGGGATGACCGCGGTGTGTTGTGGGTGCTGGAGCGTTTCGAAAGCCCGGCCGAACGCCGGGACAGTGTGTGGCTGCCGGACTATCACGCGGTCATCGATGCCAAGCTGCTGCCGGGCATGGAAAAGGATGAGGCCTCGGACCTGTCCTACAACCCCCACACCAAAACCCTGTTTTCTGTAATGGGCAAGAACCCCTTCCTGGTGGAGTTGAGCCTGCAAGGCGACGTGCTGCGCAAGATGCCGCTCAATGGCTGGAACAATCCGGAAGGCCTGACGGTGATGGAAAATGGCTTGATGGCCGTGGTCGATGAGCGCGAACACAGCCTGACCATCGTCAAGGTCGACGCCAGCACCACCGCGTTGAACAAGGCTGATTTCCCCAGCTATGACCTGGGCCCGTCCAAAGACCAGAACAAGGCCTTTGAAGCGATCACCTGGGACAAGCGCAACCAGCAGCTGGTGCTGGGCGAAGAGCGCCCGCCGGCCCTGTTTACCTGGAAGAGCGACGGCAGCCAGGCGCTGACCGGCAACAAGCAGAAACGGGCCAGCACCGAGCTGGATGTGCGCAACCTGTCTGCCCTGGCCATCGACCCGCGTACCGGGCATATGCTGGTGCTGTCGGCGGACTCCCACTTGTTACTGGAACTGGATGAGACGGGTGAGCAAGTCAGCTTCATGACCTTGCTGGGCGGTTTCAACGGCCTCAAGGACACCATCCCGCGTGCCGAAGGCGTGACCATGGACGAGAGCGGTACGCTGTATATCGTCAGTGAGCCGAACCTGTTCTATCGGTTTGAAAAGCAGAAATAACGCAGGTAATACGTCAGACTTTTCTCAAAAACACGGTATCCACCAGACAGCCCGGTGCGTTTAAGCTTAAATTCAGGCGACCTTGATATCTATTCGCCAGTTTTTCTCTGAGCCCGCCACGATGCGTCGACTTGCCCGTCCCAAACCTGCTTTTTTAATCCTGCTTTGCATGGCGCTGGTTGCTGCCGTGATCGTTGCGCAGCAGTTCCGTCTGTTCGAACGCGCCTGGTTCAACTGGCAGGTGTGGCACCAGCCGGCGGCTGAACGCGGCATAGGCCTGGCCGATTACCGCGTCGTCCTGGAAGGTCAGGTGATCGAGGGGCTGGACGACGATGTGTCGGCCCTGACTTTCGATCCGGTGCGCAAAAGCCTGTTTACCGTCACCAACAAAAACGCCGAGCTGGTCGAGCTGTCCCTGCAAGGCAAGATTCTGCGGCGCATTCCGCTGGTGGGTTTTGGCGATGCCGAGGCGGTTGAGTTCATCAGCGATAACATTTACGTCATCAGCGACGAGCGCCAACAGCGGCTGATCAAAGTGCACGTGGACGACGACACGCAGTTTCTCGACGCCGCCGATGCAGAGCAGATGACCCTGGGCGTGCACATCGGCAGCAACAAGGGCTTCGAAGGCCTGGCTTATGACTCGGTGGGCAAGCGCCTGTTTGTCGCCAAGGAACGCGACCCGATGGTGATTTATGAGGTCCACGGCTTCCCCCATTTCAAAGCGGAAAAAACCTACTCGGTGCACGTGATCAACAACCCCAAGCGCGATGCCGGGTTGTTTGTACGCGACCTGTCGAGCCTGCAATACGACGAGCGCAGCGGCCATTTGCTGGCACTGTCGGATGAGTCGTTTCTGGTGCTGGAACTGGATATCGACGGTCGCCCGTTGAGCAGTCTTTCGCTGCTCAACGGGCGCCATGGCCTGAAAAAACGTGTGCCCCAGGCCGAAGGGATCGCCATGGATGACGAGGGCACTTTGTACCTCGTCAGTGAGCCAAACCTGTTCTACGTGTTCAAGAAGCCCTGATCAAAACATCCACTGCACGCCCAGCGAATAGCCGGTCTGGCTGCCCTGGGCATGGCCGAGCCGACCGTTGACCTCGGCGTACACCCCCAGTTGCGGGGTAATCGCCAGTTGGCTGCCGAGCTGCGCGCGGCCAAAACTTTTGTCGACTGAGCCCAGTTTGGCGGTGCGGGCCTGGCCATCGGCGCGGGCGGTCAGTTGCAGGTCGTCCAGACGCCCATCGGCCAGTTCCTTGACCCACGCGATAGTTCCGTAAGGCATCAGGCTCAGGCCGTAAGGCAGGGCGAGCGCACCACGCACGCGCCAGCCCAGGCTGGCTTCCAGGGAATCGAACGACTGTTCTTCGTAGTCCAGCGCGGTGCGCAGGTTTTGCTTTTCGTGGAACTGATCGATGCGGTAGTGGCTGTAATCCAGCCCGGCAAAGGGTCCGCTCTGGAGGGCGCCGAAATCGAAGTCATAGCCGCCCAGCACCCGTGCGCCCAAGGACAAGGCGTCCGTCTTGCCGGTCAGTTGCTGGTCGAGCAGCACCGGCCCGCCGTTGGCCTGGATCAGCAGGTTGCGTTTGGAATCAAAGCGCGTATGGCCGACGCTCAGGTCGCCGGCCAGCCAGCTCGGGCCACCGTCATTGAGCAGGGCGTAGGCGGCGGCCTGCCAGGTGTCGCTGTCGAGCTTGCCGCGGTGCTCCAACGCGTCGCGGCCGTTGCGGTAGCTCAGGCTGGCGCCGATGTTAAGGGCTGAACTGAGCTGGTAGTCGCCCAGCGCATGCAGGCCCAGCTGCCGAGCCTCTGGGCTGGGCGCGCGGTCGAAGCCGCTGTCCGGGTTGTATTCGCCATCCACGCCGATCTCGCCATCGAAGCTGCCCACGTCGCGGCTGGCCGACTGCAAGGTCAGCCAGCGGCGGTCGTGCAGGCGCACATTGGCCTGGTGCTGGCGCTGCAGGTTGTCCTGCATGTTGCGCGCGACCGCGCCGCCCGAGGCGGTCGAGGCCATCAAGTCGGCGTTGGTCAGCTCCAGCACCAGGCGGCTGAGCAGGCGCGAATAGTCGCGCAGGCGCTGGTCGATGCGCGCCTGGCCGAAGGCATCGGTGAGCACGGCTTTGTTGTCTTCGTTCGGGTCGTGCCAGGTCGAGCCGCCGGGGATTTTCGGGTTGTTGGTCTGGGTGTAACCGTCCAGGTCGCCCAGCTCCCAATTGGTGGCCTCGATGTACAGGATCGGAATGTTCAGCGGTTCGAACGGTTCGCCATCGCTGCAGCAACCGGTGCCCTTGGGGTACTGCGGGTCCAGGCCGGGGTTGGTGAACAGCGGGATATTCAGTTCCCGCGCAATCTGGAAGGTGTGCTCGCGCAACGCCGCCAGGCTGGGGTTGGTTGCACTGTTCTGGCCGGCGTGGGCATACATCATGTCGCCGGTGATCAGGCTGTCGAGGTTGATCATCGCAAGCATATTGGCGCGCTGGCTTGCGCTCAGGGCGTCGACGAAGGCCTTGGAACCGCGCAAGCCCTCTTCCTCCGCACCGAAGCCGACCACTTGAAGGCCATTTTCCAGTTGCAACCCGCCCAGGTTCTTCGCCACCTCGGTGAGCACGCTGGCGCCGGAACCGTTGTCGTCCAGGCCTTGCAGGGCAGGGCGGCCGAAGTAGGTGTCGAAGTGTGCGCCGATCACCACGTACTGCGGTTTAGTCCCGGCGGCGTAGGCCACCACGTTTTGCGAGGCGCGACTGCCGTTGTTCCAGGTGAAGTTTTGGCGACTGATGCTGTAGGCAGTGCCCATCTGGCTCTGCATCCAGTCGGCTGCCCCGGCGAAATTGGCGGTGCCGCGATAACGGCCGGGGTAGTCGTTGATCAGTTTTTCCAGGGTGGTATTGGCGTGCTGGCCGAAGTCGTAGGCCTGAAGGTGCGTGGACAGCAAAGTGCCGGCGACGCTGATCGCGAAGGCTAGGGGCTTTATCACAAGGTCTTCCTTGAGGTGATGGTTGGTGCAAGCCCACACGCTTTGCACAATGCGCGCCTCATTCCGTGGGCGGCTGCGAATTGGCGCATTGTTAAACGCGTGGGTCGCCTGGTTGTAATTTGTAACGGATTGGATACCAGGCGGGCCGTGACAGAGCGCACGGTTTTGGCGAGGAGTGCTGCGAAAAGTAGCGCTTTTGTTACACGAATTCAGAGTCGAGTGCGGTCAATGTGGGAGGGGGCTTGCCCCCGATAGCAGTGGGTCAGCCAACTGATGTGTGGCTGACACTCCGCCATCGGGGGCAAGCCCCCTCCCACATTTGAATTGCGGTGTTGTTAAGCTTTGAGGGTTTTTACGCCTTCCGAGGTGCCCAACAGCAACACGTCCGCTGGACGCGCGGCGAACAGCCCGTTGGTGACCACGCCGACGATGGCGTTGATCCGGGTTTCCAGTTCCACCGGGTTGGTGATCTGCATGTTGTACACATCCAGGATGATGTTGCCGTTATCGGTCAACACGCCTTCGCGGTACACCGGGTCGCCGCCCAGTTTCACCAGCTCGCGGGCCACGTGGCTGCGGGCCATCGGGATCACTTCCACCGGCAGCGGGAACGCACCGAGCACGGGCACCAGCTTGCTGGCGTCGGCAATGCAGATGAAGGTCTTGGCCACGGCCGCGACGATCTTCTCGCGGGTCAGGGCTGCGCCGCCGCCCTTGATCAGGTTCAGGTGCTCGTCGCTTTCGTCCGCGCCGTCGATGTAGAACTCCAGGTCGCTCACGGTGTTGAGCTCGTACACCGGAATGCCATGGCCTTTAAGGCGTGCGGCGGTCGCTTCGGAGCTGGCTACCGCGCCATCGAACGCGCCCTTGTGCAGGGCCAGTGCATCGATGAAGCAGTTGGCGGTGGAGCCGGTGCCGACGCCGACGACGCTCTTGTCGTCGAGTTTGGGAAGGATTAAATCGACAGCGGCCTGGGCCACTGCCTGTTTGAGTTGATCCTGGGTCATGCGGGCTCCGGAACGGGCGGGGAGTTATCGAGGGCGGCGAGTATACCCCAACAAACCTTGGGATTCGTGTGGTCTCCCGGCCAAAAGCCGGGTTAGACTCCTTGGTCCTGCCCAGCCCCTGAAGTAGATGCCTGCCGATGCTTGAACACTACGTCAAAAAGATCCTCACCTCGCGCGTTTACGACATCGCCGTAGAGACACCCCTGCAGACTGCCCGCCAGCTTTCCGAGCGGCTGGGCAACCAGATTTGGCTCAAGCGCGAAGACTTGCAGCCCGTGTTCTCGTTCAAGATTCGCGGCGCCTACAACAAGCTGACCCAGCTCAGCGCCGAGGAACGCGCGCGTGGCGTGGTCACCGCCTCGGCGGGCAACCATGCCCAGGGCCTGGCCCTGGCGGCCAAGGTGCTGGGGGTCAAGGCAACGATCGTGATGCCCAAGACCACCCCGGAGATCAAGGTCGAAGGCGTGCGTTCGCGTGGCGGCAAAGTGGTGCTGCACGGTGATTCCTTCCCGGAAGCCCTGGCCTACTCGCTGAAGCTGGTCGATGAAAAAGGCTACGTCTACATTCACCCCTACGATGATCCGCACACCATTGCCGGGCAGGGCACTGTGGCGATGGAGATTCTGCGCCAGCACCCTGGGCCCCTGGACGCGATCTTCGTACCGGTGGGCGGCGGCGGGCTGATCGCCGGTATTGCAGCGTATGTGAAATACCTGCGCCCGGAGACCAAGATCATCGGCGTCGAGCCGGACGACTCCAACTGCCTGCAGGCCGCGATGGCGGCGGGTGAGCGCGTGGTGCTGCCAACCGTCGGCATCTTCGCCGATGGCGTGGCGGTGGCGCAGATCGGCCATTACACCTTCGAGATCTGCAAGGACTATGTGGACGAAGTGATCACCGTCAGCACCGATGAAATCTGTGCGGCGATCAAGGATATCTACGACGACACGCGCTCGATCACCGAGCCGGCCGGCGCATTGGGCGTGGCCGGGATCAAGAAGTACGTCGAGACCCGTGGCGTCAGCGGCCAGACCTTCGTGGCCATCGACTCCGGCGCCAACGTCAACTTCGACCGCCTGCGCCACGTGGCCGAACGTGCCGAGCTGGGCGAGGGCCGCGAAGCCATCATCGCCGTGACCATTCCCGAGAAGCCGGGCAGCTTCAAGGCGTTCTGCGAGGCGGTGGGCAAGCGCCAGATCACCGAGTTCAACTACCGCTATCACACCGGCAGCGAAGCGCACATTTTCGTCGGTGTGCAGACCCACCCGGAAAACGACCCGCGCAGTGCGTTGATCGCCAGCCTCACCGACCAAGGCTTCCCGGTGCTGGACCTGACCGAAAACGAACTGGCCAAGTTGCACATCCGCCATATGGTGGGTGGGCATGCGGCCAAGGTCAGCGACGAGCTGGTGTTTCGATTTGAATTCCCGGAGCGGCCGGGGGCACTGTTCAACTTCCTCAACAAGCTGGGCGGGCGCTGGAATATCTCGATGTTCCACTACCGCAACCACGGTGCAGCCGACGGTCGTGTGGTCGCTGGCCTGCAAGTGCCGGCGGACGAGCGCCACCTGGTTCCGGCTGCGCTGGCCGAGATCGGCTACCCGTATTGGGATGAAAGCGAAAACCCGGCCTACCAGTTGTTCCTCGGTTGAGCGACTACGCTGACTGAGCGGCCTTCAAGGAATCGAAATCATGGAAACGCTGACCACCCTCAAAGTCATCCACGTCATCGCCACGGTGTTGCTGCTGCTCAGCGGCCTCGGCCTGGCGGTACTGGCCTGGCGCAAGCGCAGCACCGGCCCTGCGGTAACCGTGCAACGCCCGTGGGCATTCGTTTGGCTGCTGATGGGGGTTTGCCTGGTGAGCATGCCGTTTACCGGTTGGTGGATGGTGCACCTGGTGGGCTGGCCGCTGGGGCAGACCTGGATTCTGGGCTCCAGTATTCTCTACACCGTCGCGGCGTTGGCCTGGTTCTGGCTGGTGGCGCGGCTCAATCGGCTGCGCAAGGGCGAGGGCGGTAGCGTGAATTTCACCCTGGTGCTGGCGGTGGTCAGCCTGGTGGGGTTTGTCGCGATTGCTGGGTTGATGGGAGCTAAACCCGTTTAAAAAGGAGCTTCATGAACATTCTTCTGGTCGGCGCCACCGGGTTTGTGGGGCGTCACCTGTTGCTGGCTTTGCAGCAGGCGGGGCACCGAGTGGTGGCCACGTGTCGTGAACCTCGAGGTCAGGACTGGCCGGGCGTGGAATGGCGCTCGCTGGATTTGAACCGGCTGGCGGCAGACCCGCAAGCGTTCGACTTTCCTCCATCGGTTGATTTACTGATCAATGCAGCTGGCCTGCTGAGCGTGGACGCGGCCGAGTTGAGCCGGGTGCAGGACCAAGGCACTTGCGCGCTGTTTGACCTGGCCGCCCGGCGCGGGGGCCGGGTCCTGCAGGTTTCCGCCCTTGGCGCTTCAGCGCAGGCCGATGTGCCCTTTCTCGCCAGCAAAGGCGCGGCTGACGACTATCTGCTGAGCCTGGGCGTCAGCGCAGTGGTGCTGCGACCTTCCCTGGTGGTCGGTGAGGGCGGCGCCAGCAGTACCTGGCTCGCCGGGCTTTCGCCCTGGCCGCTGATCCCTTTGCTGGACCTCAAGGCCCAACTGCAACCGGTGCATATCGATGACCTGGTCGGTGCCGTGCTGGCGCTGCTGCGCACGTGGCCCGTCGAGTCGATGGTCGTTCCCGTGGTGGGGCCTGAACCGATGCGGCTGAGCCAGGTCATCGATCACTTGCGCGCGGCCCAGGGCTGGGCGCCGGGTCGATATATCCAGGCCCCCTTGCTGAGCCTGAGCGGCTGGGTCGGTGAGCGCCTGGGTTGGCGCGCACTGAACAAGCAGAGCATCGCCCTGGCGCAACGTGACAACCTGGCCGACCCCGACGTGCTGGCGTCGGTCTGCGGTTATTCGGCTGCGCCGCTGGCCTCGCGTCTGCAGGGCTGGCCCACAGCGGCCGTCAGCAGCCAGCGCTCGATCCGCCCACTGATGCTGGCGGTGCTGGTGCTGATTTGGCTGGGCACCGCGGCGGTGTGCCTGGGGCCGGGATTCGAATGGGGCTTGCGCATCCTGGCGCAGGCCGGCGTGCACGGCGCCTGGGCGACGCTGGCGGTGATCGGCGGGGCGCTGTGCGATGGCCTGTTGGGTGTCGGGCTGCTGGTCAGGCGCTGGCGGCGCCAAACCCTGATACTGCAACTGTTGTTGATGGCCGGCTACACCGTAGTCATCAGCTTCGTTCTGCCCCACTACTGGTTTGACCCCTACGCCGCCGTCGCCAAGAACCTGGTGCTGATGGTGGCTACGTTATGGCTTCTTTGGACTGAACCCACTGGGAATGAGCTTCGCCGATGAGCGCTTACCTGCTGCTGAAAACCCTGCATATTCTTTCATCGACCATCCTGTTCGGGCTGGGCGCCGGCTCGGCTTACTACGCCTTGCGCGCCTGGCGCAGCGGCAGAGTGGAAGTGATCGCCGTGACGTTCAAGCACCTGGTCTTCGCCGACTGGGTGTTTACCGCCACCACGGCAGTCTTCCAGCCACTGAGCGGGCTCGGCTTGATGCACTTGGCGGGTTGGTCGTTGCAGCAGAGTTGGCTGCAATGGACGTTCGGCTTGTATGTGCTGGCGGGCGTCTGCTGGCTGCCGGTGGTGTGGTTGCAGATTCGTGTGCACAAGATGGCGGAGCAGGCGTTGCGCGAAGGCACGGCGATGCCGCTCAAGGCCGCCACCTATATGCGCTGGTGGTTTGGCCTGGGCTGGCCGGCGTTTCTGGCGTTTATGGCGATTTTCTATCTGATGGTGGCCAAGCCTATGTAAGGCTTGAGTCTGCGTCGGCTGCATCGGGGGCAAGCCCCCTCCCACATTTTGATGCGTGAATATATTCAAGTGTGGGAGGGGGCTTGCCCCCGATAGCTTTATCAGCCGCGCAGCGTAATCACCGGCCAGCCACGCTTCTCGGCTTCAGCCCGCAGATTCGGGTCCGGATCCACCGCCACCGGGTGAGTCACCTGCTCCAGCAGCGGCAAGTCATTCATCGAGTCGCTATAAAAGTAGCTGTCTTCCAGGCTATGCCCAGTCTCTTCCAGCCAGCGCTTCAGCCGCGTCACCTTGCCTTCACGGAAGCACGGCACATCGGTGCTGCGCCCGGTATAGCGGCCATTTTCCATCTCGCATTCGGTGGCGATCAGGGTTTCGACGCCCAGGCGTGCGGCAATCGGCGCGGTGACGAAACGGTTAGTGGCGGTGATGATCACCAGCTTGTCGCCGGCGGCGCGGTGCTTGGCCAGCAATTGGGCAGCCAGGGGCAGCATTAACGGGTCGATGCAGTCGCGCATGAAGTCGTTGTGCCACTCCTCCAGTTGAGCCATCTCGGTACGGCCGAGGATTTCCAGGCTGAAGTTCAGGTACGCAGCGTTGTCCAGCTTGCCGGCCAGGTAGTCCTGGTAGAACTCGTCGTTGCGCGCCTTGTAGGCGATCGGGTCGAGAATCCCGCGTTCACACAGGTAATCGCCCCAGGCGTGATCGCTGTCACCGCCGAGGAGGGTGTTGTCCAAGTCGAATAAAGCCAGGCGCATTGCAGTTACTCGCTGAAAAGTCTGTAAAAAGGCGTCCAGAATACGGTCTTTTCACAAGAGTGCACATAAGGTAAGAAGCCTCGTTGCCGCTGGATGAAGCTTTGTGGAACAATGCGGCGACATGCGTTTGCGAGGTTGTTGCCGTGATCGACCCCGATGGTTTCCGTCCTAATGTCGGGATCATTCTTACGAATGATGCCGGACAGGTGCTATGGGCTCGCCGAATCAACCAAGATGCCTGGCAGTTTCCTCAAGGTGGGATCAACCCCGACGAAACCCCTGAAGACGCCTTGTACCGTGAGTTGAACGAAGAAGTCGGCCTTGAGCGCGAAGATGTGCAAATTCTGGCCTGTACCCGTGGCTGGTTGCGCTATCGTTTGCCGCAACGCCTGGTGCGAACCCACAGCCAACCGCTGTGTATCGGCCAGAAGCAGAAATGGTTTCTCCTGCGCCTGATCTCCAACGAGCAGCGGGTGCGGATGGATTTGACCGGTAAACCGGAGTTCGATGGCTGGCGCTGGGTCAGTTATTGGTATCCGTTGGGCCAGGTGGTGACATTCAAGCGCGAGGTTTATCGTCGCGCTCTCAAAGAGCTTGCCCCGCGCCTTTTAGCGCGCGACTGACGACGGAGTTCGACCCCGAGCCATGCTCAATACGCTGCGCAAGATCGTCCAGGAAGTTAACTCCGCCAAGGATCTCAAGGCGGCGTTGGGGATTATTGTGTTGCGCGTCAAGGAAGCCATGGGCAGCCAGGTCTGCTCGGTTTACCTGCTGGACCCCGAGACCAACCGTTTTGTGCTGATGGCCACCGAGGGCTTGAACAAGCGCTCCATCGGCAAGGTCAGCATGGCGCCCAATGAAGGTCTGGTGGGCCTGGTGGGGACGCGTGAAGAACCCCTGAACCTTGAAAACGCGGCCGATCACCCGCGTTATCGCTACTTTGCCGAAACCGGCGAAGAGCGTTACGCCTCGTTTCTCGGCGCACCGATCATTCACCACCGCCGCGTCGTCGGCGTATTGGTCATCCAGCAGAAAGAGCGCCGCCAGTTCGACGAAGGCGAAGAAGCCTTCCTGGTGACCATGAGCGCGCAGCTCGCCGGGGTTATCGCCCACGCCGAAGCCACGGGTTCGATTCGCGGCCTGGGCCGCCAGGGCAAG
The DNA here is from genome assembly GCF_034043515.1 of Pseudomonas sp. MUP55. Lineage (NCBI taxonomy): Bacteria > Pseudomonadati > Pseudomonadota > Gammaproteobacteria > Pseudomonadales > Pseudomonadaceae > Pseudomonas > Pseudomonas sp. MUP55. The sequence continues at coordinate 5,597,899 of NZ_CP138214.1, read as the reverse complement.
GGCATCCAGGAAGCCAAGTTCGTCGGCGTGCCGGGTTCGCCGGGTGCCGCCGTCGGTACCGCCGTGGTCATGCTGCCACCGGCCGACCTCGATGTGGTGCCGGACAAGAGCGTCGATGACATCGACGCTGAAATCAAACTGTTCAAGACCGCCCTGGAAGGCGTGCGCGCCGACATGCGCAACCTGTCGACCAAGCTGGCCACCCAGTTGCGCCCCGAAGAGCGTGCGCTGTTCGACGTCTACCAGATGATGCTGGACGACGCGTCCCTCGGTAACGAAGTCAAAACCGTGATCAAGACCGGCCAGTGGGCCCAGGGCGCGCTGCGCCAGGTGGTCACCGATCACGTCAACCGTTTCGAGATGATGGACGACGCCTACCTGCGCGAGCGTGCCTCGGATGTGCGTGACCTCGGTCGCCGTCTGCTGGCCTACCTGCAGGAAGACCGCAGCACCAACCTGGTCTACCCCGACAACACCATCCTGATCAGCGAAGAACTGACCGCCACCATGCTCGGCGAAGTGCCTGAGGGCAAGTTGGTGGGCCTGGTCTCGGTATTGGGTTCGGGTAACTCCCACGTGGCGATCCTGGCTCGGGCCATGGGCATTCCGACGGTGATGGGCCTGGTGGACCTGCCGTATTCCAAGGTGGACGGCATCGACATGATTGTCGATGGCCATCGCGGCGAAGTCTTTACCAACCCCAGCGAGTTACTGCGCAAGCAGTACGCCGAAGTGGTTGAGGAAGAGAAGCAACTGGCGCTGGGCCTCGACTCGTTGCGCGAACTGCCGTGCGTAACCCTCGATGGTCACCGCGTGCCGTTGCTGGTGAACACCGGCCTGCTGGCCGATGTGGCCCGTGCGCAACAGCGCGGCGCCGAAGGGGTAGGGCTGTACCGCACCGAAGTGCCGTTCATGATCAACCAGCGTTTCCCGAGTGAGAAGGAGCAGCTGGCGATTTATCGCGAGCAACTGCAGGCCTTCCACCCGTTGCCGGTGACCATGCGCAGCCTGGATATCGGCGGCGACAAGTCACTGTCGTATTTCCCGATCAAGGAAGACAACCCCTTCCTCGGCTGGCGCGGCATTCGTGTCACCCTCGACCATCCAGAAATTTTCCTGGTGCAGACCCGCGCCATGCTCAAGGCCAGCGAAGGCCTGAACAACCTGCGCATCCTGCTGCCGATGATCTCCGGCACCCATGAGCTGGAAGAAGCCCTGCACTTGATCCACCGTGCCTGGGGCGAAGTGCGCGACGAAGGCGCCGACGTGCCGATGCCGCCGATTGGCGTGATGATCGAAATCCCGGCGGCGGTGTACCAGGCCAAGGAACTGGCGCGCCAGGTGGACTTCCTGTCGGTAGGCTCCAACGACCTGACCCAATACCTGCTGGCCGTGGACCGCAACAACCCACGGGTGGCCGACCTTTACGACTACCTGCACCCGGCGGTGCTGCAAGCGCTGCAGCACGTGGTGCGCGACGCCCATGCCGAGGGCAAGCCGGTGAGTATCTGCGGTGAAATGGCCGGGGACCCGGCGGCAGCGGTGCTGTTGATGGCGATGGGCTTTGACAGCCTGTCGATGAACGCCACCAACCTGCCTAAAGTGAAGTGGATGCTGCGCCAGGTTGAATTGAGCATGGCCAAGGATCTGCTGGCCGAACTGATGACCATCGACAACCCGCAAGTTATCCACAGCTCGCTGCAATTGGCGTTGAAGAACCTGGGGCTGACGCGGATGATCAACCCGGCTTCCGCCAAAAAACTTTAGAAACATGCACTGATCAAAAATGTGGGAGGGGGCTTGCCCCCGATAGCAGTGTGTCAGTCAGATTATCTGGTACTGATACACCGAAATCGGGGGCTTGCCCCCTCCCACATTTGATTTTCGTTGTGTTTAGAGATTGAGTTCAACCTCGCCCAAGCGGCCACCCTGAGGGCCGAAACTGCGCTCCACCATCCGCCGCGTGCCGTCGGCATTCACGATCAGCGCCGTGCTCGCCCGTGTTCCGTAACTGGGGCTGGCGATAAACACACTCGACAGCAAACTCTCCGTCGCCAGGCCGACGCCAGTGTCCGGCAGTTCAGCGAACGGTGCGGTCTGCGCATCGCTCAAAATCCCCAGCAAGGCCTCTGGCTGCGGATCGTGCAGCATCTCGCTCAGCGCCGTCCTGGCCTTGACCAACTTGGGCCACGGCGTATCCAGCCCGGCATTGGACAAGCCATAGACCCCCGGCTTCAATCGCGTCGGCTCGGTCTCATTGGCGTTGTAATGCCAGAGCTGATCCGGCGTGCCCACTAACAGGTTAAACCCGGCATATTCAATCGAACGTCCGTTAACGTCCGCCAAGTACTCGTCAATCGGCAGCGAACCACTGAGAAAACGCGCCACCAGCTCGCCACGGGATTTGCGTGACGGTGGCTGGTGCGGGTCGCGGATGTTGGTCAGCGCGGCAAAGCGTCCATCGGCGTTCACCCCAAGCCAGGTGCCGCCCGCTTCCTGATCGCGGCCCGCGTAGACCTGCGGTGCATCCGGCCACTGAGCCAGCGGCAGGCTGGGCCGGGCGTAGAACTCATCGCGGTTGGCCGCGACGATCAGCGATTGGGCATGGCCCGGCCGCCAGGCGAAAACAATCAGGCACATCGGGTGATCCCTTGTGTGTTTTCCTCACTCTACCCATAGAACCGCAGGCGTTCCATCGCAACGAAGTTGGGCCGCGCACCTTCCATCCGTTAACATGCCGGGCTGTTTGGTGTGTATGTGAACTTCTTAATTTGATCTCGCAGCTGTAACGCAGGCTTAATCGCGCATCGGCATGGTCCGGTGCGTCATGACTAAATGTTTAACGAGGAGTCGCAATGCTGCCTTACCCGCAGATCGACCCGGTGGCCCTGGCCATCGGTCCGCTGAAAATCCATTGGTACGGGTTGATGTACCTGATCGGCATCGGCGGTGCCTGGCTGCTGGCTTCCCGGCGCCTGAACCGTTTCGACCCGACCTGGACCAAGGAGAAGCTCTCCGACATGGTGTTCTGGATGTCGATGGGGGTGATCGTCGGCGGGCGCCTGGGGTATGTGCTGTTTTACGATCTGCCGGCGTATATCGCCAACCCGACGCTGATCTTCGAGGTGTGGAAGGGCGGCATGGCGTTCCACGGCGGCTTTGTCGGCGTGATGATCGCCGCCTGGTGGTTCGGCCGGCGCAACGGCAAGTCGTTCTTCCAGTTGATGGACTTCGTCGCCCCGTTCGTGCCCATCGGCCTGGGCGCCGGGCGCATCGGTAACTTCATCAACGCCGAATTGTGGGGCAAGCCCACCGACGTGCCGTGGGCCATGGTGTTCCCGCCGTTCAGCGACCCGGCGCAGCTGCCGCGCCATCCGTCGCAGCTGTACCAGTTCGCCCTGGAAGGTGTGGCATTGTTCCTCATCCTTTATCTGTTCTCGCGCAAACCACGGCCGACCATGGCGGTGTCCGGGATGTTCGCGCTGTTCTACGGGATCTTCCGCTTCATCGTCGAGTTCGTGCGGGTGCCGGATGCGCAGTTGGGCTACCTGGCGTGGGGCTGGCTGACCATGGGGCAGGTCCTCAGCATCCCGATGATCCTGGCGGGCCTGGGCCTGTTGTGGTGGGCATATAACCGTCCGCAACCGCTGAAGAACGCCACGCTTTAAATTCGAATGCCAAGACCAGGAGGTCTTGGCTTCAACGATACGGGTAATCACATGAAGCAATACCTCGAACTCCTGCACGACGTCGTGACCAATGGCCTGACCAAGGGCGATCGTACCGGCACCGGCACCAAGGCCGTGTTCGCCCGCCAGTATCGGCATAACCTGGCCGACGGCTTCCCGCTGCTGACCACCAAGAAGCTGCATTTCAAAAGCATCGCCAACGAGCTGATCTGGATGTTGAGCGGCAACACCAACATCAAGTGGCTCAACGAAAATGGCGTGCGCATCTGGGATGAATGGGCCACCGAAGACGGCGACCTGGGCCCGGTGTACGGCGAACAGTGGACCGCCTGGCCGACCAAGGACGGCGGCAAGATCAACCAGATCGACTACATGGTCGAGACGTTGAAGACCAACCCCAACAGCCGCCGCATCCTGTTCCACGGCTGGAACGTCGAATACCTGCCGGACGAGACCAAGAGCCCCCAGGAAAACGCGCGCAACGGCAAGCAGGCCTTGCCACCGTGCCACCTGCTGTATCAGGCCTTCGTGCACGATGGCCATCTGTCGATGCAGCTATACATCCGCAGCTCCGATGTGTTCCTCGGCCTGCCCTACAACACCGCCGCCCTGGCGTTGCTCACCCATATGCTGGCGCAGCAGTGCGACCTGATCCCTCACGAGATCATCGTCACCACCGGCGACACCCACGCCTACAGCAATCACATGGAACAGATCCAGACCCAGCTGGCGCGCACGCCGAAGAAGCTGCCGGAGCTGGTGATCAAGCGCAAGCCGGCGTCGATTTACGACTACAAGTTCGAAGACTTCGAAATCGTGGGCTACGACGCAGACCCAAGCATCAAGGCCGACGTTGCGATCTGACAGGCTTCCCTGAGCCAAGAAATGTGGGAGGGGGCTTGCCCCCCCGATTACGGTGTGTCAGTCATGGAAATGCTGGCTGATCCACCGCTATCGGGGGCAAGCCCCCTCCCACATTGGGTCCGCGTTTACTTGAGTCTAATGCCCGTGGCTTCTGCCTACGTGTGAGGGCTGCGCCTCGCTGGCCTGCACACTTCCGCTGACTTCCAGCCGCTGCAAGATCCCGCACTGCTCCCCACCGCCACAGCGCTGGCGCAAGTCCAGCAATTGCGCCTGCAACTCCAGCAGCCCATCGATGCGCGCTTTCACGTGGTGGATATGCTCGTCGATCAACGCATTCACGCTTTCGCATTGGTCCTGGGGGCTGTCACGCAGGCTGAGCAGGCTGCGGATTTCTTCCAGGGTCATGTCCAGGCTGCGGCAGTTGCGGATAAAGATCAGCCGCTCGGTGTGCGCCTGGGTGTACACCCGGTAGTTGCCATCGGTGCGCGCCGGGGGTGGCAGCAGGCCTTCCTTCTCGTAATAGCGGATGGTTTCCACGGGGCAGTCGGTCAGTTTGGCCAGTTCGCCGATCTTCATCGCAGCAATCTCCAAATGGGTGCTTGACCCTATAGTGGCTACAGGGTCTTTACTTGGCAACAGGCACTTCTTCGGACGCGACACCATGAGCGATTCCCTCCACACCCCGCATAAGCACGACCACGATCACGGCGAGCACAAGCTCAAACCGGTGCATGACCACGGCGGCGCCTGCTGCTCCGGCACCCCGGCGCCGGCAACGGTAAAGCTGAGCGAGGCCCCCACCGCCGGTTCGCGCCTGAGCACCTTTCGCATCGAAGCGATGGATTGCCCCACCGAACAGACGCTGATCCAGAACAAGCTGGGCAAGCTCGCCGGTGTGCAGCAGCTGGAATTCAACCTGATCAACCGCATCCTCGGCGTCACCCATGACTTGCCGAGCACGGCGCCGATCATCGAGGCGATCAAATCCATCGGCATGCAGGCCGACCCCATCGAAGAAGGCGCCCCTGCCGCCGCGCCCCCCGCCAAGAAGCATTGGTGGCCGCTGGCCGTGTCGGGCGTGGGTGCGTTGGGCGCCGAAGTCCTGCATTTCAGCGGCGTGGCACCGACCTGGGTGATTGCCCTGGTGGCGCTGGTGTCGATCCTCAGCGGTGGCCTCACCACCTACAAAAAGGGCTGGATTGCCCTGAAAAACCTGAACCTGAACATCAACGCGCTGATGAGCATCGCGGTGACTGGCGCCGTGCTGATTGGCCAATGGCCGGAAGCGGCGATGGTGATGTTCCTGTTTACCGTGGCTGAGCTGATCGAGGCCAAGTCCCTGGACCGGGCGCGCAATGCCATCAGCGGCCTGATGCAAATGACCCCGGAACAGGCCACGGTGCGGCAGGCCGATGGCTCCTGGTTGGAACAGGAAGTCAAAAGCATTGATCTTGACGCCATCGTGCGGGTAAAGCCCGGCGAGCGCATCGGCCTGGACGGCGAAGTCACCGCCGGGCAATCCACCATCGACCAGGCGCCGATCACCGGTGAAAGCCTGCCCATCGAAAAGACCGTGGGCGATAAAGTCTTCGCCGGTACGATCAATCAGGCCGGTTCCCTGGAATACAAGGTGACCGCAGCGGCCGACAATTCCACCCTGGCGCGGATCATTCATGCGGTAGAACAGGCCCAGGGCGCCCGGGCACCGACCCAGCGTTTTGTCGACAGCTTCTCCAAGGTCTACACGCCCGCTGTGTTTCTGTTTGCCCTGGGCGTGGCGCTTATACCGCCGTTGTTCATGGCGGGGGTCTGGTTCGACTGGATCTATCGCGCCCTGGTGTTGCTGGTGGTGGCCTGCCCGTGCGCCCTGGTGATTTCCACCCCGGTGACCATTGTCAGCGGCCTCGCGGCGGCGGCGCGCAAAGGCATTCTGATCAAGGGCGGCGTGTACCTGGAGGGCGGTTACAAGCTGGACTACCTCGCCCTGGACAAGACCGGCACCATCACCCACGGCAAGCCGGTGCAAACCGACTACTTGCCTCTGTTCGCCACCGTGCAGGACAGCGCGCCGGCCCTGGCGGCGAGTTTGGCGGGCCGCTCCGACCACCCGGTTTCCCTGGCAATCGCCAACGCGGCGGCGGATAAAAACCTGCCGCCCCACGTTGTGGATAACTTCGCGGCGTTGGCCGGTCGTGGTGTGCGCGGTGAAATAAACGGCGAAACCTACCACCTGGGCAACCACCGTCTGGTGGAAGACCTCGGGCTGTGCTCGCCTGCGCTGGAAGAAAAACTCTTCGCCCTGGAAAAACAGGGCAAGTCGGTGGTGTTGCTGCTGGACAAGTCGGGTCCGCTGGCACTGTTCGCGGTGGCCGACACCGTCAAGGACAGCAGTCGCGAAGCCATCCAGCAACTGCACGACCTGGGCATCAAGACTCTGATGCTTACCGGCGACAACACCCACACCGCCCAGGCGATTGCCGCTCAGGTCGGTATCGACCAGGCCCAGGGTGACTTGCTGCCCACCGATAAACTGCAAGCCATTGAGGCGCTCTACGGCCAAGGCCATCGCGTTGGCATGGTCGGCGACGGCATCAATGACGCCCCGGCCCTGGCTCGCGCCGAAATCGGTTTTGCCATGGCCGCGGCAGGCACCGACACCGCCATCGAAACCGCCGACGTGGCGCTGATGGACGATGACCTGCGCAAGATTCCGGCATTCATTCGGCTCTCCAGGCAAACGTCGAGTATCCTCAAGCAGAACATCGCCCTGGCGCTGGTGATCAAGGCCATCTTCCTGGCGGTCACCTTCCTTGGCATGGCGACCATGTGGATGGCGGTGTTCGCCGACATGGGCGTCAGCCTGCTGGTGGTGTTCAATGGCCTGCGCCTGTTGCGCAAATAGACGATGAGAGGGTGGCGTGCTGAGTGCTGAGCTGAAGGCGTTTTTCATGGTTGCTCGCCTGGGCAGCATTACCCAGGCGGCGAAGAAACTCGGCCTGAGCCAGCCTACGGTCACCACCCAGATCCGCAACCTGGAAAGCCAATACGGCGTTGAACTGTTCTACCGTGGCGGTCGCCGTCTGACTGTCAGCGATGAAGGCGCGCGGCTGTTGCCGATGGTCAAGGCGCTGTTGCAGCAGGAAGCGGATATCGAGTTTTTCCTGCGCAACAACGGGCAGGTCCAGGGCGCCTTGCGGATTGCCGCCACCGCGCCTTATTACATTCTGGATCTGGTCAAAGCCTTTCGCGAACGCCTGCCGCAGGTGGAGGTGTCGGTGGAAATCGGCAATTCCCAGCAGGTGCTCGAAGCGCTGGACGACTACCGCGTCGACGTCGCCGCCTCGTCGCAATTGCTGGAAGACGCCCGTCTGGTCCGCCGCGTACTGGGCACTGACCCTTTGGTGCTGGCGGTGCATCGCAACCATCCGCTGGCCAAGCTCGACCATGTGCCGTTGACGGCGCTGGCCGGGCACACGCTGTTGATGCGTGAAGCGGGCTCCACCACCCGCCGGCTGACGGAAGAGATGCTGCAGGGCGCGGGCGTCAGTTATGGGCCGCTGCTGGAGATTGGCAGTCGCGAGTCGATCCGCGAGGCGGTGCTGCGCAATATCGGCATCAGCATCATTGCGCGCCAGGAGGTGCCCCATGATCCGCAATTGCGGGTGCTGACCCTGGAGAACGCGCCGCAGATTCCCGAGTACCTGTACTGCCTCAAGGAGCGAAAAGCCGCACGCTTGCCGGCGGCTTTCCTTGGCCTGGCTCAGGAAATGTCACCGTTGTAGGAGCGAGCTTGCTCGCGAAAAACTCCAACGATAACGCAGCGCTATCAGGCAGCCCGCGTTGTTCTCAAGTTCTTCGCGAGCAAGCTCGCTCCTACAAAAAATACCAATACTACTATCACCTCCTTTTGCCTTCCTGCCACATCCGCGACGCATTCCCTCCCTAGCATGGCCTTCATCCGTTCGATGAGGTGCCTAGCATGAACACAGCCCTGACCCAGCCCGGCGCGCCGATGAAGGTGCGCGGTATCCAGAAACGCTTCGGCGCCTTTACCGCGTTGGACAACGTGTCCCTGGACGTCGCCGCCGGCGAACTGGTGTGTCTGCTGGGCCCGTCCGGTTGCGGCAAGACCACCTTGCTGCGCTGCATCGCCGGCCTTGAGCGCCAGGACAGCGGCGAGCTTTACCTGGGTGAGCGCGATGTTTCCACGCTGCCACCCCAGGCGCGGGACTACGGCATTTTGTTCCAGTCCTACGCGCTGTTTCCCAACCTGACCGTTGAAGCGAACATCGGCTACGGCCTCACCGGCTGCGGTCGTGATGAAGTGCGCACGCGCGTCGGGCAAATGCTCGAACTGGTGGGCCTGCTCGGCAGCGAAAAGAAATACCCCGGCCAACTCTCCGGTGGCCAGCAACAACGTGTCGCCCTGGCGCGGGCCCTGGCGCCTGCGCCGTCGTTATTGCTGCTCGATGAACCCATGTCGGCCCTCGACGCGCGGGTTCGCGAGCACCTGTGTACCGAGTTGCGCCACCTCCAACGCCGCCTGGGCATCACCACGCTGATGGTCACCCACAACCAGGACGAGGCCATGTTGATGGCCGACCGCATCGCGGTGATGAACAACGGCAAGGTGGAGCAGTACGCCACGCCGCAGGAAATCTATGATCGCCCGGCCACACCGTTCGTGGCCGAGTTCGTCGGCCAGGGCAACTGGCTGCCGTTCAGCCGTAACAGCGCCAGCCATGCCCAGGTCGGCGGCATGAACCTGCGCCTGGCTGACGACGCCGGCCAAGCCACCTCCGGTCGCCTGTTCTGCCGCCCGGAAGCGATCAGCGTGAACCCGCCGGTGCATGAGGAAAACCTGTTCCCGGCCAAAGTCCGCGAGATCACCTTTCTGGGCAACCGCTGCCGCATGAGTTTCGAGCTGGAACAGTTGCCGGGCCACCCGCTGCTGGCCGAGCTGGCACCGGAAGCCATGCCGCGCCTGGGCGCCCAGGACATTCTGGTGGCTTTGCCGCCGCGCAGCTTGCAGGTGTTTGCCTGAGATGGCGGTGGACAGCGCATTGACGCTACCGCGCACTCCCTCCCGAGCTGAAATGGGCGACCGCCTGTTCGTGGTCGGCGGCAAAGTACTCTGGCTGGGCCTGTTGGTCGTGGCGGTGCTGCTGCCGCTGCTGGCGATTTTCTGGCGCGGCTTCAGCAGCGAAGCCGGGCAGGGCGGCGGCCTGGTAGCCGCACGGGAACTGCTGACCAGTGCCAACTTCCACTGGTTGCTGGGCAACAGCCTGAAAGTTTCCTTGAGCGTTGCGGTCATCGTCGTACCGCTGGCCTACCTGTTTGCATACGCGCTGCAGCGCACTTTGATTGCGGGCAAGGTGATCTGGCGCGGCGTGTCGCTGCTGCCGTTGATGGCACCTTCGATGTTGCCGGGCATCGCGCTGGTGTACCTGTTCGGCAACCAGGGGCTGTTGCGCGGCCTGCTCTCGGACAATATCTACGGCTTCTGGGGCATTGTGCTGGGCGAAGTGATTTACACCTTCCCACATGCCTTGATGATTCTGCTGTCTGCCTTGTCGCTGGCGGATGCGCGCTTGTTCGACGCCGCCTCCAGCATGGGCGCCAGCCCCGCCCGGGCGTTTCGCAGCATCACCTGGCCGGCCACGCGCCAGGCGGTGTTCGCCGCGTTTTGCCTGGTGTTTACCCTGACCATCACCGACTTCGGCGTGCCCGTGGTGGTCGGTGGGGACTATCAGGTGCTGGCCCTGGAGGCCTACAAGGCGGTGGTCGGCCAGCAACAGTTCGGCCGTGGCGCCTTGATCGGCATGGTGCTGCTGTTGCCGGCGCTGTTCAGCTTTGGCGTGGATGCATGGTTGCGGCGCCGTCAGGGTGATGCCATGAGCGGTCGCGCCCAGGTGTTCCAGCCGCTGCCGTCGCGTTCAAGGGACGGCTGCTACCTGGCGGTCGTGCTGCTGATCTGCGCGGCACTGCTGTTGGTGTTCGGCATGGCGGTGTACTCCTCGCTGGTCAAATTCTGGCCCTACAACCTGTCGCTGTCGTTGAGCCACTACCAGTTCGAAGACACCGCCGGCGGCGGCTGGCTGGCCTACCGCAACAGCCTGACCCTGGCGCTGTGCACGGCGCTTATTGGCAGTGTGCTGATCTTCACCGGCGCCTACCTGATGGAGAAAACCAGGGGTCAACAGGGCCTGAACCTGGCCCTGCGCCTGCTCAGTTTTGTGCCGATGGCCGTACCGGGCCTGGTGTTGGGCCTGGGCTACGTGTTCTTTTTCAACCTCAGCGGCAACCCGCTGCACGTGTTCTACGGCAGCATGGCGCTATTGGTGGTGTGCACCATTGCGCATTATTTGACCACTGCGCAAATGACCGCCACCACCGCGCTGCGCCAGCTGGACGTCGAGTTCGAAGCCGCCGCGTTGTCTCTCAAGGCGCCGCTCTACCGCCATTATTTGAAAGTGACGGTGCCGATCTGCCTGCCCGCGCTGCTGGACATCCTGCGGTACCTGTTCATGTCGGCCATGACCACCGTCTCCGCCGCGATCTTCCTCTACAGCCCCGACACCATCCTCGCCGCCGTCGCCGTGTTGAACATGGACGACGCCGGCAATGTGGGCGGCGCGGCGGCCATGTCGACCCTGATTCTGTTCACCTCAGGCAGCGTCTCGCTGTTGCTGGCGTGGGCTTCACGTGGCGCCTTGCGCCGCTCCCAAGCCTGGCGCCAGACCGCGCCCGGGCAATGACTCTTCAAAGGAGGTATTCGATGTTCAAGCCACTGGCGCTGGTCGCTGCCGTACTCACTGCATTCAGCCTGAATGCCTTCGCCAAAACCGAACTGACTGTGTACACGGCCCTCGAAGCCGAGCAATTGAAAACCTACAAAAAGGCCTTCGAGCAGGCCAACCCGGACGTCGAAATCAAGTGGGTGCGCGACTCTACCGGCATCATCACCGCCAAGCTGCTGGCCGAAAAAGACCGCCCGCAGGCCGATGTGGTGTGGGGCCTGGCCGCCTCCAGCCTGGCGATTCTCGATCAACAAGGCATGCTCGACAGCTATGCCCCGAAAGACCTGGACAAAATCGGCAAGAACTACCGCGACGCCGCCAACCCACCGGCCTGGGTCGGCATGGACGTGTGGGCCGCGACCATTTGCTTCAACACCGTCGAAGCCGAGAAACAGGGCCTGAGCAAACCGGTGAGTTGGCAGGACCTGACCAAGCCCGAGTACAAAGGCAAGATCGTCATGCCCAACCCGGCGTCCTCGGGCACCGGCTTTCTGGACGTGAGCGCCTGGTTGCAAACCTTTGGCGAGAAACAGGGCTGGCAGTACATGGACGACCTGCACCAGAACATCGGGCAGTACGTTCACTCCGGCTCCAAGCCGTGCAAGCTGGCGGCGTCCGGGGAGTTTCCGATTGGTATTTCGTTTGAATATCCAGCCGTACAGTTGAAGCGCCAAGGGGCTCCGCTGGACATCATCCTGCCCAAGGAAGGCCTGGGCTGGGACATCGAAGCCACGGCGGTGATCAAGGGCACAAGCCACGCTGATGCCGCCAGAAAACTTGCGGACTTCTCCGCCAGCCCGGCGGCGATAGAACTGTACAAGGACAACTTCGCAGTGCTGGCCCAGCCAGGGATTGCCAAGCCGCAGACCGAATTGCCCGCCGATTATGAGCAACGGCTGATCAAGAACGACTTTGCCTGGGCGTCGAAGAACCGCGACAGCATCCTGACTGAATGGCGCAAGCGCTATGACGGCAAGTCGGAGAAGGTGGCGGGTCAGTAGGCTTTTCGTTAGTGCTGATGGCCTTATCGGGGGCAAGCCCCCTCCCACAATTTGATAGCGAACACAGTCAAATGTGGGAGGGGGCTTGCCCCGATAAGGCCTCGAAAACAGGACATCACCAAATGACACACCACACCGATCTGCTGATCATCGGCGCGGGCATCCTCGGCCTCTCCCACGCCTACGCCGCCGCCAGGCGCGGGCTGAAGGTCAAGGTCTTCGAGCGCAGCGCCACCCCGCTGGGCGCCTCGGTGCGCAACTTCGGCCAGGCGCTGGTCACCGGGCAACCGCCGGGGCCGATGCTCGACCTGGCACGGCAAAGCCGCGATATCTGGGGGCACTGGGCGCAGGTCGCCGGCCTTGAGCTCAAGCGCAATGGCTCCTACCTGTTCGCCCGTACCGAAGCCGAAGAGCACCTGCTCGAAGCCTTCTGCGCCGGGCGTGCCCGCGAGCACGGCTACAACGTCGAGCTGCTGCAAGGCGCAGCCTTGAACGACCTGTACGGCGGCCAGTTCCGCCATCACCGTGCCGCGCTGCATGGCAAGGACGATCAGCAACTGTATTCGCGAGAAGCGATCCCGGCGCTGATCAATTACCTGGCCCAGGATCTGGGCGTGGAGTTTCATTTTTCCACCCTGGTGCGCGACGTCGAACCAGGCCGGTTGCACAGCACGGCGGGCAGCTTTCGCGCTGAGCAGATCCTCGTCTGCTCCGGACACGACTACCAGACCCTGCTGGCCGAATCGATTGCCCCGCTCAACCCGCAGATCTGCCGCCTGCAGATGCTGCGTGCGCGGCCCGCACGGGCGCTGAACCTGCAACACGCGTTGCTGACGGGTCTGAGTTGCGTGCACTACGGCGCGTTTGCCGACCTGCCGCAAGCCGCACCGGTACAGGCGCAGATCCTGCGCGAAGCACCGCACCTGCATGCCCACGGCATTCACCTGCTGATCAGCCCTACGCCCCACGGCGACTTGATCATCGGCGACTCCCACGACTACGGCAGCGATGCCTCGCCATTCAATGCCGAGCAGGTCGACGACTGGCTGATCCACCTGGCCGAGCAGACCCTGAGCTGCCAGATCCAGGTGGTCGAGCGTTGGCAGGGCGTGTATGGCTCACGTGGGCCCGGGCCGTTTTCGTTTGTGCAGGTGGCTGCGGGGATGAGTATTGCGCTGATGCACACCGGCGTGGGCATGAGCGTGGGGCCGGCGATGGCCGAGGGAAACATCACGGCATTATGGGGGCCGGCGTCATGAGTCGCGAGCGGGTGGTGGCCGAGGTGTTCGGCCTGTACGAGCGGCATGGCACGGCGGATTACATCGGCGAGCCGGTGTCGCAGATCGAGCACATGTCCCAGGCCGCGCAGCAGGCGATGGCCGAAGGCTTTTACGATGAAGTGGTGTTGGCGGCGTTTTTCCACGATATCGGCCACCTGTGTGGCCAGGGCGAAGCGAACATGGGCGGTTATGGCGTGGTCAGTCACGAGCGGCTGGGCGCCGATTACCTGCGTCGTGCCGGCTTTGGCGAACGCATGGCGACGTTGGTGGAGTACCACGTGCAGGCCAAGCGTTACCTCACCTTCGCCCAGCCGGACTATTACGCCCGGTTGAGCGAGGCCAGCCGACGTACGCTGGAGTACCAGGGGGGCGTGATGAGCGCGCAGGAGGCGCAGGCCTTCGAGCAGCACCCGCTTTGTGACATCAGCCTGCGCCTGCGTCACTGGGATGAGCAGGCCAAAGACCTGCACGTGTCGTTGCTCGACCTTGAAATGCTCAAGGCCAAGGCCCTGCAGCTACTGGCCGATCAGGCGTCGTCCAGGCGCTGAGCCAGCGCCTCGACTTGCTCCTGGCGCTCGGCTTGGCTCAACTTGGGGTGCGGGTTGAGGGACGACCATTGCGGATAGGCACGCGCCTTGTTCAGCGCGTCTGGCAGTTTGCCTTCGCGCCAGGTCTTGTCCTGGGGCGTGTCGACCTTGATGCTGTGCATCGCCGCATGCCCGCGCAGGTTCAAGGCCTTGAGCAACTGGCGTTGGCGCAGGGCGAGCAGGCGCAGCACGCTGTCGTCCACGGTCAGTTCGCGCTGACCTTTGATCTTGCCCATCAGGCGGCTGCCATAGCTGCGCGCGGTTTGCAGGGCACCGCCGGCGATCGCGCCGGCCAGCGCGGCAGCGCCCAGGGTCAGGCCGCCGACCAGCAGGTCGACACCGGCCCCGGCCGCCGCGCCCGCAGCGATCCCGCCACCCACGCGCACCCCGAGTTGCTTGAGGGTTTCGGGGTTGAACAGGTCGTCGCCCCAGCGGCCGTCCAGCAGCGGCAAATCGCTGGCGGCGGCGTCCTGGGGGCGGAAGCCGAACAGCCTGAGCAGGGCTTCCACGCACTTTTGTTCGCGCTGGCGCACGGCCTTGCGCAAGTCGCTGATGGCCTGTGGCTCATCCTCGGTCACCACGCTGCGTCGGCAGGCGGCACAGTCGATCAACAGTTCGGCGATCAAACGCGCAGCGCTCTGCTGGCGGGCCTGGCGTTGGGCTTGCTGATCGAGGATCAGCCGCTCCAGCTGCGGCCGCGCGTTTTCCAGCAACAGGGCCAGGCTTTCATACAAGCGACGTTCGCCATCTTCCGGCGGCGCCACGCTGTCAAAACGCACCAGCGCATGCAGGCCGAGGCGAGCCAGGGCCTCGCGCCAGTCGGGTTCGCGGTGGTCGCTGCTGCTGACGAAATTGAGCACCGGCAGCAAGGGCTTGCCGCAGCTGGCCAGCACTTGCAGCTCGTCGCGGTACTTGGCCAGCACCGGCTCGCGGGCATCGATCACGTACAGGCCGGCATCCGAGGCCAGCAGTTGGCGCAGCACCTTGGCTTCCTGCTCGAAGCGTTGGCGCGCCTCGCTGCCTTCCAGAAAGCGCGTCAGGCGTGCCGGGCCATCCAGGCGTTCGCCGGGGCGGTCCAGGCGTTCCAGGTAATCGAGCAGGGCGATGGCATCTTCCAGGCCGGGGGTGTCGTACAGCTCCAGCAAGGCTTCGCCGTCCACCGACAAACGCGCCCCTTCGACATGCCGCGTGGTGCTGGGGCGATGGGACACTTCGCCAAAACCGACATCGCGGGTCAGGGTGCGCAGCAATGAGGTCTTGCCCACATTGGTATGGCCGACCACGGCGAGCTTGAGGGGCTTAGTCATGACCGCTCTCCAGCCAGTTCAACAGTGCACAGTCGGCGAAGGGCAGCTCAAGCTGCTGCAGCGCGCTGTGCCAGTCGCCCAGGCGTTCGGCGTCCAGCGCCTGGCCGGGCGGCGCTTGCAGCAGCCACACCCGCGTCGCCGCCGCACTGCGCGCCAGCTCGGCGATCAGCGCCAGGCTGCCACGGTCGGGCGAGCGCCGCGGGTCGCAGGCAATGGCCAGGCGCGAGGGCGGAAAACGCGTGAGCTGCTCCAGCAGTTTGTTGCGCGACTCGCGGCTGTCGAGGATGCCGGCATCCTTGACCGTGCCGGGCAGTTTGGGTGGCCAAGGACGCTGGTCGTCCAGTTCGATGGCCACCAGCAGTGCGCCGTCGCTTTGCAGTTCACTGATGCCGCCAGCCACCTGGTGCAATTGTTCCGGCGCCGCATCGTTGACCCCCAACCGTTCGCTGCTCGGCATCAGGCGCTCGCGCAATTGGGCATAGCCGGGCAGGTTGAGGTCCAGGCGCAAGGCCGCGCGCCCGCGTTTCCAGCGCCACAGGCACAGCAGCGCGAGTATCAGCCGCGGCAGCAGGCCGTACACCAGCAACACCCCCACCAGCCACGCAGCCCAGGCCTGGCGGGCGCTTTCGATATTCAGCGCGGAGTCGCCGCTGGCGCGGATCATCTCCACCGTCGGTACACTGAAACCGAGCAGGGCGGGCAGGGTGCCGAGGGCCTGGGTGACAGCGATGAAGGTGTCCGCACCGAGGATGGTGGTTTCCCACACAAAGCCGTAACGCCGGGTGGCGAGCAGCATCAGCAGAACCAGCAGGGCGCTGAGCAACGCCAGCAACCACAGGCTGTGGACCAGCACACCGACGGCCCAGCGGTTGAGTTTCTGGCGTTGCAGCAACAGCAGCAGGGCCGGTGCCAGCTGCGCGGCCTTGGCATCGCGCGCGAGTTTTTCGCTGAGCCACAGCCACAGTCGACCGAGGCTGGCACCGTGTTCGCCGGCAAACACCAGGCCCAGGGCCCAACTGAGCAGCAGGATCAGGTTCAGACCGAGCAGACTGCCCAGGGCCCAGAACACATTCACCGGGGCCAGGCCATTGCCCAGCGCGGCAAACGCCAGGCCGGCGCCGCTGACCACCGCGACGATCGCCAGCAGCACCACGGCCAGGCGCGCGCCTTGCAGCCAGCGGCTGAGGGCGCCGGTCAGGCCATCGCGTTCGGCCAGGTGCAGGGCACGCTGTGCGATGCGTGTTGGCAGGTCGCCACCGGCCGCACGGGCCAGGCGATTGGCTTCGAGGTCTTCCAGGGGGCCGGCGTGTTCTTCGCGCAGGCGCACGGTTTCGGTCAGCCAAAGTGTGTGCAGCGGGTTCAGTGCAGTCACGCGCCATCCTGTTGTGTTCGTGAGGTTGGAGCATAACCGCTGACTCGCAGCTCTGGTATTCTCGTGGCCATGAAAAAGACTCTCCCTTTAAGCCTGATCGCAGCCCTCGGTGAAAACCGTGTGATCGGCGTCGACAACAGCATGCCCTGGCACTTGCCGGGGGATTTCAAATATTTCAAGGCCACCACCCTCGGCAAGCCGATCATCATGGGG
The DNA here is from genome assembly GCF_034043515.1 of Pseudomonas sp. MUP55. Taxonomy (NCBI): domain Bacteria; kingdom Pseudomonadati; phylum Pseudomonadota; class Gammaproteobacteria; order Pseudomonadales; family Pseudomonadaceae; genus Pseudomonas; species Pseudomonas sp. MUP55. Next base: position 5,580,786 of record NZ_CP138214.1, on the reverse strand, counting down.
CGCAAGACCTGGGATTCCCTGGGCCGACCGTTGCCGGGGCGCCTGAACATCGTGGTCAGCCGTCAAACCGACCTGGTGCTTGAAGGTGCGCAAGTATTTGCGTCACTGGAGGCTGCGGTCGAACGCGCCGAGGCGTGGGCGCTGGAGCAGGGCGTCGATGAGCTGATGCTGATCGGCGGCGCGCAGTTGTATGCGCAGGGGCTAGAGCATGCGGATCGGCTGTATCTGACGCGGGTGGCGTTGAGCCCGGAAGGGGATGCATGGTTTCCGGCGTTTGATGCGAACCAATGGAAGTTGGTGTCGAATGTGGAGAACCCAGCCGAAGGGGATAAACCGGCTTACAACTTTGAAGTCTGGGAGAGGAGCAGCTACTAGTTTTAAGCTACAAGCTGCAAGTAAAAGCGCGGTGCTCTTTCTTGCAGCTTGAGGCTGATAACTTGCAGCTCAGCTGACCAGCTGCCCATGCTCATCGGCCTCGAGCAACGCTTTATCCGTCTGCCCCATGATCTGGCTGGTAATCGCCCCCGCCGTCATCGAACCATTCACGTTCAATGCCGTGCGGCCCATATCAATCAGCGGCTCCACGGAAATCAGCAGCGCCACCAGCGACACCGGCAGCCCCATGGCCGGCAGCACGATCAGTGCGGCGAAGGTGGCCCCACCCCCCACGCCTGCCACACCGGCCGAACTCAGGGTCACAATCGCTACCAGTGTCGCGATCCACAGCGGGTCCAGCGGGTTGATGCCGACGGTCGGCGCAACCATCACCGCCAACATCGCAGGATAGAGCCCGGCACAGCCGTTCTGGCCGATGGTCGCACCGAACGAAGCGGCAAAACCGGCGATGGACTGCGGGATGCCCAGGCGGCGGGTCTGCGCTTCGATGCTCAAAGGAATCGAGGCGGCGCTGGAGCGGCTGGTGAAGGCAAATGTCAGCACTGGCCACACCTTGCGGAAGAAGCGCAGCGGGTTGATGCCGGCCAGCGACAGCAGCAGGCCGTGCACCACGAACATCAGGCCCAGTGCCAGGTACGACACCACCACGAAGCTGCCGAGCTTGATGATGTCCTGCAGGTTGGAACTGGCGACCACCTTGGTCATCAACGCCAGTACGCCGTACGGGGTCAGCTTCATGACCAGGCGCACCAGGCGCATCACCCAGGCTTGCAGGGTGTCGATGGCGTTGAGCACTTTCTGGCCTTTTTCCACGTCATCCTTGAGCAGTTGCAAGGCGGCAACCCCCAGGAACGCAGCAAAAATTACCACGCTGATGATCGACGTCGGTTTGGCCCGAGCCAGGTCGGCGAACGGGTTGGCCGGCACGAACGACAGCAGCAACTGTGGGATATTCAGGTCGGCGACCTTGCCCGCGTAGTCGTTCTGGATGACTTGCAGGCGCGCCATTTCCTGGGTGCCGGCCACCAGGCCTTCGGCGGTGAGGCCGAACAGGTTGGTCAGGCCGATACCGATCAGCGCGGCAATCGCGGTGGTAAACAGCAGGGTGCCGATGGTCAGGAAGCTGATCTTGCCCAGGGACGAGGCATTGTGCAGACGCGCCACGGCACTGAGGATCGAGGCGAACACCAGCGGGATCACGATCATTTGCAGCAACTGCACATAACCGTTGCCGACCAGGTCGAACCAGCCGATGGAGGCCTTGAGCACCGGGTGGCCGGCACCGTAGATAGCGTGCAGCACCACGCCGAACACCACGCCCAGCACCAAAGCGAACAACACCTTCTTGGCGAGGCTCCAGTGGGTACGGCCGGTTTGTGCCAGGCCCAGCAGCAGGGCCACGAACACCAGTAAGTTGAGAATCAGTGGAAGATTCATTGAAGCTCCGTTGAGAAGGCAGCCAATCGCGTGAGCCTGCGACTGTGAACCGGGAAGCCTAACAGCTTGAAATATATTGATTTAATACCAATATGGAATGGTGACTGTCGTTTTTGGAATAAGGGTTTGACGCTCTGGCGTATGGCTGTGGCGGAATCAGGATGCAGGCCGTCGCGCTCAACGCGGGGACTGTCACACAGATTTGTTAGCGTCGGTGTCTTTCACTCAGGAAGTAAACGCTTATGAAGCTCGCGCCGAAACTGCTTGCCGCCGCTCTGTGCCTGGGACTTGCCAGCCAGGCGTTTGCCGCCACCGAGTTGAAACACTGGCCGGCGCCGGCCGCCAAGCAACTGAATGAGATGATCGCCGCGAACGCCAACAAGGGCAATTTCGCGGTGTTCGACATGGACAACACCAGCTACCGCTACGACCTTGAAGAATCCTTGCTGCCGTACATGGAAAACAAGGGCCTGATCACCCGCGACAGCCTCGACCCTTCGCTCAAGCTGATGCCGTTCAAAGACACCGCCGAGCACAAGGAAAGCCTGTTCAGCTACTACTATCGCCTCTGCGAAGTGGACGACATGGTGTGCTACCCGTGGGTGGCCCAGGTGTTTTCCGGTTTCACCCTCAAGGAGCTCAAGGTCCAGGTCGACGAGCTGATGGCTTCGGGCAAACCCGTTCCGGTCAGCTATTTTGAAGGCGACACGGTGAAACAGTCCGAAGTGCAGCCACCAAAAGTCTTCACCGGCCAAGCCGAGCTGTACAACAAGTTGATGGAAAACGGCATCGAGGTGTATGTGATGACGGCCGCCTCGGAGGAACTGGTGCGCATGGTTGCCGCCGATCCGAAGTATGGCTACAACGTCAAACCCGAGAACGTCATCGGCGTGAGTACGTTGCTCAAGGACCGCAAAACCGGCGAGCTGACCACCGCGCGCAAACAGATCGCCGCCGGCAAATATGACGAGAAGGCCAACCTCGGCCTGGAACTTACGCCTTACCTTTGGACCCCCGCCACTTGGATGGCCGGCAAGCACGCGGCGATCCTCACCTACATCGACGAATGGAAAAAGCCGGTGATCGTCGGCGGTGACACCCCGACCAGCGATGGCTACATGCTGTTTCACGATGTGGACGTGGCCAAGGGCGGCATCCACCTGTGGATCAACCGCAAAGACAAATACATGACCCAGCTCAACGGCATGATGGCCAAGCACGCGGCGGCGCAGGCCAAGGAAGGCTTGCCGGTAACGGCGGACAAGAACTGGGTGATCGTCAAGCCGGATGAAATCCAGTAACAGGCTGAATTCGGTTAAAAAATGTGGGAGGGGGCTTGCCCCCGATGGCGGTTGTTCAGTCAGCTCATCTATACGATCGCTCCCACGCTCCCGCGTGTGAATCTAGCCCGTGACGCTCTGCGTCACCCGTGCGCAATTGCCGAAACGTGCAGCGGTGGCGGGACGCGGAGCGTCCCAAGAGGCATTCCCACGCAGAGCGTAGGAACGATCAATCACGGGTGTATGCCGGTAAATGTGGGAGGGGGCTTGCCCCCGATAGCGGTTGTTCAGTCAGCTCATTTTTGCTGACACACCGATATCGGGGGCAAGCCCCCTCCCACATTGGATCTTCATTATTCCTGGGGTTATCTCGGGCAAAAAAATGCCCCGCCAAGTGCGGGGCATTTTTATGCGTGGGGCTTACAGGCCGTCGAGCATTGCCTTGTTGCGAACGGCGCCCTTGTCGGCGCTGGTGGCCAGCAAGGCGTAGGCTTTCAGCGCAGTCGTCACTTTACGTGGACGCTTCTCTACCGGCTTCCAGCCTTTCTTGTCCTGCTCGACCCGGCGCGCGGCCAGTTCTTCATCGCTGATCAACAGGTTGATCGAGCGGTTCGGGATGTCGATCAGCACCTTGTCGCCATCCTGCACCAGGCCAATCGCGCCACCGGCAGCGGCTTCCGGCGAAGCGTGGCCGATGGACAGGCCCGAGGTGCCGCCGGAGAAACGGCCGTCGGTGAGCAAGGCGCAGGCTTTGCCCAGGCCCTTGGATTTGAGGTACGACGTCGGGTAGAGCATCTCTTGCATACCCGGGCCGCCTTTGGGGCCTTCGTAGCGGATGATCACGATGTCGCCTTCCTTGACTTCGTCAGCCAGGATGCCGCGTACCGAGCTGTCCTGGCTCTCGTAGATCTTGGCGCGGCCTTCGAAGACGTGGATGGACTCGTCCACACCGGCAGTCTTCACCACGCAACCGTCGAGGGCGATGTTGCCGTACAGCACGGCCAGGCCGCCTTCTTGCGAATAGGCGTGCTCGACGCTGCGGATGCAGCCGTTTTCACGGTCGTCGTCCAGAGTGTCCCAACGGGTCGACTGGCTGAACGCAGTCTGCGTCGGGATGCCGGCCGGGCCTGCCTTGAAGAAGGTGTGCACGGCTTCGTCGTCAGTCTGGGTGATGTCCCACTTGGCGATGCCTTCGGCGATGGACGTGCTGTGCACGGTCGGCAGGTCGGTGTGCAGCAGGCCGCCACGGGCCAGGGAACCGAGGATCGAGAAGATACCGCCGGCGCGGTGCACATCTTCCATGTGGTACTTCTGGATGTTTGGCGCGACCTTGCACAGTTGCGGCACGTGACGGGACAGGCGGTCGATGTCGCGCAGGTCGAAATCGATCTCGGCTTCCTGGGCGGCAGCCAGCAAGTGCAGGATGGTGTTGGTGGAACCGCCCATGGCGATGTCCAGGGTCATGGCGTTCTCGAACGCCTTGAAGTTGGCGATGTTGCGCGGCAACACCGACTCATCGTTCTCGCCGTAGTAACGCTTGCACAGCTCGACGATGGTGCGGCCGGCCTGCAGGAACAGCTGCTCGCGGTCGCTGTGGGTGGCCAGCGTCGAGCCGTTGCCCGGCAAGGCCAGGCCCAGGGCTTCGACCAGGCAGTTCATCGAGTTGGCGGTGAACATACCGGAGCACGAACCGCAGGTCGGGCAGGCGCTGCGCTCGTATTCCGCGACCTTCTCGTCAGAAGCGCTGGAGTCGGCGGCGATGACCATGGCGTCGACCAGGTCGAGGCCGTGGGAGGCCAGCTTGGTCTTGCCGGCTTCCATCGGGCCGCCGGAAACGAAAATCACCGGAATGTTCAGGCGCAGGGCGGCCATCAGCATGCCGGGGGTGATCTTGTCGCAGTTGGAAATGCACACGATAGCGTCGGCGCAGTGGGCGTTGACCATGTATTCCACGGAGTCGGCGATGATCTCGCGGCTCGGCAGGGAATACAGCATGCCGTCATGGCCCATGGCGATGCCGTCATCAACGGCGATGGTGTTGAATTCCTTTGCCACGCCGCCAGCGCGTTCGATCTCGCGAGCGACCAGCTGGCCCAGGTCCTTGAGGTGGACGTGGCCGGGTACGAACTGGGTGAAGGAGTTGGCAATCGCGATGATCGGCTTCTTGAAGTCGTCATCTTTCATCCCCGTGGCACGCCACAGTGCGCGCGCGCCGGCCATGTTGCGGCCGTGGGTGGATGTTTTCGAGCGGTAATCAGGCATTGGAGCACTCCGGGCGGCTAATCAAGTACTAAAGGGAGTGAGCTTCTATTGACGACTGGAGCACTCAGAAAATGGCCGTGTGTCCGGAAGTTGCCACTCGCGTCGCGGGATCGCCGCTTGCTTGGGCCTCGAGCTCATAAACCCGCCGGGGATGACTGGCGATGAATAGGGCTGATTCTACACCGTCTTCCTGTAGGAGCGAGCTTGCTCGCGAAAAACGTCAACGATAACGCAGCGCTATCAGGCAGCGCGCATCGCCTGTTGGTTTTTCGCGAGCAAGCTCGCTCCTACAGGGGTAAGACATATTCAGAACTATTGTTTACAGGCTAGTCGACGCTTCGGCTCCTACCGTTTCTCTTCCAATCACAGAAGAGGACGAAGGAATGTCCACCCAGCAAAATGCTCATCGGCTGCGCACTGGGCGCTATTCAGAATCGGGTCGTATCTACCTGATTACCGCGGTTACCCATCAACGGCAGTCAATTTTTCAGAACTGGCGCATTGGTCGTCTGCTTGTCAGCGAATTCAGAAAAGCTCAGGAAGAGGGTGAGGCGACTTCGCTGGCTTGGGTGGTCATGCCTGACCATTTCCACTGGCTGGTGGAGTTGCACAATGGCGACTTGCCCAGACTGATGCGAATCACCAAGTCGCGAAGTGCCCGCGCGATCAACAGTGCGAGATGCTCTTACGGGACGCTTTGGCAGAAAGGCTATTTCGACCGGGCGCTACGTCGGGAAGAGGACTTGAAGGCAATGGCCCGCTATATCGTGGCCAATCCCTTGCGTGCAGGTTTGGTCGAGCACATTGGCCAATACCCGCTATGGGACGCCATTTGGTTGTGATCGTCGTCCCTGTAGGAGCGAGCTTGCTCGCGAAAAACGTCAACGATAACGCAGTGCTATCAGGCAGCCCGTGTCGCCTGCTGGTTTTTCGCGAGCAAGCTCGCTCCTACATGGGGAGGTTCCAGTCTTAGCTATTGGGCAACAACCGGCACGTAATGCTCTTTATATACCGCGTCTCGACGATCGCCGGGTGCACCGGGTGGTCCGGGCCCTGGCCGCCGCGTTCGAGCATCTGGATGTTGCGGTCCAAGTGGCGGGCGCTGGTCAGGAGGATGTTTTGCAGGTCGTCTTCGGGCAGGTGCATGGAGCACGAGGCGCTGACCAGGATGCCGTCCTTGCTGAGCAGGCGCATGGCTTGCTCGTTCAGGCGGCGGTAGGCGCCTTCGCCGTTCTTCATGTCTTTCTTGCGTTTGATGAAGGCCGGTGGGTCGGCGACGATTACGTCGAAGCGTTCTTCGCTGGCCTTGAGTTCCTTGAGCGCTTCGAACACATCGCCTTCGATGCAGGTCATTTTCTCGGCGACGCCGTTCAGCGCAGCGTTGCGCTCGACGCCATCGAGGGCGAAGGCGGAGGCGTCGACGCAGAACACTTCACTGGCGCCGAATGCGGCGGCTTGTACGCCCCAGCCGCCGATGTAGCTGTACAGGTCGAGGACGCGCTTGCCCTTGGCATACGGCGCCAGGCGGGCGCGGTTCATGCGGTGGTCGTAGAACCAGCCGGTTTTCTGGCCCTGGATCACCGGGGCTTCGAATTTCACACCGTTTTCTTCCAGCGCCACCCACTCCGGCACCAGGCCGAATACGGTTTCGACGTAGCGGTTGAGGCCTTCGGCGTCGCGCGCGGCGGAGTCGTTCTTGAACAGGATGCCGCTCGGCTTGAGCACTTGGGTCAGCGCGGCGATCACGTCTTCCTTATGGGCTTCCATGGTTGCCGAGGCGATCTGCACGACGAGGATGTCGCCGAAACGGTCGACCACCAGGCCCGGCAGCAGGTCGGAATCGCCGTAGACCAGGCGGTAGAAGGGCTTGTCGAACAGGCGATCGCGCAGGGACAGGGCCACGTTGAGGCGGTGCACCAGCAGCGATTTGTCCAGCGGCAACTTGATGTCGCGCGACAGCAGGCGGGCGCAGATCAGGTTGTTCGGGCTCATGGCCACGATGCCCAGGGTCTTGCCGCCGGCCGCTTCCAGGATAGCCTGGTCACCTGCCTGGAAGCCGTGGAGTGGGGTGGCGGCCACGTCGATTTCGTTGCTGTAGACCCACAGGTGGCCGTTGCGCAAACGACGATCGGCGTTGGCTTTGAGACGCAGGCTTGGCAGGGACATGACGTCGCTCCGGAAAAAAGAGCGGGAGTATACCGTGTTGCGTACTACTTGGCGGCACCGCCGGACATGTGGGAGGGGGCGAGCCCTGACGCCAGCCAGTTAAGAAGCAGGCGAAAGTAACCCGTGGCGAGGGAGCTTGCTCCCGCTGGGCCGCGAAGCGGCCCCAAACAATGGGACTGCTGCGCAGTCCAGCGGGAGCAAGCTCCCTCGCCACGGTGTCGCATTAACCGAATGCCCATATGTGATCCGGTTTCAGTTCGGTTTGTGGGTGTCGGGCACGTCTGCATAAGGGGTAGAATTCCCGCCTAGCCCAGAGTGTGTACTTATGTCCCAAGAGCTTTCCGCCGAACAGATTCAGCAGGTCCTGCAAGGCATCAGCGTGCCGCCCCAGCCGCAAATCATGGTGGATTTGCAGATGGAGCAGTACATGCCCGACCCGGACCTGGAGGTGATCGCCCGGCTGATCGCCCAGGACCCGGGCTTGTCCGGTGCGTTGCTGAAAATCGTCAACTCGCCGTATTACGGCCTGAGCAACAAGATCGCCTCGATCCAGCGTGCGGTGAACCTGCTGGGCAGCCGCTCGGTGATCAACCTGATCAATGCGTTGTCGATCAAGGGCGAGATGAGCGACGACACCATCGTCACGCTCAACCGCTTTTGGGACACCGCCCAGGATGTGGCCATGACCTGCCTCACCCTGGCCAAGCGCACCGGCTCCCAGGCAGTTGACGAAGCCTATGCCCTGGGCCTGTTCCATGATTGTGGCGTACCGCTGATGCTCAAGCGGTTCCCGAATTACATGACGGTCCTGGAGCAGGCCTACGCCAATGCCGGCGCGGATTGCCGGGTGGTCGACACCGAGAACAACGCGTTCAACACCAACCATGCGGTGGTGGGCTACTACACCGCCAAGTCCTGGCGCCTGCCGGAGCATGTGACCGACGCCATCGCCAATCACCACAACGCCCTGGCGATTTTCAGCGATGAGACGTCGCGCAACCCGGTGCTTAAAAACCTGCTGGCGATCCTCAAAATGGCCGAGCACATCTGTTCGTCCTATCGGGTGCTGGGCAACCAGAGCATCGACCGTGAATGGGATGCGATCGGCCACCTGGTGCTGGATTACGTGGGCCTGTCGGACTACGACTTCGAAAGCATGAAGTTGTCGATCCGCGAATTGGGCGCGCACTGAGCCTTTCTTCCCGAGGTACACATGCCTGAGTTACCAGAAGTCGAAACCACCCGGCGCGGGATTGCCCCGCACCTGGAGGGCCAGCGCGTCAGCCGTGTGGTGGTGCGTGAGCGCCGCCTGCGCTGGCCAATCCCGGAAGACCTCGATGTGCGCCTGTCCGGGCAGCGCATCGTGCTGGTGGAGCGGCGCGCCAAGTACCTGTTGATCAACGCCGAAGTGGGCACCTTGATCAGCCACCTGGGCATGTCGGGCAACCTGCGCCTGGTGGAAGTCGGCATGCCGGCGGCCAAGCATGAGCACGTGGATATCGAGCTTGAGTCCGGTCTTGCCCTGCGCTACACCGACCCTCGGCGTTTTGGCGCGATGCTCTGGAGCCAGGACCCGCACAACCACGAGCTGCTGATTCGCCTGGGGCCGGAGCCGTTGACCGAGCTGTTCGATGGCGAGCGGCTGTTTCAACTGTCACGGGGCCGGTCGATGGCGGTCAAGCCGTTCATCATGGACAACGCGGTGGTGGTGGGCGTGGGCAATATCTATGCGACGGAAGCGCTGTTTGCGGCGGGGATCGATCCGCGTCGTGCGGCCGGCGGCATCTCCCGTGCGCGTTATTTGAAGCTGTCGGTCGAGATCAAGCGCGTGCTGGCGGCTGCCATCGAGCGCGGCGGTACCACGTTGCGCGACTTTATTGGTGGTGACGGGCAGCCGGGGTATTTCCAGCAGGAACTGTTCGTCTACGGCCGTGGGGGCCAGGCGTGCAAGGTGTGCGGGACCGAGTTGCGCAATGTGGTGCTGGGGCAGCGGGCGAGTGTGTTTTGCCCCAGGTGCCAGAGCTGATTGCTGTGTAATGGCTGATAGCGCCATCGGGGGCAAGCCCCCTCCCACACTTGGAACGCATTTCAATGTGGGAGGGGGCTTGCCCCCGATGAGGCCCTTACAGGCACTAAAGAAGCTCAGGCTTTCCCGGTAATCTTCCGGTACTTCTCCATCAACTGCGCTTGCGTCTCAGGATGGGCTTCATCCAGCGGAATGCAATCCACCGGGCACACCTGCTGACACTGGGGTTCGTCGTAGTGGCCGACACACTGGGTGCACAGGTTGGGGTCGATCACGTAGATCTCTTCACCCTGGGAAATCGCAGCGTTCGGGCACTCGGGTTCGCAGACGTCGCAATTGATGCAATCGTCGGTGATGATCAGGGACATGAAAACTCCTGCCAGGGCTGTCAGCCAAGGCATCTGGAAACTAATGCGCGCAATTGTGCCGCATTGGCGCCCGCAGTGCGAGCGGGCGCCGATCAAGCGGTCTTACTTCTTGAAGCGAAGCGTCAGTGCGTCGGCAACGGCTGGATGCACGAACTTGGTGATATCTCCGCCTAAAGCCGCGATTTCTCGGACCAACGTCGAAGAAATGAACGAATAACGTTCCGACGGCGTGAGGAACAGGCTTTCCACGTCCGGCGCCAGTTGGCGGTTCATGTTGGCCAGCTGGAATTCGTATTCGAAATCCGACACCGCGCGCAGGCCACGCAGGAACACATTGGCGTTCTGCTCCTTGGCAAAGTGCGCCAGCAGTGTCGAAAAGCCCACCACTTCCACGTTAGGCAGGTGCTTGGTGACCTCACGCGCCAGTTCCACGCGTTGTTCCAGCGGGAACAGCGGGTTTTTCTTCGGGCTGGCGGCAACCGCGATGATCACGTGGTCGAACAGGCGAGAGGCGCGTTCGACCAGATCGCCATGGCCTTTGGTAATCGGGTCGAAGGTTCCTGGGTACAACACTCGGTTCATCGCGTCGTCCTGGCGGAGTCCGTTGGGGAACAGGATGGTATCGCAGCCATCCCGGTCGGCCAAGTCGACTTATGTAGATAGATGCCGTGAATCGAACGCTTTTTCACGCTGTTTTCAGACGTTCGCACAAGGCTGACGCCAGTTGGGCGGTCAATCCATACACCGACAACTGGGGGTTTGCCCCAATGCTGGTGGGAAACAGCGAGCCGTCATGGATCGACAGGTTACGCAGTTGGTGATGGCGACCGAGGCTGTCGGCCACCGCGTTTTTCGGGTCTTCACCCATCGCGCAACCGCCCATCACATGGGCGCTGCCCAGGGTGGTTCGGTGCAACTCGAGGTTCAAACCGTCAATCACGCTACGTGCCTCTGCCAGGCTGTTCACGTACCGGGCGTCGTGATGCAGCGGCTTGACCGATTTGGCGCCCGCCGCGAACTGGATCTCGGCCATGCTGTGAAAGGCCCGGCGCAGGCCGTCCCAGGCGTAGGGCGAAACCTGGTAGTCGAGCACCGGCGTACCGTCACCGCGCAATTCCACGGCGCCGCCAGGGCTGTCGGGGTGAAAACCGTCGCGCAACAGCGCGAGCATGGCGTGGGTATGGGGCAATCGGCTCATGTCCAGGGCGTTCTGCGCGCCGTAGCCGCCAAACAGGGTGCTTGCCAGCCCTGGATGCAAGGGCGGCGCTTCGAGCTTGTAGGACATTTTACCGGTGGTGCCGTCCAGCCACTGGAAGTGGTCGGAATAGATCGACTGCGGCGCCCCGTAGAACGGGTTGATGACCTCGTCGAACAACCCCGCGGAGAAATTCACCAAATGCAGGAAGGTGCGCTTGCCCAGGCGTGAATGCGGGTCCGGTGCGTCCGAGCGCATCAGCAGTGCCGGGCTGTTGATGCCGCCGCCCGCGAGTACGTAATGCCTGGCCTTCACGGTGATCTTGCGCCCGGTAGGCGCCACGCAGCGCTCATCCATGGCCACGCATTCCAGGCTGCTGATCGTGTCGCCGCTGTACTTGAGGCGCTCGGCACGGGCCAGGTAGAGCAGTTCGCCGCCTTTTTCCAGGGTGGAGGGGATGGTGGTTACCAGCATCGATTGCTTGGCGTTGACCGGGCAGCCCATGCCGCAATAGCCCAGGTTGAAGCAACCGCGCACATTGCGCGGGATCACGTGCCAGCTGTAGCCGAGCTTTTCGCAGCCTTTGCGGATCACATCGTTGTTGGCATTGGGCGGCAGGGCCCATGGCGCGATGCCCAGGCGCTGTTCCATGCTCTCGAACCACGGCGCCATTTCGGCGCTGCTATGGCCCTTCACCGCGTATTCACTGGCCCAGTGGGCGAGGGTGGCGTCCGGCGTGCGGAAGCTGGAGGTCCAGTTGATCAGCGTGGTGCCGCCCACTGCCCGGCCCTGCAGGATGGTAATCGCGCCGTCCTTGCTCATGCGCCCGATGCCTTCCTGGTACAGGCTGGCATAGGCTTCGTCTTCCAGCAGCTTGAAGTCACTGCTGGTCTTGAGCGGGCCTTCTTCGATCAGCAGCACCTTGTAGCCAGCGGCGCTGAGGATTTCTGCCGTGGTGCCGCCACCGGCGCCGCTGCCGATGATGGCCACGTCGGCTTCCAGGGTCAGGTCGTTGTCGAGGGCGGCGCCGTTGTGGGTTTTCCAGCCACGGGCCAGGCCATCGCGGAACAGATCGGGTACGGGCATCAGGTTCGTCTCTTGTTTTTATTGTCGGGGATGCAAATCAGATCTTCGGCGGGCCGGGGTAGCCGCAATGAGCCCAGGACTCGGCCCGGAAGTACCAGGCCATGATCACCAGCTTGAGCAGCGAGCCCTGGCCCATGCGCAGCAGGTTCAGGTAGCTGTTCTCCCAGCGGTGCAGGAAGTTGCGGATCTGCTCGCTGCTGGCGTTTTCCCAGCTGCCCCAGATACCGGTCAATGGGCCTCGGGTAATGCCCATGCCGAGCACATCGAACAATTGCTGGGTAAGCTTGAACATCTCCGGCGACAGGTGCTGCAGGCTGTAGTCGAGCTTTTTCAGGGTGTCTTCAATCCCGGCGCTCACGGCCTGGGCGCTGGCGGCGCCTTCCAGCAGTACGGGGATAACTGCGCGCAGGAATGGCAAGTCACTGCTGCGCAACAGCGTAAAGCCGTTGGCCGGCGTGCTGCTGGAGCAACCGCTGAGGCTGGCGCCGAGCCCGGCGGTCGCCAGGAAGGCGCTGGCGCACAGGCCGATTTTCAAGACGCCGCGCCGCGACAGCGCGGGTGGATCAGTCAGGCTGGGGTTCATTGTTCTTATTGTCCCAAGGGTGGCGTTATCAGCGGATAAACAGCTTCTGGATCAGCGTCTGGATGGATTTTCCGTAGGGCGGGTAGATCAGCTTCGCCGCGTTCAGGCGCTGTTTGACCAGCACCCCCTTGGCCTTGCTGAAGGTCAGGAAACCTTCGTGACCGTGGTAGTGGCCCATGCCGGAGGGGCCAATGCCGCCAAACGGCATGTCGTCCTGGGCCACATGCAACAGGGTGTCGTTCAGGCACACGCCGCCGGAGTGGGTCTCGTGCAGCACGCGGTTCTGTTCACTTTTGTTGTAACCGAAGTAATACAGGGCCAGTGGGCGAGGGCGCTGGTTGATGTAGGCAAACGCCTGGTCGATGCCGCGATAGGGCACGATGGGTAACAGCGGACCAAAGATCTCATCCTGCATGACCGTCATGTCGTCGTTCACATTCAGCAGCAGGCTGTGGGCCATCCGCCGTGCCTGGCCCTGGTCGTACAA